>JAYZDP010000124.1:0-52767 GCA_036337765.1 Acidobacteriota bacterium
AACTAGTAGGGCCCACAGCGCTACCTACATTCCAAGGAGAGTTGCTCGTGAAAGCGCTGACCACCCGCCTCGTGTGTCCTCTCGTAGTCTTCCTCCTTCTGCCGGCGGGGGCTTCAGCTCATCATAGGGGCTCCGATACCGGAACGTTTGGACTGAAGGTCTCGTCGAGTGACCTTCCGATCGGTAAGCTCGCGGCGACGGCCAATGGCGTCGCCCTCAGCTCGAACGCCGGCTGCACCAACGACGCGGATCTCGACCTCAGTCTGACCACCGTGGGCGCGACGCGTGAGGTCGGGATCACGAGTCTCACTGACGGCACGATCATGGACCAGTTCGAAGACGCCACCGCCCTGGCGAACTTCGACGGCACTTACGTGGGTTACGGTCTGCCGATAGACGAGCAGCCACCGGGTACCGTGATCGGAACCTACGCTTACGTCGGTGAGACACCTCCGAGCGCGGGCGATACGGCGGAGTTCTTCATCCTGTACCAGTGCGACACGCAGGAAGTCCTGTTGAGTTGCTTCGGTCCGTTCGGCACCTGCCCGCAGACTGCCGATGAGGCCGGTGTGCCGACTCTGCCGGCGGCGACCTGGCTCTTTCTCGCAGTCCTACTGTTGCTGGCCGGAATCTCCCGACTGAGAACCTCGCGGCCGGTAACCGGATAGAGGTCGCGCCGCGCCCTAGTCCAACCCCCCGTCGAGATCCTGGCCGTCCATGCCGGCGTTGAGCCTGGCGTTCTCGACCAGGGTGCGCACGATCGGGCCGAGCGTCGTCGGGTCCTCGACGGCGTCGGTCGTCGGTCCGCGGTGCCAGGCCTCCGCGACGGCTAGCACGCGACCGGAGGCTTCGAACATCCGCCCGGTCACGTCGGCCGACTCGGTCGATGCCAGCCAGGTGACGATCGGCGCGACCCACTTCGGATCGCGGGCCTGCTTCATCTCGTCGGTGATCTCGCCGACCACCAGATCCTCGGTGAGCCGGGTCAGTGCGCCGGGGGCGATGCAGTTCACGGTCACACCGTAGCGCTTGAGCTCGCGCGAGGCGATGATCGAGAACGATCCGATGCCGGCCTTGGCCGCACCGTAGTTGGTCTGGCCCATGTTGCCGTAGATGCCAGACACCGATGAGGTGTTGATGAGGCGTGCGTCGACCGGGTTGCCGGCCTTCGATTGGTCGCGCCAGTAGGCGGCGGCGTGGTGGGCCGGAGCGAAGGTGCCCTTCAGGTGGACCTTGATGACCGCGTCCCACTCGGTCTCGGTCATATTCACGAGCATGCGATCGCGCAGGATGCCGGCGTTCGAGACCAGCACGTCGAGCCGGCCGAAGGTGTCGACGGCCTGCTGGATCATGGCCTTCGCTTGCTCGAAGTCGCTGACGTCGGCACCGTTGGCCTCGGCCTCGCCGCCCGCCGCTTTGATTTCCTGAACCACCTCTTCTGCCGGGCCCAGATCGGATCCGACGCCGTTGCGGGCGCCGCCGAGGTCGTTGACGATCACCTTTGCGCCGTGCTCGGCCAGCATCAGGCAGTAGTCACGGCCGATTCCACGGGCGCCCCCGGTGACGATGCAGACCCGGTCTTCACATAGCTTGCTCATGCGTCTCCTCCGTCTCGTCTCATGGAGCGAGGGTTCTATCACTCCTTGGCGCGATCGGGGCCGCTACAATTCGATGACTCTGAAGGTCATGAAGCGTAGACGAGATCGTAGGGTGCCCCTGGGTGCGCTCGTGCTAGCCGGGTGGCTGCCCGTCGCTGTCGCGGGCGTCGAGCCGGAGGGAGAGTGGCGTACCTACGGTGGCGACCTCGCCAGCACCAAATACTCGCCTCTATCGCAGATCAACGGCGACAACTTCGCCGCGCTCGAGATTGCCTGGCGCTGGCGATCGGTGGACGGCAGACTGACCAAGACCACTGCCTCCGGCGGTGAGTGGCAGGGCGATACGGGGGAGATCTTTGAGGTTCTCGACCGGGAGAATCCGGATCGCTGGCGCGCCGGTCAGGTGCCGAGACTGTCCGGATTCAAGGCGACGCCGCTCATGGTCGAGGAGCGGCTGTTCCTCAACACACCGCTATCACAAGGTGCAGCGATCGATGCGCGGACGGGCGAGACGCTTTGGGTCTACAACCCCAAGAGCTACGAGGAGGGCACGACCACCATGAGCGCGCGCTGGAACCAGCGCGGCGTGGCCTACTGGAGCGACGGCTCGGACGAGCGCGTGTTGTGGGGGACCGGGAACGGCTACCTGATCTGTGTCTTCGCCGAGACGGGTCGGCCCTGCGAGGACTTCGGCGACGGTGGACACGTGGATCTGATGGAGGGCATCCCGCGGGCGGTGCGCGGTGGGCGTGACTGGCTCAACGCGCTCCTGTACTCGGTACAGTCGCCGCCGATCGTGGTGGGCGACACGGTGGTCACCCCGATGTCGATCTCGTCGTACAACAACGTCAAGGAGATGCCGCCTGGTTGGCTGCGGGGCTTCGACGTCCGCACTGGCGCGTTGCGATGGACCTTCCACACCATCCCCCAGGCAGGAGAGCCCGGCAACGAGACCTGGAGCGACGGGTCGTGGCGACACACCGGCAAGGTCGGGGTGTGGACGATGATGAGTGCCGACGAGGAGCTCGGCTATCTCTACGTTCCCACCAACACCTCGGCTCCCGACTTTTACGGGGGTCACCGCCTCGGCGACAACCTCTACGCCGAGAGCCTGCTGTGCCTCGACGCCGAGACCGGCGAGCGTGTCTGGCACTTCCAGATGGTGCATCACGGGGTATGGGACTACGACAATCCCGCGGCGCCGAACCTGCTCGACGTGCGCGTCGACGGCCGCGACGTCAAGGCCGTGGCGCAGGTGACCAAGCAGGGGTTCGTCTACGTCTTCGATCGGGTCAGCGGCGAGCCGATCTGGCCGATCGAGGAGCGCGCCGTCGCGACCGACACGGATCTGGTCGGCGAGGTGCTGTCGCCCACGCAGCCCTTTCCAACCAAGCCCCTGCCATTCGAGGCTCAGGGAACCTCGGTGGAGGATCTCGTCGACTTCACACCCGAGATCCGGAGGATGGCAGTGGAAGCGGTGCGCGGGTATCGCCTAGGGCCGCTGTTCTCGCCGCAGACTCTCGCCGGCACCCTGATGCGACCGTCCACCGGCGGAGGTGCGAACTGGGCGGGAGCCGGAGTCGATCCGGAAACGGGGATCCTCTATGTGCCGTCGCGCAATCGTCACTCCGTGCTGCGCTACCTGGAGCCGCGCCCCGACGAGGGGGCGAACCTGCGCTATCTGCAGGCTCGCGGCCGCGGGCTCGGCCCGCAGATGCCCGATGGCCTGCCGTTGTGGAAGCCGCCCTACTCACGCATGACGGCCATCGACATGAATACGGGAGAGCATGTCTGGATGCAGCCGCTGGGCAATGGCGACGACGTGCGCGGGCACCCGCTCCTGGCGGACCTCGACCTGCCTCCGTTGGGCGGCAGCACGCTCGGCGGCCCTCTGGTGACGAAGACGCTCCTGATCGGCGCGGTGTCCGACGGCGGGTCGCAGGGTGGTCCGAGCCTGGTGGCCAGAGACAAGAAGACCGGCGAGATCCTGGCGGCGATCGATCTTCCAGGTGGCGCGATGTCGACGCCGATGACGTATCTGTTGGACGGCCGACAGTACCTCGCGCTTGTAGTCGCGGCGCCGGTGCCGGAGCTGATCGCTTTGCGCCTGCCCTGACCGCGAGCGGCACTGCTAGAGTCTCCTTCTTCGACTGGAGGTACAGGATGCGTCGGATTCTCCTCGCGATCGCGGGCGTTAGCCTGCTTTTCGTCGTCGCTTGCAGTGATGAAGAGCGCCCGGTCAGCACGATCGTACCCGCCGCTGCGCTGACCCTGGAGGCTGAGACGCCATTTCAGGGCGCCTGGAAGCTGGTCTCGATCGAGTCGCGGACTCCGGATGGCGAGGTGACCCCCACCGAGAACCCGCCGCTGGGATTCATCATGTACGACCCCGCCGGGTACATGGGCGTCGTCATCCAGGGGCTCGAACGCCAGCCGTACGCCGGCGACAGCGCCACCGCCGACGAGGCGTTGGCGGCGGTGACGAGCTACACCGCCTACTTCGGCAGCTTCACCGTCGACGCCGAGGCCGGAATCGTGACCCACCACCTCGTGGGTGCGATGAATCCGGGCTGGACAGGGTCGGACTTCCCGCGTCACTACACATTCGAGGGCGACCGGCTGACGCTTCAACCGCCGGCAGGCGAGTCGGGCAACACGGTCCATCTGACGTGGGAGCGTCTGCCCGCGGCAGATCTTGGTGGGGAGGTGGCGAGCTTCGTCGGTTTCTGGCAGCTGCGCGAAGTCGTGAGGACCGACGATCAGGGCAACACTGTGCCGAATGAAAATCCCTACGACAACGGCTACATCGTCTATTCGAGCTCGGGCCACATGATGGTGCACCTGACGCGACCCGGTCGGCAGGCGTACGCCGGATCTGCTCCGACAGCCGACGAGGCGACGGCCGCCCTGCGCACCTACGGCGGGTACGTCGGACCTTTCACGGTCCACTCCGACGAGGGCTACGTTGTGCATCACCGGATCGGCGGCCCCAATCCGGCCACTGCCGGTACCGACGCGCAACGCTTCTACACCCTGGTCGAGGGCGAGCAGCTGACGTTGCGTCCACCGCCGAGGACGGTTGACGGGCGAACGATCCAGGCCGCGCTCACCTGGGCGCGGATGAGTGACCCGTAGCCACCGTGTGGAGTGTGGGTGGCACGGTCATTGCGTCGATTCCACTTCAGCCGTGCCGATTGCGCAGGGGGACTCCATGACATCCGACGTCGAGCAACGCTGGGTAGTAGTTGAGCTGAGGCTGCTGCTGGTTGCCGCCTGCGTGGTGGCACTGTGTGGCTGCCCTGGTGCCCAGGACGAGGCCCGCTCGACGTCCGCCCCGGCCCCGGGTGGGCTGAGGGCGGTCGTCGATCCGGCGTCGGGCGAGCTGACCGCCGATCCTGGCGTCGGGCTCGAGTCGCTGCGGGTTCAATTCCGTGAAGAAGGGTTCAGCACGTCGGACGCGGGGCTCTATGAGGAGGAGATGGCAGACGGGACGATCATGCTGGATCCTCAAGGTCGGTTCCGTAGCGGCTTGCGGGTTACGGTCTCCGACGATGCCGAGGGCGCGAGCGCGGGTGAGCGGTGATCCGCTCCACTCTACGAAGGCTCCTGCCCGTCCCGCTGGTCGTTGTCGTTGCGACGAGCGCCGGGGCTGCCACGTTCGTGCTCGAGATCGACGATCCGCCGAACCAGGGCTTCAACGATCCCTCTTCCAGGGCCAAGGTGGCCGGCAATCCCGGAACCACGCTCGGTGAGCAGCGGGTCTTCGCCTTCGAGGCGGCACTTCAAGAGTGGGGCAACCGGCTCGTGTCGCGCGTCGACGTGCGCGTGAAGGCGGGTTGGGGGCCGCTCGAGTGCACGAACAACGACGGTCTCGTTGGGATGGCCGGGGTCGGGCGCTACTTCCGCAACTTCCCCGGCGCGCCCAAGCCCAAGACCTGGTACCCCTGGGCGCTCGCGAACGCGCTGTCAGGCGCGGATCGAGCGCCAGCGGTTCAGGACGGCCACATCGAGATCACCCTGAACGACGACCTCGGCTCCGGCGGCTGTCTGTCGAGCCTGAAGTGGGACTACCGGGTCGGCGTCCCTGCGGGTGGACGCAACGTGAGCCTGTTCGTCGTCACCCTGCACGAGGTGGCGCACGGGCTCGGCTTCGGCACGCTCGTCGATACCTCGAACGGATCGAAGGCGATGGGCTTTAACGACGCCTACATGCTCCATCTCGAAGATCACAGCCTCGGCAAGACGTGGGACAAGATGACGAACGCCCAGCGGCTTGCCTCGCTGACCGACGACGGCGATCTGCACTTCATCGGTCCCAGTGCGCTCCTGCACTCGACCTCGCTGGCCGGCGGCCGCAACGACCCGGGCAGTCACGTTCTCGTTCACGCACCGAGCCAGCTCGACGACGGCATCTCGGTGAACCACCTCGACCTGTCGCTGAGCTCCGGCAACCTCGACGATCTGATGGAGCCCCGGCTCGGTCCGCGGCTGGACCCGATCCTCACCGATCACATCCTTCAGGACCTGGGTTGGCCGGTCAGTCACCCGACCGTGCGCACGCTCGAAGACATCGACGGCGCCGGCGCGCCCAACGACGCCGCCGTGCTTCTGGTGGGGCAGGATCCGCCGCGCCACGAGGTGCAGGTGATCGACGCGACGTCCCTGGAACCGATCACGGTCTTTGGTCTTGCTGCCGATGTCAGCGCGCTGGACATGGGGGTGGTGACGAACTACCGAAACACGGCCGCGAGTGAGATCGCGGTGCTGACCTGGAGGACCAAGGGGCGGCTGGTTCGGGTGTTCGTCCACGACGCCTCGTCGGGGAACCGTATTCGCATCCTGAGCTTTCAGGCGTCTTACCCGAAATCGATGGTGGTCGTGCCCAGCTATACCGGCTCCAGTGCCGACGAGATCGCGATCTTTACGGTCCTGGCGTCGGGAGCGATCAAGGTGATCGTCAAGGACGTGCAATCCGGTGCGACCGTCACCAACCAGACCTACCCATCTGCGATCGCCGGAGCCTTCGGCGTGCTGCCCTCGATCGGCGGCTCTGCAGCGCCCGACTTCGTTGTGGCCTACGTCGACCCTACGACCGGCACCGCGATGATGGAGGTGCGAGATGCGACGTCAGGTGCCACACTTACTTCCTCCGCCCTGCCAATGGACTTCCTGCCAACCGATCTCGCCGTGCTTGAGAACTTTGGCGGCACGGCGGCCGGCGAAGTGGCGTTCCTGGGGGTGAAGCGCGGCAAAGGTCAGCCGCAGGTCGTCGTGGTTGATGCCGGATCCGGGGCGGTGCTGCGCACCAAGACCTACTCAGACCG
The DNA here is from genome assembly GCA_036337765.1 of Acidobacteriota bacterium. Lineage (GTDB taxonomy): Bacteria > Acidobacteriota > Thermoanaerobaculia > Multivoradales > Multivoraceae > JAYZDP01. The sequence goes on from JAYZDP010000124.1 coordinate 6,923, forward strand.
CTTTCACCCCCGTGGCATCGAGGCCATCGCGGACTATGCCGGGACGCCCGCACAGGAGCTGGTGATCCTGGGGCGGCGCGCCAGCAACTTGAGGACTCGCCTGCTCGTCATCGACGCGTCATCGGGCGCGGCTCTAACCACGACAACGGTTGCGCAGAAGGAGAATCCGCACGATCTCGCCGTAATTCCGAATCTGGCAGGTAGCGCGGCGGACGACGTCCTGTTGCTCACGACCAATGTGGCGGAGGGCGACGTCAAGGTGTTCGCCAAGGATGCTAGAGGCCAGACTCTTGGCTCGCGCGTCGTCGGTGGCGACGATGGCGGGGGTGGCGGCGGCGCCAACGCGTTCACGTTCACCCAGATACAGAGCCAGGTCTTCACCGCCACGTGCGCCCTCGCCGGCTGTCACAACGCCGGATCGCAGCGCGCTGGCCTGAACCTGTCGGCCGGAGCTTCCTTTGGGGAGCTGGTTGGCGTGGCTTCGAGCCAGAGGCCGGCGCTGAACCGGGTGCAACCGAACCAGCCCGACAACAGTTACCTGATCAAGAAGCTACGTGGCGACTCGGATATTCAAGGGTCGAGGATGCCATCAGGGGCGGGCGGCCTCTCGCAGACGACCATGGATCGGATCATCGCTTGGATCAACGAGGGGGCCCCGAACAACTGATTTGCATGCTGGCTAGCATGCAAATCAGTTCGACTTCTTTGGCGTCGCGGACGGCGCGTGCAGCGGCTCGGCCGACCTCGCCCCTGCCATGCTCAGGGAGTTAGACGATGACGAGAAGATGCATCCTTGCGGCGGTCACTTTCGTCTTGGCAGGTGTACCCGCCTTCGGGCAGCTGGTGGAGGAGGGGACCGAGATCATCGACTTCGATCGTCCTGAAGCCTGGGCGATGAAGTACTTCGCCTCCGTGGCCCAACCGACGGGGATGGGGGCGCCGCGAGCACTCGCGCCTGGTGAGATCGAAGTCGGGTTCGAAGGCGGCTGGGTGGCGTCCCTCGATGAGGCCGAGCAGCGTGTCGGCTTCAACGGCACGAAGCACGAGGATCTGAACCGCACGTCGGTTTTCGGCCGTCCCCGAATCCGCTTCGGTCTGCCGAACGCCTTTTCCGTGGGAGTTTCGTGGGTTCCACCGGTCGAGGTGGGCGGAGCGGAACCGAATCTCTGGTCGGTCGACGTCGCTCGCCCATTTCAGATCGCGGATCGGCATCGCATCGGCGCACGCATCTTCGCGCTCGACGGCTCGATCGAGGCCGACTTCACGTGCGATCGCGCCACTGTTGCCGCCGGCGACGATCCATTGCGCAATCCCTTTGGCTGCCAGGAGGTTTCGAGAGACGAGCAGGAAATGCGCTCGACGGGCTTCGAGGTTTCCTGGGCCAGGGAGCCGCGTGAGGGTGGGCGTTGGGAGCCCCATGTCGCCGTGGCTACGGCGGAGATGGATCTCAATTTCCAGATCAATGCCCGCTACGGCGGGATCGTCGATCGCATCCGGCTCGAGGCCGAAGGCACGACGGTTTCGGTAATGGCGGGGCTGACCTATTTCGGATCCGATCGCTGGCGCGTGACGGGCGAGGCCTTCTACGCGCCGCTGGACGTCGAGCGCCCCACCTCGACCTCCTCGAGCGACGACCCGCTCTTCAACGTCCGCTTTCTATTCGCGTACCGCGTGCGCGAGTGACGATCGTCAGCTCCGGGCCTGCGCGGCGAGCGCCTCCCAGAGGGAAGGAGTGCTAGAGGTGGTCGTGGTATGAGCGCGGTACAGTTTCGAACACCGGATAGAAATGACGACCACGGCCCCCGCTAGCGATCACGTAGCTGGGCGAGCCCTTCTTCGTCGACTTTCGCCTTCACCGTCCTGCGGTCGAGGCCGAGCCGCGCCGCGGCGCCGACGTAGCTCCCGGTCCGGTGGTAGGCCAAGGTTACGTAGCGGCTCAGAAGCTGGTCTGCACTCAGGCTCAGACTATCGATCTCGCCGGCGAGGCTCGAGCCGGGGTCCGTGCCGTGCCGGCGCGGATTGTAGGTGCCGTGTAGAAGCACGTTGCGCGCGCACTGCTCGAGCTCGCGGAAGTTCCCCGGCCACGGATAGTCGTCGACGAGGTGGTCCTGGATCCAGCCCGACACCTCGCCCGCGAAGGATTCCACCTGGTCCTCCGCTAGCAGATTGCGGCCGATCACCTCTATGAGCAGTCGAAGCTCATCGGGCGAATGGTTGATTTGCGCTCGTAGTGTCGGGGTACGCACCTGGTCACTACAGATGCGGTAGTAGAAGTCCTCGCGCATGCGTCCGGCCTGGAGCTCTTCGTCGGGCTCGCGGTTGGTGGCGGCCACGATCTTGCCGTCGAAGGCGCGACTGCGGGTGTCGCCAAGGCGCTGAAAGCTACGGGTCTCGAGGACCCGCAGCAGCTTCACTTGGATCTCCTCGGAGACCTCGCCGATCTCGTCGAGAAACACTGTTCCTTGGGAGGGGCAGAGTTCCAGCCAGCCTTGGCGGTCGTCGACGGCGCCGGTGAACGCGCCCTTACGGTGCCCGAAGAGCTCCGATTCAACGAGGGTCGGCGAAAGAGCGCTCAGGTTGAGCGGGAAGTACGACTCGCGGTAGTCGGCGAGAAAGGCCTCCCTTCCTGCGTCGAACGGGATGTACTGCGACAGCGCGAGGGCGTGCGCTACCAACTCCTTGCCGGTCCCCGAGGGGCCGGTGATGAGAGTGGTGAAGTCGCGCATGGTCTTGTACAGCCCGTGACGGTAGCGCTGCATGTCGTGACCGAAAGTCGACTCCCACACCTGCGCTCGCAATCGCGCGGTTGCGGGAGACGCGCCGTAGATCGAGGTGAAGACGAAGTGAAAGGCGCGGCGCAGCTGGAAGAAGAACGCCAGCAGTTGCTCAGGTAGGACCGGGTCGGGAATCGCTAGCTCCTCCGGCAGAAAGTTGGCGTAGTCCCTACGAAAGGTCGGCCAGATCGCGACCTGCGCCGTCGGTTCGCCCGACTCGATGAGCTCTCTCAGCTCGTCGACGTAATGGTTGTACAGCGCGTAGTAGACGGCATCACGGTACAGAGCCAACTCGGCCTCGCCTGAGCCGGCCGAGAGCTCGTCGCGCCACTTGGGGAGGTGCGCGGCGACCAACTCCTGAATGTGTAGGACGTTCGGGCTGAGCTCGCCGTCCCAGCTCGGATGCCAGGTCTCGCCGTGGGGCTCGAACCGATCTCCCAGAATCTCCTGCTCGAGGGTTACCCGTTGTGGAGTGAACGGATTGCAGGCAGCCAGAGAGGCAATGGACCGCAGGAGTCGGCCGTCTTCGTCACGCATGAGAAGAATGTACCAATAATGGACGATCGTGTGTCTCTAATATGTACACTCATGGTTTGTACGACCGTGCGGCGATGTCGGGACCGGCGGGCGCTCAGGGAGCGAAGTCGCTCGGCCTCAGTCCCCTACGCTGGTCGCCAAAGCCGTAGAAGGTGGGCCGGTAGCTGGCGGGGATCGGCACTTCGGCCCGGAGCGGGATGTCGCTCTCGATTCCGGCGGCCCAGAAGACCGCGTTGACCAGGAGTCGGCGGAAACCCTCGCTCAACAAGTCCGACGACGACCCCATGGTGGTGGCGAAGATCCGATTCGTGGCCTTCGTGCCACGATACTCGCGGACCCAGGCCAGAGGCATCATCGGGTCGTTCTGTTCTCCGTCGACCGGTGGCGAGGTCGGCTCCATGCCTGATAGGACCTGGCCGCGAAGCAGCACGTCGGTGCCGGCTGGAAGATCCCGCACGCCATAGACGTCGGTCGGAACGAAGACGTCGTCGATGCCACGCAGGATCGGGTGAGCCGCGTTGTGGGCTTCGACGATGCCACGGGTCGCTTCGAACTTGTGACGACCGTGGTGGTTGACCCAGGTCTCACCAAGGACCTGGCGGCCGAAGCCTCCCTCCCAAGTCTCCGAGTTGAAGCTGTAGTGGGAGTAGGGGCTCGCGAGGTTCTCGCGGTAGAAGAAGGCGTGAGTCGCTGTGCGCATCGCTACGATCGGCTTGCCGGCCTCGAAGTAATCGACGAAATGCTTCATCTGCGCGTCTGGCAGCTCACGGAAGCGGGTGAAGAGAACCATGGCGTCGGCGCTGGCGAGATGCTCCAGGCCCGGGATGTTGTGCACGTTTTCGGGGTCGACCTGGCCCGAGTCGGGGTCGATGGCGAACAGAACGGTCGCGCGGAAGCCGTGGGCCTCGGCTAGGATACGGCCCAACAGTGGCAGCGCCTCTTCGGATCGGTACTCTTCGTCGCCCGAGACCAGGACGATGTGCTTGCCGGCCCCGGGGCCGGTTCCTCCCTCATAGGTCAACCACAGATCCTCGGCCCGCGTTGTCACGCCACCTCCCGTCGTTAGACATGCGGCAGCGAGTGCGAGCCAGGTTCCTGTTCTCATCGCGAGGGAATCTATCTGATCGATCTGAGCGCATAGCCGCGACTCTAGCCTTGGGCCTCGGGCTGTGTTGCTTCTCGGCCGGTGCCGCGCCCTTGGAGCTGCGACAGGGGGATCGGATCGCGATCGTCGGCAACACGTTTGCCGAGCGCCTGCAGCTGTTCGGTCACCTCGAGACCCGGATGCGGGCCGCCTATCCAGAGCTTCGGTTGTCGTTTCGCAATCTCGCCTGGTCGGCCGACGAGGTCACACTACAGCCGCGACCCCTGAACTTCGGACCGCTGGAGGAGCACCTGGCGTTTCAGCGGGTGGACGTAGCGCTGCTCTTCTTCGGCGCCAACGAGGCGCGTGCCGGTGCCGCGGGCGTGGAGAGCTTCGAACGCGAGCTGCGGCGCCTGCTCGCGCGCGTCGGCCAACGCAGCTTCTCCGGGAGCGACGGCCCGATCCGGTTGGCGTTGGTGTCGCCGATTCCCCAAGAGCAGACCGAACTCGGCCCCGACGTCGTCGCGCACAACCGTGACCTCGCGCTCTACCGCGATGCCGTTTCCCGGGTCGCCGGTGAGTTGGGGGTCTCGTTCTTTGACATCTTCGACTCCGTAGCCGACGCCATGAGGGACGGAGCCGAGCCGCTGACGATCAACGGCCTGCACCTTTCGGAGAGCGGGGACCGACGCGTCACCGACATGCTGGTCGGCGCGCTGGCGGGCCCAGCGGCGACCGCACCCCGGGCGGCGATTGCCGCGACGTTTCCGGAGGGCGGCGCCTGCCGGTGGAATCGCCTGCCGATCGTGAGCCCGGGCGGCTCGATCGCAGTGACGGTCGACTCGCTCGTTCCCGGCACGTGGAAGCTGGTCGCCGGCGGAGAGGTCCTGGCCGAGGCGCCGGCAGGCGCCTGGCTCGTCGGCGTCGAGGTCACGGCCCAGGCGCTCACTTCCGTCGCGGCGACCGCTGAAGATCTGCGCCGCACGGTCGTGGCCAAGGATCGCCTCTTCTTCGACCGTTGGCGCGCCGTTAACGGCTACTACATCTACGGCGATCGTCGTGAGCCGTTCGGAGTGCACTCGTTCCCGCCGGAGATGACCAGGTTCGACGAGCGGGTCGCCGAGCACGACCGTCGCCTCGCAGAGCTGGCGGAGCCGGCGTCGATCGACTGTCAGCTGGTGAGGGCCCGATGAGGGGAGCTCCGTGGATCGCCGTTTTCGCCGTTGCCGTGCCGCTTTCGGCGCAGGAGGTCGAGCGTGACGAGCCGAACCGAGGCGGCGAGATCGATCTTTCGGCGCAGGATCCCGAAGTCGCACGCCAGCGCCTGCACACGGCGGAGGGCTACGAGATCGAGCTCTTCGCCACCGAGAAGGACTTTCCGATCGGCAACCCGGTGACGATGGCCTTCGACGGTCGCGGGCGGTTGTGGGTGGCGACCATGCCTTCCTATCCGCAGCGCCTGCCGGACGCCGAGCCGGACGACAAGATCATCATTCTCGAGGATACCGACGGCGACGGTCGTGCCGATACCCACACCGTCTTCGCCGAAGGACTGCACGTGCCCACCGGCTTCGAGCTCGGTGACGGCGGCGCCTACGTCGCCCAGCAGCCGAACCTGATGTTCGTCGAGGACACCGACGGCGACGACGTCGCCGACCGTTACAAGGTCGTGCTGCACGGCTTCGGCACCGAGGACAGCCACCACTCGATCAGCGCCTTCACCTGGGGGCCCGGCGGCGGGCTCTACTTCCAGGAGGGGACGTTTCACCACTCCCAGGTCGAGACGCCGTGGGGGCCGGTCAGGTTGGTCAACGCCGGGGTCTTCCGCTACAAGCCGAAGCGGCACTGGCTGGAGGTCTTCGTCTCCTACGGCTTCGCCAATCCGTGGGGGCACATCTTCGATGCCTGGGGACAGAACTTCATCGCCGACGCCTCGGGCGGTGCCAACTACTTCGGGTCGGCCTTAACAGGCAGCGCCCCGTACCCGACGAAGCGCAGCCGGATGAAGGTCTTCACCTCGATCGTTCGTCCGACGGCCGGCTGCGAGATCGTCTCCAGCCGCCACTTTCCGCCCGCCGCCCAGGGCAACTTCCTGATCAACAACACCATCGGCTTCCAAGGCATCAAGCAGCACCGAATGATCGAGCAGGGGGCGGGTTTTACCTCCGAGGAGGTCGAGCCGCTGGTGTACTCGACCGACATCAACTTCCGCCCGGTCGATCTGCAGTTCGGACCCGACGGTGCGCTGTATGTCGTCGACTGGTTCAACCCGCTCGTCGGTCACATGCAGTACTCGCTGCGCGATGAGCGCCGCGATCACGGTCACGGGCGGATCTGGCGGATCACCTACCCGTCACGCTCCCTGCTCGAGTCCCCTGACCTGGTGGAGGCGACGACGGCCGAGCTCGTGCGCCTGCTGCAGGCACCGGAAGATCGTCTGCGCTACCGCGTGCGCCGAGAGCTTCGCGATCGCGATCGCGCGATGGTGATTGAGGAGCTCGATCGATGGCTCGACACGGTCGCGGCGACGGAGGATGGCGACGTTGGCAGCATCGAGCATGCGGAGCTAGAGGCTTTGTGGGTTTACCAGACCTTGAACGTCGTCGACCAGGAGCTCCTGCATCGGGTGCTCGAGTCCCCTGAGCCGCGGGCGCGGGCGGCGGCGACACGCGTGGCGCGGTTTTGGCGCGACCGTATCGACGATGCGCCGGCGATCCTGAAGGCGCGGGCCGCCGACGACTTCCCCCGCACCCAGCTGGAGGCCCTGCTTGGCCTGAGCTATCTCCCCGGCCTTGAGTCGACGCGTGTGGCGCTGGAGTCCGTTCGGCCCGAGGGTGACTACTATCTCGACTACGTGCTCGGTGAGACAGTGGACACGCTCGAGCACTACTGGATGCCGGCGCTCGTGGCAGGGGACCTGATACGGGAGCTTTCGGAACCGGCAGCGAGTTTCCTTCTCTCTCGGGTCGATACGGAGGTGCTAGCCGCGTTACCCCAGCATCCAAGGGTGGGCCGGGCGCTGCTCGGTCGCCCCGATGCCACGCCACAACAGCAGCTCGTAGCACTCGAAGGCCTCGAGGATGCCGGCTTCTACGCTGCTGACGAGCTGGTCGAGTCGCTTGAGCGTGCTGACCGGCTCGCCGCGCTCGATGCCCGTCTGCCGGTGGTGCTCGGCGATCGGCTGCGAGAGCAGAGCCGGGCGGCGTTGTTCGCCAACTCCGTGCGGCTCGGAGATCTGGTGCGGCAGGGGAACCATCGTGAGGTACGTGAGGCGGCTCTGGGCGCGCTGGTCGAGATTGGTGAGGCGCGACGTCTGATCCGGCGGCTCGACACAGAGCTTCTCGACACCTGGCTGCGCGCCTTACCGACGGTGAGCCGCAACCGTCGCCAGATGGCCTACGACGAGGTCGAGCGGCTGGTTGGCTCGCACAACGGCGAGGCCATGCGCACGCTGGCCGCGATGCCCGAACAAGGCTCGCGCACCTTCGCGATACTCGCCGATCGTGTGACCGACGCTCAGCTCGGTGCGCAGGCGTTGGCAGCGTTGCGCGTTCTGAGCGACCCGGCTCGGATCCGCTCTGGGCAGAGCAACTTCGATTGGGATCGCGTACCCGGGCTCCGTCTCCTGGCATTGGCGGACGACATCGGCTCGTTTCTCGACGGTCTTACGGAGGACGAGATGTTCGCCGCCGGTACGCGTGCGGTCCTTGCCCTCGGCGAGGATCTGGCGGGTCGGCTGCCGTCACTGCGAAAGGAGGAAGAGCTGCGCCTGGCGTTGGCCGAGCGTGGAGTCCGATTCGTCGAGCTGCGACCGATCCCGCATCAGATGGTCTACGACCTGCAGGAGATCGTGGTCGAGGCCGGCCGTCCGGTCGAGATCTCGTTCATCAACATCGACGTCATGCCGCACAACGTGGTCGTCTCGAGGCCGGGAACTCTCGTCGATCTCGGACGGATGGCCGACGCCATGGCCCAGGAGGATCCCCAACTCGCCGAGCGCCGCGCCTACATCCCGGTACGTACCGACGTTGTGCTGTTCGCCACCAGCATGGTCCAGCCCGGCGAGCAGGAGTCCCTGACCTTCATCGCTCCCGAGACCCCCGGCAACTATCCCTACAGCTGCACCTTTCCCGGCCACTGGATCCTGATGAACGGCAACCTGCGAGTGGTCGAGGCGGGGAATGTCGACCTGCGCACGACCGACACCCGGCGGTCGACTCCTACGGTGACGGGGGCTTCGTCGATTCGTCGATTCGTCGAGGACTGGACCTACGAGCAGCTCGAGCCCTCGGTTCGCGGCCTCGGTCCGGAGTCTCCGAGCTCGGACGCGATCGAACGCGGTCGGTCGCTGTTTGCCGAGGTCGGGTGCCAGCGCTGCCACACGCGAGCCGGTGAAGGCGGGGAAGTCGGCCCTGAGCTGGACGACCTGGCCGAGCGCTACGACCCGCTTGAGCTTCTGCGCCACGTTCTCGATCCCTCCGCTCTGGTCGCCGAGGAGTACGAGACCGTGATCGTCAAGACTCTCGACGGCCGCGTGCACACAGGCCTTGTGGCGGGAGCTTCGGTGGACGAGGTGCGGCTGTACAGCAACCCGCTCGAGCCCGATCAGGTGACGACCGTGGCTCGCGCCGACATCGAGACCTTGGCGACGTCAGCGCTGTCGCCGATGCCGAGCGGTCTTCTGACCACGCTCGAGCGCGAAGAGGTCATGGATCTCCTACGCTACCTACGCACAGATCTCTAGTGCGCGCCCAGAGCCGCCTCGAGGTCGGGACGAAGATCTTCGACGGCGCCGAGCAGGACCTCGTTCATCAGCTCGACGATGCGCGCGACCTTGTCGGTTGTCACGGATCCCTCGGCGGCGACCGAGCGGCGCCAGATCTCGGTGCCGTCGCGGCTGAGCTGAAGGGTCATGCGTAGGCGCACTTCTTGCCGCTCGGCGATGTCGACCTCTTCCAGTGCGATCAGTCGTCCGTCGAGGTGGAAGTCGTAGCGCCCACCCGGTACGACCGGCTCGACGGTGGCGACGCCGGCGGTGTCGCTCAGGGCGTCGGCGAAGAGGCGGGGAAGCATGCGCGACAGAGGCGCGGCCCACTCGTGGTACGCGTAGAGGCCGATCTCTGGCTTCGCGCTGCCGACGCGGTACACGATCCCGGCCTCGTCGTAGGGGGAGTCGACCGCGAAGCTACGGATGCCGACGCGGACTCCATCGGCGCTCGCTGCCACTGTCGGAGGAGCCGCGGATTCGAGAAGGTAGTAGTGCGTCGGGGGCTGCTTGGCGCAGCCGGCGAGCGACAGTAGGAACGCGAAGGCCGTCGCGCCGGCGAGGGTAGGAGCCTTCAACGTCCGCCTCCTTCAGCTGGGTCTCCGGGCTTGCGATCTGCTGGAGCACCGCCGCGCACCAGGCTCGACGGCCGTTGGCGCACGGTGCGACTGAAGCGCTCGAGGTTGGCCATGGCGTCCTGCATATCGACCAGCATGCGTTCGATGACCGCGCGGTTGTTGCTCAACACCGCCAGGGCCTCGTCCGCCGAGCCGAGGGTGCCCTCGGCAGCGGAGAGCACCTCGATGACACGCTGGCCATCGGGACCGAGCGCCTGGTTCAGCGAGTCCACGAGCGTCGTCAGCTCGGAAGTGAGCTCGGGGAGGGCGGTCGTCGACTGGGTGACGTTTGCTGCCATCGACTCCATCTGTTCGAGCAGCGGGCCGACACGCGGCTCGACCTCGTTCAGTGTGTCTTCGGCGGCGGCGAGAACTCCTGGGATGTCGTTGAGCACGCCGGTGATGCCGTTGATGTTGTCGTCGGAGAGTAGCTTCTCGAAGCGGTCGAGTAGCGGCTCGATCTCGGTGCTGACCGTGGCGAGAAGAGCGGAGGTCTGGTCGAGCACCTCGGCCAGCTTGGACGACAGCACATCGACCTGGTCGAGGGCGGCGTCGAAACCGGCGGAGCCGCTTCCGAGCATCGTGCCGCCGGTTTCCAGACCCGGCTCTCCGAGAGGCCCTGGCACGAGCTGCAGGAAAGTCGCTCCCATGAGCCCGATCGTGGCGATGGTCGCGGTGGTGCCGCGCCGTAGCTCGACGTCGGTGCGCACGTCGATGTCGAGCCGAACGGGCCATTCCTGCTCCGGCTGCAGCGTGATGTCCCGGATCCTGCCGACCGAGACCCCGGCCAGCCGTACCCGGTCGCCGACCTCGACGCCGGCTGAATCGTCCATCAGAACCTGGTATGGATAGCGCTCGCCAACGATCGCGCTCGATCCCAGGATCCACAGCGAGCCGACGATGAGCACGGCCAGCGCCGCGAGCACGAAGAGGCCGACGGCGAAGTTGCTGACGCGGTCGCTCACGTCTGGAGCTCCTCGAGGAAGCGCTTGAACTTCTCGCCCCCACCGTCGTGCACCGGCGGCTGTCGATCCAGGAAGTTGCGCACGATCGGATCGTCGCAGCCCCGCACCACGTCCGGGGTGTCGATGATCAGAAACCGACCCTCATGCATCAGCGCCAGTCGATCGGCGATCGTGAAGGCGCTCTCGAGCTCGTGCGTGACCACCACGAGGGTCATGTCGAACACGTTCTTGAGCTGGCAGATCAGTTGGTCGAGGCCGGCGGCCGTGATCGGATCGAGCCCGGCCGAAGGCTCGTCAAAGAACACCAGCTCAGGGTCGAGGGCCAGTGCACGCGCCAGCGAGGCCCGTTTCTTCATGCCGCCCGAGAGCTCGGACGGCATCTTGTCCATCGAGTCCTCCAGACCCACCATGCCGAGCTTGATGCGGGCGATGATGCGTCGGTTCATCGCGGGGATCTCAGTGAGCTCGGCGAGGGGGAGCTCGACGTTCTCGGCTATCGTCATCGAGCCGAACAGCGCCCCCGCCTGAAAGGCCATACCGATGCGGCGGTACAGTCTCGCACGCTCGAGTTCGTCCACTTCGTAGATCTTCGTGCCGCACACCTGTACGGTTCCCTCGTCCGGGGGCTCCAGGCCGACGAGGATGCGCAGCAGTGTGCTCTTGCCGCTGCCGCTGGCGCCGAGGATGACGAGGGTCTCGCCGGTTCGGACCTCGAGGTCTACGCCGTCGAGAACGCAGTTGTCGCCGAACGCCTTGCGCACGCCGACCGCTTCGATTGCGTTGTCCATGGCTCTTGTGGCTACGCCCTGATGAAGAAGATCGCGGTGACGAAGAGGTCCGCCGCCATGACTAGGACGATCGACCGGACGACGGCGGTAGTAGTGGTGCGCCCGACCTCCTCGGCGCCGCCCCGGGTGTTGAGGCCCTGGTGGCAGCCCACAAGGCCGATCAGGGTGGCGAAAGCGACGGCCTTCACCAGCCCAGTGTAGATATCCTCGAGCACTAGCGCGTCGAGCGTGAGCTCGACATAGCGGCTCGCCCCCATGCCCATGGCACTGACGGTGATTGCCTGACCGCCGAGAATGCCGACCAGGTCCGCGAAGATGGTCAGACACGGCAGCGCCACCAACAGGCCGCCTACGCGAGGAGCGACGAGAAAGGAGATCGGGCTGATGCCCATCACTTCCAGAGCATCTATCTCCTGCGACACCTTCATCGTTCCTAGCTCGGCGGCGATCGCCGAACCGTAGCGGCCAGCGACGATGATCGCGGTCAGCAGCGGCGCGAGCTCGCGGGTGATGGAGATCGCGACCAGATTCGGAACCAGGTCGACGGCCCCTAACTGGCGCAGCTGATACGCGCTCTGTAGCGCCATGACCATGCCGACGAGGCTGCAGATGAGAGCCACCAGAAAGAGCGAGTTGTTTCCCGCCCTCACGGTCTGCTCGACGGCGGCGCGCAGCCGAACCCGCTGGCCGCGAAACGGGCCGAGAAAGACGATCGATGCGGTGCTCGCCCCAAGCCGGTAGATGGCGCCGGTGTCGGCGACGAGACCCCGAGTCGCCAAGCCGAAAGTCTCGAGAATCCCGTTCAAAGGCTCGACATCATGCGAGAAGGTCCTTGACGACCCGACCGTGGACGTCGGTGAGGCGGAAGTCGCGGCCGGCGTGGCGATAGGTCAGCGCGTAGTGGTCGATGCCCAGTTGATGGAGAACCGTGGCCCAGAGGTCGTAGATCGACATCTCGTTTTGGACCACGTGGTAGCCGAGGTCGTCGGTTTCGCCGTAGATGGTGCCGGGCTTGGTGCCGCCACCAGCCATCCAGATGGTGAAACCGAAGGGGTTGTGGTCACGGCCATCGGTGCCTTGGTGGAAGGGAGTGCGCCCGAACTCGCCGGCCCAGATGACGAGGGTCTCGTCGAGCAGGCCGCGAGACTTGAGGTCCTTCAGGAGTCCCGCGATGGGCTGATCGACCTGAAGCGCCATCTTGCTGTGACCGCCGAGGAGATCACTGTGCTGATCCCAAGGGTTGCCGGTACCGCCACCGGTGGGTCCGAGACAGCTGAGTTCGATGAAGCGCACGCCGCGCTCGACCAGGCGGCGGGCCAGCAGGCACTGACGACCGTAGAGCGCGGTAGGCGAGTTTTCGTGGTCCAGAGCGTACAGGCGGCGCGTGGCTTCGCTCTCACCGGAGATGTCGCATAGCTCCGGCACTTCGGCCTGCATACGAAAGGCCGTTTCGTAGTTGTCGATCGCGGCTTCGACGTCGGCGTTGCGGCCCAGCGTGGCGAGGAAGCTCTCATCGATTCCGCGCACGAAGTCGAGTCGAGTCCGTTGGCTCGACTCCGATTCCAGAGGCTGGATGTTGCGCACCGCCGCGGTTCGATCGCCCTTGAGGATCGACCCCTGGTACTGCGCGGGTAGATACCCATTGCCGTACATGGCCACACCGCCAAGCGGAACCCGTGCCTTGCCGCTCTGCAGCACGACGAACCCGGGCAGGTTGTCGTTTTCGCTGCCCAGTCCGTAGTTGACCCAGGCGCCCGCGCTCGGGTGCCCGGCCAGTGGAAAGCCCGTGTGCATGAAGTAGTTGCCCTGGGCATGCTCGTTGACGGTGCTCGTCATCGAGCGCACCACGCACAGGTCGTCGGCGCACGCGCCGACGTGGGGGAAGAGATCCGACACCGGGAGGCCGCTCTCGCCGTAGTTCTTGAACTCCCACGGAGAGCCAAAGATGTTGCCGTTCTGGTTGAACTGGGTGCGCTCGACCTTGACCGGCATCGGCTGGCCGTGGTCACGATTCAACCGCGGCTTGGGATCGAAGCTGTCGACGTGCGACACGCCGCCCGACATGTAGAGGAAGATGACGTGTTTGGCCTTGGCGGGAAAGTCCGGTGCACTGGGCGCCGCCAGGGCGGGCCGAAGCAGCCCCGACAGGGCGACGGCGCCGAAGCCGGTCGAACAGCACGCCAGCATCTGCCGGCGGGTCAAGGAACTCGGGTTTCTCGTCATCTCCGCTCGCCTAGCATTCTAATTGTGGCTCCTGTGTACCCAGCCGTCCGCGGCGCCAGGGGCACATCTCTATCGAACATAGATGAATTCCTTCATGTTGAAGAGTGCGTGCGCGAGCCGATCCCAACCGTCGGCCGGCGTCGACAGGCGCTCGAACTGGGCTCGATTGGCGCGCAGGCGAACGACCTCGTCCCAGCGCACCCGCAACCGCTCGGCGATCCATTCCTCGGGAATGTCGGCAGGCTCGAAGTCCTCGGCGAGAAAGGCCGGCCGGGTGGCTGGGTTGTCTCGGTAGGCCTTCGCAAGCGTGTTGCGTGCGCCGTCGACGATCTCGTCGATGCTCTCGCCGAGCCCGGCTACCTTTTCCCGTGCCTTCTCGGCATCGTCGGTTGCGGATCCGGGGCCGGTTATCGCTTGGATGTACTCCAGCGCTCGGGAGCTCTCTTCGGGTGAGGGACGGCGCCCGAGGGCCAGGCGGAACATGAGCTCGACACGCTCCGAGCCATTACGGGTCGCTGCCTCGATTCGGTTCGCGAACTGCCGCGCCCGCGCCATCACGATGGGGTCATTCATCAGGGCCAGGGCGTGAGCCGGGACGTTCGTCTCGTCGCGGCGACCCTTGGTCGAGACCGGATCGGGCGCATCGAACGTCTTCAGGAACGGGTCGAGGGAGTTGCGATAGACATGGACGTAGATGCTGCGTCGGTCGGAGGACCCGTCGACGGGGGGCCCCGAACGTGTCAGGTCGAGCGTGCCGGAGACGGCGAGCAGGCTGTCGCGGATCGCTTCCGCTTCGAGTCGGCGCAGACGCGCGTGGCTGAGATAGGCGTTGGTCGGATCGCGTTCCTGGACCGTCGCGCTGGGCACGGTGTCGAGCTGGAGGATGCGGGAGCTGGCGAGGAGGCGGATCATCTTCTTGAACGACCAGCCCTCGGTGACGAAGCGGCGAGCGAGGTAGTCGAGCAGCTCGGGGTGGGTCGGCTGCTGCCCCATGCGGCCGAAGTTGTCGGTAGTCGGTACCAGGCCGCGCCCGAAGAGGTGGTGCCAGATCCGGTTGACGGCAACGCGGGCAGTGAGAGGGTTTCTTGGATGGAGGATGCTCTCGGCGAGCGCCAAACGGCCCGAGTCGGCGGTGTCGAACGGCGTGTCGTCAATGACCTCGAGGAATCTTCGCGCCACGGGCTCGGCGGGATTCTTGTGGTTGCCGCGGACAAACATCGGCTGGTCGAAGGCGTCGCCCTCCAACACCCCCGGCGCGCGCGTCGGAACCGGGACGTCCGACTCGAGACGGCGATAGTCCGCGACCAAGGATCGCAGCTTCGACGACTGGTCGACCGCGGCGGACAGGAGTCCTTTGCGCACGAAGAATCCCAGAAAACGCGCCTGGGCGTCGGACACCGTGTTGATGCGCCAGGATTCGATCGAGGACCGCAGCGCGTCGGCATAGAGAGAGCCGAGGGCGGCGAGGTCCTCGGGCGCCGGGCCGCCGGCGAAAAGTGGTGTCAGGAACTCGGCCATCTCGTCTCGTGGTGGCTTTTGACCCTCGGCGACGACGACCGCCTCCGTGACTCCGAACCATGAACGGTCAACTGTTGTCTTCGCGTGCAACGGCTGGTCCGCGGCGGTGGCGAGCTCGATATGGATGTGGTCACCGTCCCAGTAGCTGAGATCCCACGATCGCCAACTCTCTGCTCGATCACTCTCCTTCTCCAGGCTGGTGATCGGAAAGACCTCCCCGACCTGGGGGTAGTTCTGCACGACGTAACGGGCGCTTGCCTTGCCGTCGCCGGAGAAACGGAGGTAGAGCTCGCCTTCGATGGCGCGGAAACGGGGCGAGCCCAAGACGGCTGCGTGCTTGCTCGAGAGCGCGTGGCTGTAGATCCCGGCAGGCAGAACGTCGTCAACCGCCAGATCGCCCTCGGGGAGGACGTGAAAGTCTCCGGCGGGATTGGGCAAGGGCCCGAGGCCGTTGCCGTACCCATACCACTCGCCTGCATCTGAGCCGCCGAGCTGCCAGCGCTTCGCGTAGTCGGCCGAGGGTCGCTGGGTCAGCGTGTCGCGGCTCTGGCGCCAGTATCCCGCGAGCTCAGCCCAGACCTCGGAGAAGCGTTCGGCGGTCGTGTTGCGCAGTCGCAGTAAAGGATGCAACGGGTGCGCCTCCGCAGTCGCGTTGCCGATCTCGGCCTCCACTTCGTCGGACGGCTCCAGAAGTCGGTCCGCGACCTCCTCGACCGAGACCAGCCAGAGATCGGCCAACTCGTTACGGATCGCGGGTTTGATCGCGCTGAGCTCGGCCTTGTGTCGTTCGAGGCGCTCCGGCAGGTCGACGCTGATCATCGCCGGCCGGCTCGAAGCCATCACACCGAACAGCGCGTAGAAGTCGCTCTGGCTGATGGGGTCGAACTTGTGGTTGTGGCAGCGCGCGCACGACACGGTCAGCCCCTGGAAGGCCTTGGAAACCACGTCTATCTGGTTTTCGGTAAAGCGCACAAGCTCGTCGAGCGCGTCGGTGGGTCCGAATCCGTGAATGACGAAGCGGTACTGGGCGATTCCGAGCGCCGACTCGTTGAACCCGAGCTCCGGGTTGACGCGCGGCTCTATCAAGAGGTCTCCCGCCAGGTGCTCGCGGACGAGCTGGTCGTAGGGAACATCGGCGTTGACGGCGCGAATGATGTAGTCGCGGTAGCGCCACGCGTTGGGCACGCGTGGGTCTCCCTCGCTGCCGTGCGAGTCTGCATAGCGCAGCCAGTCCATCCAATGACGCGCCCACCTCTCGCCGTAGGCGGCAGAGTCGAGGTAGCGGTCGATCGCGGCTTCGACGGCGGACTGCCGGTCTTCGCTCGCGGCGTCGACAAAGGCGTCGACCTCGCCCGGTGCGGGTGGCAGGCCGGTCAGGAGAAAGCTGAGGCGCCGGATCAATGCCTGCGGGTCGGCCAGAGGAGAAGGATCAAGCTGCGCCTGTTGCATTGCGCTGTAGACAAAGCGATCGACCGGGTGACGGTTCCAGTCCGGGTCCAGCGCCGCCGGTGGCTCGGGGTCTTGCACCGGCTGGAAGCTCCACCAGTCGCTGCGCCGCTCGCGCACCGCCGGCCACGAGGTCGTGGCCGTGAGCTCTTCCGCCGTGGGAGGCTGGTCGCGTGGGTCTGGCGCTCCCATCTCGATCCAGGCCTCGACGTCGGCGATCACCGCAGGCTCGAGCTCGCCGCCACCGAAAGGCATGCGGAGGTCGGGGTTCGAGGATCTGAGCGCCCGCAACAGCCGACTCGCCCTGGCGTTACCAGGCCGGATCGCAGGTCCGCTCTCGCCGCCCTCGAGAAGCGCCGCCCGATGGTCCAGTGCCAGCCCTTTCTCTCGCCGTCCGGCGGTCGAGTGGCATTCGTAGCAGTGCTCGATCAGCACGGGGCGGATGTTGCGCTCGAAGAACTCGACACTCTCAGGGTCGAGCACAGTCGTCTGTGCGGCGACGGCGGCCACCAGGCCGAGCCAGATCGCCGTCGAGAGCACGAATCCACGCATTACAGAGAGGGTCGAGTCTAACGCTTGGGCCCCTGCACGCGATCACGTCTCGGGGTCGCGAGCGCGAGGATCTCCTCCTCGGTGGCGTTCGAGACGTCGGCGATCTCGCCGGCGATCCGCCCCTCGGAGAGCACCAGGATGCGGTCGCACATGCCGAGGATCTCCTCCATCTCGGAGCTGATCAGCACGAGCACTTTGCCGTCGGCTGCCAGCCGATTCATCAGCTGGTAGATCTGGTAGCGAGCGCTGACATCGACACCACGGGTCGGCTCGTCGAAGATCATCACCTCCGCGCCGGTCTCGAGCCACTTGGCCAGGACCACCTTCTGCTGGTTGCCGCCCGAAAGGGTCGCCGTCGGCAGCGAACGGCGACCGACGCGAATCTGAAGCCGGTCGACGTGGTCGGCGAAGCTGCGCGACTCCCGCCCACGATCGACGAAGCCGAGCCGGTTCAGCACGCCGAGGTTGGGTAGCGCGAAGTTGGCCTGTGCCGTCTCGCTCAGCACCAGGCCCTGGCGTCGGCGATCCTCCGTCAAGAGCACGATCCCTGCGGCAATGGCGTCGCGTGGGGAAGAGATGTCGACGGCACGACCGTCGAGCGAGAGCGTTCCGGCCTCGCGGCGGTCGGCGCCGAAGATCAGCCGGGCCGTCTCGGTGCGTCCTGCACCGACCAGCCCTGCCATCCCCAGAATCTCGCCGGCCCGCACATCGAAGCTCACGCCCCGCACCGCCCGCCCACGGCGAAGGTCGCGCACCTCCAGGCGGACTCTGCCGATCGAGCTGGCGCGGGGTGGAAACTCCCGATCCAGCCGGCGGCCGACCATGGCCTCGATCAGCCGGTCGCGGTCGATCTCCTCGCGTGTGAACTGCGCCACCCGCTCGCCGTCGCGCAGCACCACAACCCGATCGGCGATCGCCTCGCTCTCGTCGAGGCGGTGGCTGACGTAGACGATGGCGAGCCCGCCGGCGGACAGCTCGCGGACGATCTTCGCGAGCGCCGCGACCTCGCGCGCGGAGAGAGCGGCGGTGGGCTCGTCCATGATCAGGATTCGCGCGTCGATCCCGAGTGCCTTGGCGATCTCGACCACCTGTTGCTGCGCGACGCTGAGCTCGGCGCACGGGGTGGACGGGTCGATCTCGGTGTCCAGACGCTCCAGCCAGCTACGGGCCAGCTGGTGCTCCTCGCGCGTGCGAACGAAGCCGAAGCGCGACAGCTCGCGACCGAGAAACAGGTTCTCGGACACCGTCATCGTCGGCACCAGGCTGAGCTCCTGATGGATCACGGCGATGCCGGCGCGGCGCGCGTCTGCCGGTGAGGACAGATGCACGGGCTCGCCGCCGAGCGCGAGGGTGCCTCGATCGGCGCGCTGGTCGCCGGCCGCGATGCGGATCAGCGTGCTCTTGCCGGCGCCGTTCTCGCCGATCAGCCCCACCACCTCACCGGCGCCAACCTCGAGATCGACGCCGCGCAGCGCCGTGACCCCCGGGAACGACTTGTCGATGCCACTCAGGGCAAGAAGAGGCTCGGCGGCCAAACCGGCTACCCGTCCGGCAGCAGTCCGAGTGCGACGCGGCCGACGTACTCGCGGGCCTCGATCGGCGAGAAGGGCTGCATGAAGGGCCCCGCACGAGCGTCGCGGTAGAGGCGCGACAGTTCGTGTGACGACATGTAGGAGCCACCGCCGCAGACGTCCATGGAGCGCTCGACGATGCGGATGGCGTTGCGGTTCACCGTCCACTTGGCGCACTGGTAGTCGCGCATGCAGGCGTGCGCGTCCTCCAGGCTCGGGGGACCCTCTGGTGCGGACAGCAGCGAGTCGACACCCGCGGCCGTGGTGCCGAGCACGCTCGTCGCCGCCGCGAGGTCGATGTCGATCTCACCGATCAGATGCTGCACACCCGTTGAGTTCGCCAGCGCTCCGCCATACTTGGGCTTGCCCTGTTTCAGAGCACCCTCGACGGCGAGTTGCCGCGCCCGGTGGGCGATCCCGGCGAAGACCGCCACCAGGGTCAGGTTGCCGAGCGTGCGCCCCATCAGGATCTGTGGGTTCCAGCGTCCCCACTCTCCGGCGACCTGGACCGAGCCTTCGGGGACGCGACAGTCGCGGAACACGATCGACTGGCTGCCGGAACCGCGCATGCCGAGCGCCTGCCAGTCGTCCTGTGGCTCCAAGCCTGCTGTCGGCATGGGCACGAAGGCAAAGCCGATCTTGTCGCCCTCCGGATCGGGGACACGCAGATTCATGACCATGAGGTGAGCGATCGGCGACATCGTCACGAATAGCTTGCGGCCTTCGATCGACCAGCCTCCATCGACCTTGGTCGCGGTGGTTTGCGGACGCAGAAAGTCAGTGCCCGCCTCGGTCGCGGTGGCGCAGATCACCAGCTCCCCGGCCGCGATCGCGCGCAGTGGGCCCTCGGCCCGAGCGGTCCCTTCGTCGTTGCCGGCGGCGGTAGCGCCGCGCCACTGCTGGCTCAGGTTGCGGGTCACGGCGAGGTGCATGTTGAGCGCGATCGCCGTCGACGCGTCGCCCTCTCCGAGCCGGGTCATGAGCACCGCCCAGTCGTGAACGGAGTCCAGCCCCGCGCCGCCCAGCGCCTCGGGTACGAAGGCGGCCGCCACCCCCGAGCTCGCGAGATCGGCGAAGTTCTCGTTCGGGAAGCTGCTCTCGGTGTCGTGGCTCGGCGCCCGATCGCGAAAGACGACGGCATGCTCCTGCGCCAGCTGCACGAGTCGGCTCCCTGCTTCCGTCGTCGGTTCGAGTCGCCTCACGATCGGCTCGATCGTAACGCCAAAAGCTGTGACGCCCACCACAGTCCTAGCATGCTACGCAGGGCTCCCCCGGACAGCCCGTGACGCGCGGGATGGGCCTCGTCGAGCGCGAAGAAGCCGCGGTGCTCGACTCGCACTTCGGTCCCCTCCGCTACCTCTTCGAAGCGCACTTCGACTTCGGTGGACTCGCCCGGCTCGAAAGCTTTGGCCTTGAACTCGAACACCAGCCGGCCCCCGGCGCCGCCCTCGGTCGAAGCCTCGCTCACTGGACCGCCCCACCGCTCGGCTTGTGCGCCACGTGTGCGCTGAACGACTCGAGCTGGTCGTTCCAGAACGATTCGATCTCGTCGAGCCAGCGCGCGAGCTCGGCGAGGCGATCCGGCTCCAGTCGGTATAGGCGCACCCGCCCGTCGTCGTCGGCTCGCTGCTCGTCGACCAGTCCTTCGCGGCGCAGGATGCGTAGGTGACGGCTCATCGCGGGCGGGCTGGCACCGAGCTCGGACGCGAGCTCACCGGCCGGCCGCGGGCCGTGGCGTAGCAGATCGACGACGCCACGGCGGGTGGGATCGGCCAGGGCGTGCAGGGTCGAGTCGACCTTGCTCACGACTCAGAGCCCGGGATCTCCCATTGATCCGGCGCGATCTCGCGGACGCGGGTGGAGAAGACCCAGTGGTGGCCCTCCAGGTCCAACGCCCGGTAGCGGCGATCACCGTAGAACTGATCCTCGGGCTCGCTGGCGATCACCGTCCCGGCGTCGCGCGCGGTCGTGAAGTGGGCGTGGACGTCGTCGATGTTGCCGATCGCGGCCGGCGCGCCCTTGTAGGCGAGGTAGGGGACGATCTTCTGGGCAGGCTGTTCGGGTTTCTCGCCCATCATTTCTCCACGCAATTTAGTTCTCGATATCGTTAATAGTTAACTGGATGATAAATTATTTTCAAGACCGGCTCGAAACACGATGAGTGCCGATCCTCCCCGCCAAGGTGGCGGAAGCGTGTGGCAGAGTGGGGCAAGATGGGTCGTTGGCGACATCAGGCAGCGGCGGTAGGGTTCGTATCAGTCGCGTTTCTCGTTGCTGCCTGCGGTGGCGAGCCGCCTCGTCGGGATCCGGCCGGTCAACCCGGTCTTTTGATCGGCACCGTGCGGCTAGCCGGCAGCGAGCTACCCACTCCGACGACTATCGCCAACACGACGGATCCGGAGGCTTGCGGCCCGGAGCACTCGCTGGAGGAGCTCGTCGTCGATGCCGCGACGCGCGGCGTCTCCAACGTGTTTGCGGTTCTGAGGCGCGTTGCGGGGGATGCCGATGGCACCGCGGCGGCCGTCGACGCCCCGTCGCCGACCACGCTGCTTCTAGACAATGTCGGATGCCGGTTCGTGCCACGAGCCGCGATCGTCCCGACTGGCACGCAGCTGGAGACGACGAACAGCGACGAGGTGCTCCATACCGTTCACTTTTACGGGCCGGTGGAGTTCAACCTGGCACTGCCGTTGCGCGGTGTGCGGGTCTCCCGCCAACTCGACCGGCCCGGCCTCTACGCCGTGCGTTGCGACGTTCACGGCTGGATGCAGGCATTGATTCGCGTCGTCGACGATGCCTACTTCGCGATCTCGAACGAAGCCGGGCGATTCGAGATCGAATCGATTGCACCAGGGAGCTATGTTCTCGAGGTGTGGCACGAGCGACTCGGCACGCGGACCGTCGATGTCGAAGTCGGTACTCGCTCGGCGGTCGAGGTGAGTGTCGACTACGATTCGGAGAATCGTTGACTGAGGAGGATCGAAGTATGCCTAAGCGCGCCTTGGTAGGTCTCATCGCTGCCCTGTCTGCCCTGACCCTCACCCCCCTGGCGGTCGCGCAGGAGAGCTCCTTGCGCCTGCAGCCGGGCGCAGATCAGATGAACCTTTATACGCCGGAGCAGCACGACCTATACGACGGTCACTTCGTCATGTCGGCCGGCCGGATCTACCAAGTTGGAACGCTCGAGGATCCTCCCGGTTGGAATCACATCGGCAACGATGGCTCGAACCTCCGCCAGCTCACCGGCAGCATCGATATCGACGTTGACGAGCGAGCCAACACCGGCACCTTCGTTGCTCGCCTGGACTTGCCGGAGGGCGAGATGGTGATCGAGATGGAGCGCTTCCACGAGTTCAATCCCTGCCAGGATGGCGGCGTCGCGGCGTTCATCTACGAGCACGGCGACTCCGGCTGCGGTGACACCAACTGGCCAAAGACCGTGATCTACCTCGCCGGCTGGGGCTGGGGTCGGGCCACCTTGGATGGTCGACCGCTCTACGACGAGTACCAGATCCACTTCATGGTGACTCAGGGAATGCGCGATCGAGACAGCCTCGAGGTCCGCTATCCGCTGGTCGGCAAGCGAACCCGCGCTGGCGCGGTGAACCCGGCGGCGCAGCAGCTCGACTTCTTCATCCGTAGCCCCGAGGGGGACGACCGCAACAACCCGACGCGAAAGGTGTTCGACCACTTTTTCGCCATGGAGGTCACCTGGCGGTAGAGAACCGCAGCGGCTTCTTGCCGTAGAGAGTCTCGAGTGATGCGAGCGGAGACCCGATGAAGAAGGCCGCATGGGGCGGAATGACATTCCTGTCGATGGCGGTTGGCGGTTATGCCCTCGCCGTCGCCGCCAACCTCGTGCCGAACGACTTTCTCGACAAGTTCGAGACTTACCGGGGCTGGGCCAATCTCCACTTCTTCGGTGGGGCGGTGGCGCTTCTGGTTGGCCCATGGCAGTTCCGGCGATCGCTGCGGGCCCGCTACATCGGCGTGCACCGCACCCTCGGGAAGCTCTACCTGCTTGGTGTTGTGACGGGGGGCATCGCGAGCCTGGTCCTGGCGCCCCGCGCGACCGGCGGATTTCCGGCCGGCGCCGGCTTCGGGCTTCTCGGGTTGCTGTGGCTCACGACGGCGACCGCCGCGTATCGGGCAATTCGGCGCCGTGAGATTTGCGAGCACGAGCGATGGATGATGCGCAACTTCGCTCTCACCTGTGCGGCGGTGACGCTGCGCCTCTATCTGCCGATCTCGCAGGTGCTCGGCTACGACTTCGAGACGGCCTACACCGGGATCGCGTGGCTGTGTTGGGTGCCAAACCTCATCTTCGTCGAGTGGGTATTGCTGCCCACCCTGGCGCCGAAGCGCTCGCTCGAGCGACCTATCCGAGCCGTGGCATGACTTCGTCGGTGAACAGGACGAAGGAGGTGTGGCTCAACGGCGCCAGCAGGAGGTAGTTGAGCGAGATCTCCTCCTCCAGCTGAACGAGCTTGTCGGCGACCTCCTCTGGGCTTCCGTAGATGATGACCTCGTTGAGGTAGCGCTGTGCGGCGTCGAAGGCGTTATCGGGGCGCGTCTTCTCGGCGGCCGCGCGTGTTTCCGGAGAACGCAGGTCCGAGATGACGTTGTTGAGGTCAGGGCTGAGATAGGAGCCGAACATCCACTGGGCGCCGCGGGCCGCGATCGCCTCGGCCTCCTCGTGAGTGGTGCCGACGGCCAAGAGCCGCGCCATCGGAATGTCGCGGCCTTCGATCGAGTGGCCGTGTTTGGTCAGTTCCTCTTCGTAGAACGCCCGCTTCCGTCCGATTTCTTGGTGAGAAGAGTGAGGATCCATCATGATCGAGTAGCCATACTGCGCCGACCAGCCGATGGCTTCGACGGAAGAGCTGGCCATCCATACCGGCGGGTGTGGTTTTTGCGCCGGCTTCGGCAAAACTTCGACGTCATTGAATGAGTAGAACTGGCCCTCGTATGTGAGTCGGTCCGAGCGCCAGGCCTCGAGCACGACCTCGACGTTCTCGTGGAACCTGGGGTAGCTGTCTTCGCGCGCCACACCGAAGGCCTCGAACTCGACCCGGTCGAAGCCGCGACCGGCGCCCCAGTTGACGCGACCGCCACTGAGCACGTCCAGCAGCGCGATCTCCTCGGCCAGGCGCAGCGGGTGATAAAACGCCGCCAGCGAAACTCCGGTGCCGATGCGGAGGTTCTTCGTCCGCGCCGCGACGTGCGTACCCATCAAGTTGATAGACGGGCAGACGCTGTAGGTGCTGAAATGGTGTTCTGCGAGCCACACCGCGTCGTAGCCCGACGAGTCCATGATCGCGATGCGATCGAAAGCTCTCTCATAGACCGTCTCGAGAGGTACACGGCGCTCGGGCCAGCTGAAGAACTGTAAGACGGCGACCTTCATGGTGAACTCCGGCGGGAGGATACCGTCTGAGAGTCGGCGCCGGTCAGTTTCCCATCTGCTTCGTCCAGGTGGCAATGTCGAAGTAATCGCGCCAAGCGACGATCTTGCCATCACGGACCTCGAATGCGCCCATCACCGGTAGCGCGACCTTGCTGGTGCCGAAGACGAAGTTGTCGACGCGCTCGGTGAGCACCGTGGTTCCGACCTGCGCGATCGCCAGGGTCTCCCAGTCGATCTCACTCGCAGCGCCGACGTAGCCCGCAATCACGGTGCGAATCGCCTCGATTCCCTCCGTGGGGTCACTCGGCATGTTGTGGTAA
Source organism: Acidobacteriota bacterium (assembly GCA_036337765.1). Classification (GTDB taxonomy): domain Bacteria; phylum Acidobacteriota; class Thermoanaerobaculia; order Multivoradales; family Multivoraceae; genus JAYZDP01. The sequence continues at coordinate 31,490 of JAYZDP010000124.1, forward strand.
ACGGCATTGGGCGCGAAGAAGGACATGATCCTCTCGAGGTCCTTGTCGTTGAAGGCGGAGAGGAAGCTCTCGACGATCTCGGTCTCATTCATTTGCGACTCCTCAGCGGCGGCTGGGGTAGGCAGGGTTGCCGGAACCAACATGATCAGGGCGGCCACGATGATGGACGTGACATGGGACTTGGACTGAACGCGGTTTGACATGGGCTAACAATCTCACGGCCCGAGCGGCTGCCGTCAAACGCGAGCAGGCGAAGCCGTAGCCGACCGGGTCGGCGAGGTTTGAGTCCCGAGCTCAGGAGCCGTCAGGGAACTCGACGCAGGGAAGGTCGAAGGTGTCGGCCACCGCCCGGTTGGTGACCTCGCCGCGGAACATGTTGACGGCGTGTGCCAGCCCGGGATCCGCTGTCGCCGCGGCTTGGATGCCGCCCGTCGCGATGCGCAGAACGTAGGGGAACGTCACGTTGCACAGTGCATAGGTACTGGTACGGCCGACCGCGCCGGGCATGTTGGTGACGCAGTAGTGCACCACGCCTTGCTCGATGTAGGTCGGGTCGGAGTGGGTGGTGGCCCTGGCGGTCTCGACGCAGCCTCCCTGATCCACCGCGACGTCGATAATCACGGCTCCCTGCTTCATGTGCTTCAGGTCGTCGCGCGTGACGAGCACGGGAGCTCGCGCTCCCTCGATCAGAACGGCGCCGATCACCAGATCGGCCAGTCGGAGCTGCTCGCGGATGTTGTGGCGGTCGCTGTAGAGGGTGTTGACGTTGGCGGGCATGATGTCTTCGAGGTAGCGCAGCCGATCGACGTTGATATCGAGAATGACGACGTCGGCCTCGAAGCCCGCCGCGATCTGCGCCGCGTTCTTTCCCACGACTCCGCCGCCGAGGATGGCGATGTGCGCAGGGGCCACCCCGGGTACCCCGCCGAGCAAGATGCCCCGGCCCTCCTGAGGCCGCTCGAGATACTTGGCGCCTTCCTGGATGCTCATCCTCCCGGCCACCTCGCTCATGGGCGTGAGACAGGGCAGATCGCCCTTGGCGCCGCGCAATGTCTCATAGGCGATGGCCGTGACCCCGCTCGCTAGGACATCGCGGGTGAGCGCCTCGTCGGCTGCGAAGTGGAAGTAGGTGAAGACCGATTGGCCCTTCCTCAGCATTGCGGTCTCCAAAGGCTGTGGCTCCTTGACCTTCACGATCAGCTCGGCGTCGCCGAAGATCGATTCCGGCCGGTCGACGATGGTCGCGCCGCTACTGCTGTACTGCGCGTCGGGGATGCCGCTACCGAGGCCGGCTCCGCTCTCCACGAGCACAGTGTGCCCGGAGCGAGTGAGTTCCTCGACGCCGGCGGGGATCATCGCCACCCGGTACTCGTCCTCCTTCGTCTCGCGGGGCACTCCGACGATCATGAGCCTTGCTCCGTTCTCGGTCCTGATGGTTTTCTGACCCTGCGCCTCGTAGTTTGTTCTGGTCCGACCTGTGTCTCTAGGGTTCGAAGGCAGTTTTCTTCGCCTCGAATCTGGCCTGACTGGCGACGTCGCCTTGAGCCGGCAAGGCTTCTACGAGATCGGCTCCGCGGGCGCAGCTCGATTCGTAGCGCTGGCGCCCCAAAACTCGCCGGGCGCAGGCTCCTAGATCCGGACAGCTAGCTCGGGTAGAACCGATTCCAGGGCGTCGGCGAGTCGTGACGCCCATTCGCGTTGCCCCGCGCGAGTCTCGATCAGGTTCTGACGAATCTCGACCAGCACCCGCTGCAGGCCGCGGCTGGCTCCGTGGACCGGAATGGTGTGGTCGACCACGTTGATCTGGTAAGGCTCGTTGTCGCCGACGATCAACTCCGGCGATTCCCGCATGTGCTCGATCAGCGAGTCGCCCAGCCGGCGATCTTCGTCCATCGAGAAGCTGATGTGCCACGGCCTCTGGACGCCGTCGAGCACCGGTGTCAGGCTGTGCATGGCAACGAGCACAGTGGGGCGGCCGCGGGCGGCGCGCTCGTCGAGCAGCCAGGAGATTGCGTCGTGATAGGGCGCGTGGATCTCGGCTCGACGAGCCTCGATGTCAGTTTCGTCAAGGTCAACGTTTGCCGGCACCGGGGTGTGATCGCTGACCACGGGGATCGACGGTGGCGTTGCAGGCCGGCGGTTGCAGTCGATCACGAGTCGCGAGTACACCTGTGCCACGAGCGTGGCGTCGAGGCGCTGCGACAATCGTCGTGACACTTCGAGGGCGCCGATGTCCCAGCCGATGTGACGTTCGAGGTCGCTGCGGGCGATCCCGAGGTCGCCGAGGCAGGCCGGCACGCGCGCCCCGCCGTGATCGCAGGTCAGGAAGTAGGGAGAGTGGCCCTCGGCGCGCTCGATGAGAACCGGGCTGGGCTCGTCCGGGCCTAAGAGCTGGAGACTCCGTGAGATCGGTTGGCTCATGTTCGGGTCTCGCGGAGGGCGCGAGACTAGCAGCTAGGGATATCCTTTGTGCCCATGGGCGAGGGCAATAGGCTCATTCTCTGGGGCGGCGGAACCACGCGGACGATGCGTCCCCACTGGGCGATGCACGAGCTGCGGCTCGGCTACGAGCATCACTTGATCGGCTCCCGCAGCGGCGCGACCGAAGATGCCGAGTTTCGCGAGCGGCTCAACCCCAAGGGCAAGATCCCGGTTCTCGAGGACGGCGACTTCGTGCTGACCGAGAGCGCCGCGATCGTCACCCATCTCGCCGACTGTCACGGCGAGGCCAGTGGCTTGACGCCGCCGGTGGGCACGCGCGAGCGCGCGCGCTACAACGAGTGGTGCTTCTACGTCGCCATGGAGCTCGACGCGCATACGCTCTACATCGTGCGCAAGCACCGCGACCTGGCCGAGATCTATGGCGAGGCGCCGATCGCGGTCGAGGAGGCTTTCGCCGGCTTCGACCGCCAGATCATGGCGGCCGAAGCCAAGCTCGGCGACGGGCGCAGCTACCTCCTAGGCGAGACCTTCACCGGAGCCGATATCCTGCTGACGACGTGCCTCGACTGGCAGACCTTCTACGACCGGCCGCTGCCGCCGTGGCTTGCGGCCTATCGAGGGCGTATCCGCACCAGGCCTGCGTATCAATCGGCGACGGCGCTCAACTACTCGATCCTCCCCGACGGCACGCTGCGTCAAGGACCGCCGAGCCTGTGACTCGGCCTCTACGGAGGCGCTCCCGCCAGAATCGGCACCATGTGCCGCAACATCCGAACCCTGCACAACTTCGAACCACCCGCCTCTGGCGACGAGATCCACGCTGCCGCGCTCCAGTATGTGCGCAAGGTTTCCGGCGCTACCAAGCCGTCGCGGGCCAACGAGGAGGCGTTCTCCGACGCGGCCTCAGAGATCGAGCACGTGACGCGACACCTCCTTGCGCGCCTGGTGTCGCACGCACCGCCGAAGAACCGCGAGTCGGAGGCGGAGAAGGCGCGCGAACGATGGCGAAGGAGAGCAGACCGCATGCGCGAGGCCACTGGCTAGCGAGCCGCGCGCGGACGCGGCCGGGGGAAAGCGGCCACTTCGACGGTCATGCAGTGCAGGCTGCCGCCACCCAGTACCAGATCGCCGGTCGGAACGGCCACGGGCTCGAAGGCCAGCTCGGCGCCGATCTTCTCGACCGCGCCCTGGTAGCGATCGAGTAGCGCCGCGTCCCAAGCGTAGTAGTGCTCGCCGGCGAGATCGCCTGAGATCCCGTACAGATAGCGGGTTTCGCCTGTGACCCCGACCACGAACAACCCGTTGACAAAGCTCGGGAAAACGGGCCGGCCGCTGCCGTCCGGCTGCGGATCGAAATAGGGCAGGGGCTGGGGGATACGGCGGACGCGGTCGGCGCCGAGGCTATCCGACAGTAGAGCCGCCGTGCGGTCGAGGCTGGCCTGCATTTCGACGGCAAACGCTCGGTAGGCGTCGTGCTCCGTGCCGGGCGGGATCAAGACGAGCGCCTCGGGCCACACCTCGCCGACCAGGCAGTGTCCGCTGCGCGGATCGACGTTGACCACCAGGTCCGCGTGGCGGGTGAGCTCGCCCGCCAGTGGCTCGATGACGATGAGGCCCGCCACGCCGAGGCTTCGCAGCTCCGACTCGATCTCGAAACGGCTGCGCCCGGGGTTCTCGTCGAGGGTTTTCGAAGTCGTGATGACGCGGTCGTCTGGGAGCAGGAGCCAGTTTCCTCCTTGCACCACCAGGTCGAGGGTGCGGACCTCAGAGGCGAGCACCTTGGCCAGCGCTTGGACAGCCTCGTGCTCGAGAACGGGGTGGGTGGCGCCGCCATTGATCGCGTCCCACAGCGCGTCGCCGCGGCGCCAACCCGGCATCTGTAGGGGCCCGAAGTCGCGTGCCCACGGGAAACGGTCGCCGCTCGAGGAGTTCGCGCCGGGGAAGTCGAAGATGCGCAGATCCGCCCCTGCGGCCTCGATGGCCTCGCGATGCTCCATGGCGAAGGCGATGTCAACCACGATGGCCTCGCCACGGATCGGCGCGGGCGGCGGGCCCGGATCGTCGTCGCGGTTACGCACGACGAGCGCGGCCGCGACCGTGATTCCGAGCACACCGACGAGCAGCGCGATCCGTCTGAGGAAGCTTGTGTCCGTGCTCAAGAGGGGCCCCGGCAGTAGCGGGATCGGGCGGAAGCAGGGGCAGCCTAGCACCGCTACGGGGGCGGTAACTGGGCGTGAACAAAGGCCGAAAGAGCCGGCTGCCGTGCTAGCCTCGCCTATTGATGCGCGACTATTTCCTCAGGCGCGTCCTACTGATTCCACCGACGCTTCTGGGGATCACCATCGTCGTATTCCTGATCACGCGGGTGGTTCCAGGCGGGCCCCTCGAGCGCGCGATCATGGAGGCCCAGCAAGGCTCCTTCGACGGCGGTGCAGGATCGGTGTCGAGCGTCGCCGGGCAGGGTCAGGCGCTGTCGGAGGAACAGATCCAGCAGCTCAAGGAGTACTACGGCTTCGACAAGCCCTGGCTGATCTCCTACGTGGGCTGGGTTGGGAAGGTCTTGCGTGGAGACCTCGGCTCCTCGTATCGGTACAACGAGCCGGTGGTCGACATCCTGCGCTCGCGGTTTCCTGTCTCGCTGTTTTTCGGCGTGATGACGATTCTCATCACCTACACGGTCTGTATCCCGCTGGGGGTGGTGAAGGCACTGAAGCACCGCACGACGATCGACAACGTGACTTCGGTGTTCGTGTTCATGGGCTACGCCATCCCGCCCTACGTGCTCGGGAGCCTGTTGCTGTTCTTCTTCGCGGCACGCCTCGAGTGGTTTCCGATGGGTGGCTTCACGAGCATCGACTTTCAGTTCCTCAGTCCTGCCGAGAAGGTCCGCGACGTGGCACATCACGCCATCCTGCCCCTGTGCTGCTACCTGATCGGCAGCTTCGCAGTGACTACCCAGTTGATGAAGAACCACCTGATGGACAACCTGTCCGCCGACTACGTACGAACGGCCGTCGCCAAGGGCGTCTCCTTTCGGCGCGCGGTCACCGGGCACGCGCTGCGCAACTCACTGATTCCCATCGCCACCACCTTCGGTCAGAACATCCTCTTGATCGTGAGCGGGTCTTTTCTGATCGAGACGATCTTCGACATCAACGGCTTCGGCCTTCTGGGGCTCACGGCGATCTTTGATCGCGACTATCCGGTGGTCATGGGGGTCGTCTTTCTGACATCGATGGCTCTTTTGGTGGGCAACATCGTCTCCGACGCGCTGGTGGCCGCCGTCGACCCGCGAATTCGCTTCGAGTGAGCCATGGCCGGGCGATCCCAGCTCAACCCGCTGACCGCGCGCAAGCTGCGTCGCTTTCGCGAAATTCGCCGTGGCTACTATTCGTTCCTGCTTCTGGTTGGGCTCGTCGGCGTCTCGCTGGTCGGTGAGCTGCTCGTGAACAACAAGGCGATCCTGGTTCGCTACGAGGGCGAATGGTCCTTTCCTACCTATACCCGTGTCCGGCTCGGTGAAGAGTTCGGCCTGATCGGAGAAGCCAGGCAGGTCCCGGTGGACTATCGCGCTCTCGCCGAGCGCTTCGAGGACGAGGATGGCGGCAACTTCGTCGTCTTGCCGTTCATTCCCTACAACGCCTACGAGAACGATCCTTACGAGGACGTTTTCAAGCCCGCGCCGCCCTCGGCGGCCAGCCGCCATTTTCTCGGCACCGACTCGACGGGACGCGACATTCTCGCGCGGCTTCTGTTCGGCTTCCGCACGGCCATTCTCTTTGCCGTGGCGTTCATGGCTCTGACCTATCTGATCGGCATCACACTCGGCTGCCTGATGGGTTTCTTCGGGGGGCTGTTCGATCTCTTCCTTCAGCGCCTGATCGAGATCTGGTCGAATATCCCGTTCCTGTACATGGTGATCATCGTCTTTTCGGTCATCCCGACAAGCTTTGACGTCAGGACTCGTATCGGCATCCTACTGACGATCATGGTGCTGTTCTCGTGGACCTCGATGACCTACTACATGCGGACCGCGACGTACCGAGAGAAGGAGCGCGACTACACGGCCGCTGCGATGGTTCTGGGAGCGTCGACTCCACGGATCATCTTCGGCCACATCATTCCGAACGTGGTCTCGACGATCGTCACCTTCGTGCCGATCACGGTCTCGAATGCCATCATCGCCGTCACAGCACTCGACTTTCTGGGCTGGGGCCTGCCGCCTCCGACTCCCTCGATGGGCGAGCTGCTCAAACAGGGGACCGCGAATCTGACCACCGCGCCGTGGATCGTCAGCTCGGCCTTCGTCACGCTGGTCCTCATACTGACCCTGGTGAACTTCGTGGGCGAAGCGGTCCGCGAAGCCTTCGATCCGAAGAAGTTCACGGTCTACCAGTTAGAGCTAAAACCCTGACAAAGACACGACTCGTCTGTACCCCCCTTTGCTGTGCCCTGGTCGGCGCAGTGGCGATGGTCTCGGTCGGATGCGGCAAAGGCGCGACCGCCGATGCCGATCTGCCACTCGGATCCCGCGACAACACCGCGGAGGTCGAGGAGTACTACCGGACCAAGGTCAGCCTGCCGGTGGAGGTGCGCGAGGCCCTCGAGCGCGGCGAGATCAGCCAGGCAGAGATCGACGAGCGTACGGTCGCCGGGGAGTTCCCGAAGTTCTTCCGCTTTGCGACGCCAGCCGATCTTCCGGCGGACCTGGAGTGGGAAGACGGTATGGACCTTCCGGAGCTGGGGTCGCCCGAAGCGACAAAGGGCGGCACGCTCTTCATGGCCATCACCGACTTCCCGCGGACCCTGCGCGTGGTCGGCCCGGACGCAAATGGGTCGTTTCGCGCATACCTTCAGGACGAGACGCTCTACACCTATGCGGTCCGTCACCCCAACGTGACCGAGATCGGCCCGAACGGCCATCGTTACATGCCCGCCATCGCCAACGAGTGGGCGGTCGATCGGGAGGCCAAGACCGTGTACGTGCGTATCAACCCCGCCGCCCGTTGGTCGGACGGCAGGTCGGTGACGACCGCCGACACGCTCTTCACCTACTACATGTTCCAGTCTCCCCACATCCGGGCCCCCTGGTACAACAACGCCTATCACCGTCAGTTCACGGAAGTGGCTGTCTACGACGAGCACACCTTCTCGGTGACCGTGCCGGAGGGCAAGCCCGACATGAACAAGCGCGTCCTGGAGACGCGGCCCTTCCCGCGGCATTTCTTTCTGGACTTTGGCGACGACTATCCGGAGCGCTACCAATGGGAGTTCTTGCCGACGACCGGCGCGTACGTGATCAAGGAAGAGGACATCAAGAAGGGTCGCTCGATCACGTACACACGCGACGAGGACTGGTGGGCGAGAGATCTGAAGTTCTGGCGCCACCGGTTCAACCCGGATCGAATCCACTTCACCGTGATCCGCGACAAGGCCAAGGCCTTCGAGAGCTTCAAGAAGGGTGAGCTCGACACCGTCCGGATGCGGGAGCCCGACTATTGGTTCGACAAACTTGCCGACGACGACCCGTTGGTGGCGGACGGCTACATCCACAAGCACCAGTTCTACGACGACAAGCCCCGACCGACCTACGGCCTGTGGATCAACACCGCCCAGTCCCCACTCGACAGCAAGCTGGTCCGTCAGGGGTTGCAGTTCGCGACCAACTGGGATCTCGTGATCGAGCGCTATTTTAGAGGCAGCTATGTGCGCATGCGAACCTCGGCCGACGGCTACGGACAGTTCACCCATCCCGACCTCCAGCCGCGGCCCTATTCGGTCGCAAAGGCGCTGGCGAAGTTCACCGAGGCGGGCTTCACTGAGCGCGGCGACGACGGCATCCTGGTCAACGACGCGGGTCAGCGCCTATCCGTGACTCTGACCTCGGGCCGCGAGAGCCTCAAGGACATCCTCACCATCCTTCGGGAGCAAGCGCTGCCGGCTGGGCTCGAGTACCGCATCGAGATCCTCGACGCCACTGCGTCTTTCAAGAAGGCGCAGGAGAAGAAGCACGACATCGTCTTCACTGCTTTTGCAGTGGGCCCCGAGATGTACCCGCGGTACTGGGAGACCTACCACTCGGTCAATGCCTACGACCAGGCGTTTCTCGCCGACGGCAGCGTCAACCGCGATCGCAAGCTCAAGCCTCAGACCAATAACCTCCATTCCCTCGCCAACGCTGAGCTCGACGCCATGATCGAGCGCTACCGGGCCTCCGAGGAGGTCGAGGAGATGCTCGATCTCGCCTTTCGCATAGAGGAGCTGTTGCACGAGGAGGCCGTCTTTAGCCCCGGCTACGTGATGCCCTACCTGCAGGCCGGCTCCTGGCGGTGGATCGGTTGGCCCGAGGGCTTTTCGAACAAGATCGCCCACTACTACGAGAGTGAGTGGATGCAGTGGGTCGACGAGGAGAAGAGGGAGGAGACGCTGCGCGCCAAGCGGTCCGGCCAGACCTTTCCGAAGCATGCGAAGGTCTACGACCAGCACCGGATCCGCTGATTCGTGCCTGAAGAGCCCCTCCTCGAGGTGCGTGACCTGGTCACAGCCTTCGACACTGACACTGGGCGGGTGGTCGCGGTCGACGGTGTGAGCTTCGCCGTCGGTCGCGGCAAGACGGTAGGGCTGGTGGGCGAGTCCGGCTGCGGCAAGACCGTCACGGCACTGTCCGTCATTCGGTTGCTGCCACAGCCCATGGGGCAGGTTCTGGGCGGTGAAGTACGGCTCGAGGGTCGAAACCTCCTCGAGCTGCCGCTCTCAGAGATGGAGAAGGTGCGGGGTGGGAAGATTGGCATGATCTTTCAGGAGCCGATGACGGCTCTGAACCCGGTGCAGCGGGTTGGCAAGCAGCTCTCCGAGGCATTTCTTCTGCACCAGGACGTGGACGCTGCCGAGGCGATGCGCCGATCGATCGAGATCCTCGACAAGGTCGGCATCCCATCGCCCGAAGTGCGCTTCGGCGAGTATCCGCACCAGCTCTCCGGCGGCATGCGCCAGCGGGTGGTGATCGCCATCGCGCTCGCGAACAACCCGGCGCTGGTCATCGCCGACGAGCCGACCACGGCGCTCGACGTCACGATCCAGGCCCAGATCCTCGATCTCATGGGGCAGCTCAAAGACGATCTGGGGATGTCGCTACTGTTGATTACGCACGATCTCGGTGTCATCGCTCAGACCTGCGACGAGGTCGTGGTGATGTACGCCGGCCGAGTCGCCGAGCAGGGACCGGTTGAGGAGATCTTCGCGAACCCGCGTCACCCGTACACTCACGGGCTCTTGCAGTCGATTCCGCGCCTCGAGAACGAGCGCAAGACCAGGCTGGAGACGATCGAGGGCATGGTGCCGGGCCTCGACGAGATGCCGGCCGGATGCCGGTTCGAGAATCGGTGCCCGTTCCGCGAAGACCGCTGCATCGAGGAGGTGCCGCCGTTGGAGCCGGTAAGCGAGACCCAGCAGGTGAGCTGTCTTCGCTGGCGGGAGATTTAGACATGGCCGGGCCGGCTCTCGTGTCCTCGAGCCCGCTCGTCGAGACGGTGGCGCGGCCGCTGCTCGAGGTCGAGGGCCTGAAGACCCATTTTCCGGTGCGGGGCGGGGTCTTCATGCGTGCCAAGGCGGTTTGTCGGGCCGTCGACGATGTGAGCTTCGAGATTCGCGAGGGAGAGACCCTCGGCCTGGTCGGCGAGTCGGGATGCGGCAAATCGACGCTGGGCAAGTCGATCGTACGACTGCTCAAGCCGCAGGCCGGAAGCGTGGTGTTCGACGGCGTCGACCTGCTGCCGCTGCGACGCTCAGAGATCAAGCCGCTGCGTCGCGAACTGCAGATGATCTTTCAGGACCCCGCGGACTCGCTGAACTCCCGCCACTCGATCGCGCGCATTCTCGAAGAGCCCTTTGTCATCCATGGTGTCGGTGATGCGGCCACGCGTCACGACAAAGTGCTCGAGATCTTGGCGACGGTGGGCTTGCCCGCCGCGGCGGCCGAGCGATATCCCTTCGAGTTCTCGGGTGGTCAGCGCCAGAGAATCGGCATCGCCCGCGCGATCGCCCTGCGTCCCAAGTTGGTGGTATGCGACGAGCCGGTGTCTGCGCTCGACGTCTCGATTCAGAGTCAGATCCTCAACCTGCTGCTCGAGCTGCAGGAGGAGCTAGGCCTGTCCTACCTCTTCATCTCCCACGATCTGGCGGTCGTCAAGCACGTCTCCGATCGCATCGCCATCATGTACCTCGGCCGTCTGGTCGAGGTCGCCGATGCGGATGACATCTACGAGAGCCCGCGGCATCCCTACACGCGCGCGCTGCTCGACGCGATTCCGGTGCCAGATCCCTCGCAGCGGCGTAGCCTCACGGTGCTGGAGGGCGACGTGCCCTCGCCGATCGATCCGCCGTCGGGGTGTGCGTTTCATCCCCGCTGCCCTCACGCCGAGGATCGGTGCTCGATCGAAGCGCCACTGCTACGGCAAGCGGGATCTGCGAGCCAGCATCAGGTGGCCTGCCACTTCGACTTCTAGGCCTAGGGAAGCTGAACCGTCATGCCCTTCTCGACCGCGCCGGCCGAGCCCGAGACGACGTTACAAATCGTCAGCTTCTCGCGCACGGTCGTCGCCTCGAGCCGGGCTAGCTCGTTGACGAATGTGTCGAGAACTTCGCCCGTGTCGGGGTCGCGGATGATGTCTGCGGAGCCGACGACGAAGGTTTGGCCTGCGCTGACGCCGTCGCGCTCGCCGCGGTTGATGTAGACCTGACCGTCACGGACCATGGCGACGCTGCCCGTCCAGGGCACGTCGTCGATCTGCTCCGCCAGCCAGACCACTGCCTGGTCGATGGCGTCTTCCATGGCCCTGCCGACGTTGTCATTCTGGTAGGCGTTGAACCCGGTGCCGAAGTTGCTTCCCGAGTACGAGACGCCCGCGCCCTTGCGCTTGGCTGCGCCGACGACGCTGGTGGACGCCAGAATCTGCCCGGTCGTGGAGTCGACCATGTAGATGGTCGCGTTCATCTCGGCCTTGCCCTTCTTGCCGCCGAGCTTGAGGCCTCGAATTCGGATGCCGCCACCGCCGCCCTCCGTCGACCCCTGAACGTGGGTGACGGCCCCCTTGACCAGAATCTGAGCGGGCGTCAGCTGACCGGTCACCGGCGTCTTGGCGCCCTGCGCCGTCCGGCCCGAGGCCCCGAGATCCTGCTCGGCCAAGGCGGCGCCGCGCATGTCGCCTTCGCCGAGGACGATGAACTTGCCGCTCTGCTGCAGCTTGTCGGTCATCACGACTCCCCACGCGTCGCCGAGGTCCCATTGACCGTGCCAGCCGGCCCGGTTCTCGAACTCAGTGACACTGACCGTGTAACGCAGGCCGCTTTGGGCGAGCGCAGGCAGCGCGACAGCGGCGGAAGCGATGAGTAGCGCTGAGGTTCGAAGTGCGCTCATGGTGAGCCCCTTTCTCGAGAAGCCACGGAATCGTGGGCGGTTCGCGCCGATTGTATAGCTTGAGCGCCGTGGTCGCGCGAGTGTCAGGCCCGCCGTTCAGCGGCCGCGACCGTGTTGCGCAATAGCATCGCGACCGTCGTCGGCCCGACCCCGCCTAGACGCGGGGTGATCCATCCAGCGACCTCCTCGCACGATTCGTCAACGTCGGCGAGCAGCCGCCTGCCTTCCCACGAGATTCCGCCCGAGATCACGATCGCGCCTGGTCGCAGCATGTCGGGGGTGATGGTGGAGGGCACCCCGACCGCCGCGACGACGCAGTCGGCGCGGCGTGTGTAGTCGGCGATGTTCGGCACACCGGTGTGGACCGTGGTCACAGCAGCATTGGCGCCGTGCTTGAGAGTGAGCAGCAATGACAGCGGCCGGCCCAGGGTCGGCCCACGCCCGACCACCACGACCTCTTTGCCTGAGACCGACAAGCCGTAGTGATCCAGCATGGCGACGATGCCAGCGGGCGTGCAAGGTAGCGGCCCGTCCTCCTGCAGGACGAGCTTGCCGAGGTTGACCGGGTGCAAGCCGTCAGCGTCCTTGGCCGGATCCATCGCCAGCAGCGCCGCGTTCAGGTCGAAGCCCGAGGGCACCGGGTGCTGGACGATGTAGCCGTCGACGTCGGGGTTGCCGTTGAGGTCGTGCACGGCGCCGATCAGAGTGGCCTGAGAGGCGTCTGCCGGGATCTCGACGTTGATCGACTCGATCCCGACCTCCCCGCAAGCCTCGTGCTTCTTGCGGACGTAGCCGGCGCTTGCGCTGTCGTTGCCGACAAGCACGGTCGCCAGGCCCGGAGTGACTCCCCGCCGCTTGAGAGCGGTCACACGTTCGCCGACGTCGACCAGCACGGCCTCGGCAACGGGCTTTCCTTCTAGCAGCTGAGCGGGCAACGGCTCAGCAGACCTCGAACAGGCCCGCGGCGCCCATGCCACCGCCGATGCACATCGTTACGACGACGTTGCGGGCGCCACGACGTTTGCCCTCGATCAGCGCGTGGCCGACCATGCGCGAGCCACTCATGCCGTAGGGGTGACCGATCGAGATCGCGCCACCGTTGACGTTGAGGATCTCGTCCGGGATGCCCAGCTTGTCGCGACAGTAGACGACCTGGACCGCGAACGCCTCGTTGAGCTCCCACAGGTCGATGTCGTCCATCGACACGCCCTGGCGCTCGAGCAGCTTCGGAACGGCGAAGGCCGGCCCGATGCCCATCTCGTCGGGCTCGCAGCCCGCGACGGCCATTCCGCGATAGATGCCCATCGCCTCGAGGCCTCGGCGCTCCGCTTCCTTGGCCTCCATCAGCACGCAGGCCGAGGCACCGTCGGAGAGTTGGCTGGCGTTGCCGGCCGTGATCGTGCCGTTCTCACGCACCGGGCGCAACTGGGACAGGCCCTCTAGGTTCGTGCCGGGCCGGTTGCCCTCGTCCTTCTCGAGCGTGACTTGCTGAAAGTCGATTGGCTCGCGCCCGCCCTTCTCGTAGATCGCCTTCGAGGCGGTGATCGAGATGATCTCGTCGTCGAAGTGCCCGGCCTCCTGGCCTGCCGCCGTGCGCTCTTGGCTCTGCAGGGCGTACTCGTCTTGCTGCTCGCGGCTGATGCCGTAGCGGCTCGCTACCACCTCGGCGGTGTCAATCATTGGCATGTAGGTCTCGGGCTTGAGCTCCATCACCGTGGGGTCGGGGCTGCGGTAGTCGTTCGAGTGCTCGTTTTGCACCAGGCTGATCGAGTCCAGCCCGCCGCCGACCGCGATCGGCACGTTGTCGACGATGATCTCCTTGGCGGCCGAGGCGATCGCCATCAGACCCGATGAGCACTGTCGGTCCAGGCTCATGCCCGAGACCTCGACCGGAAGCCCGGCCGCGATCAGGCTTTGGCGCGCCGTGTTCATGTTCTGCGAGCCCTGCTGCATCGCCGCACCCATGATCACGTCGTCGACTTCGGGGCCCTCGAGGCCGGCGCGTTTCACGGCCTCCCTGATCACCTGCCCGGCCATCGTCGGCGATTCGAGGTTGTTGAAAGCTCCGCGGTAAGCCTTACCGATAGGTGTGCGGGCGGTGGAAACGATGACGGCTTCGCGCATGAGCGTCTCTCCTCGAATCGTTGGGAAGGTGTCGCGGAACTGAGTTCTGGCCGTGACGGTACCGCGCTGGGCCGCGTCAGGGGCGCCTACCATAGCAGCGAACCCCCAAGCCTCCAGGCCTCCGGGCCTGCGCGGCCAGCGCCCCCCTGCTAATAGCTGCGAGGCATGCCGAGGACGTGCTGACCGAGGTAGGCGAGGATCAGGTTGGTCGAGATCGGAGCGGTGCGCAGCAGCCTCGTCTCACGCCACTTGCGCTCGATGTCGTACTCCTTGGCGAAGGCGAAGCCGCCAAAGGTCTGAAAGCAGTTGTCGGCGGCGTTCCAGGCCGCCTCCGACGCCATCATCTTGGCCATGTTCGCCTCGGCACCGCAGGGCTCGTGGCTGTCGAAGAGCGCCGCCGCCTTGCGGATCAGAAGGTCCGCCGCCTGGGTCTCGGCGTAGGCCCGAGCGATCGGAAACTGGATGCCCTGGTTCTTGCCGATCGGCGCGCCGAAAACCACCCTCTCGTTGGCGTAGTCGACCGATTTTTTCAGAAACCACTTGGCGTCGCCGAGGGCCTCCGAGGCCAACAAGATCCGCTCCGCGTTCATCGAGCCTAGGATGTATTTGAATCCCTTACCTTCCTCGCCGATCAGGCTCGATGCAGGAATTCGCAGCCGGTCGAAGAAGATCTCGGTCGTGTTGTGGTTGATCATCGTGTCGAGCGCGCGGATCTCGAGCCCGTTACCGCGCGCTTCGCGCAGGTCGATGAGGAACGTCGACAGCCCTTCGGATCGCTTCTTCACCTCGTCAGCCGCCGTGGTTCGGGCCAGGAGCAGCATCAGGTCGGACTGCTCGGCCCGACTGGTCCAAAGCTTCTGCCCGGTGACCACGTAACCGTCGCCGTCGCGCACCGCCATCGTCTTGAGCTGTGTCGTATCCGACCCGGTAGCGGGCTCGGATACCCCGAAGGCCTGAAGTCGCAGCTCGCCGGTGGCGATCCTGGGCAGGTACGCCTGCTTTTGCTCGTCCGAGCCGTGCCGCAGCACCGTGCCCATCGTGTACATCTGGGCGTGACACGCCGCGGCGTTGCAGCCGCACTCGTGAATCGTCTCGAGGATCACAGTCGCGGCCCGCAGCGGAAGCCCCGAGCCACCGTACTCCTCCGGGATCAACGCTGCTAGATACTCATGCTCGGTCAGCGCGTCGACGAAGGCGTGCGGGTACTCCTTCTTGTCGTCGAGCTCCCGCCAGTACTCGCCCGGGAACCGGTCGCAGATGCGACGGACAGGGTCTCGCAGTGCCCGGTAGTCGTCACCGATCTCGATGTGCAGTGCATTGGTGCTCATAGTCGAGGGCATCATATGGGCGGGAGCTTCTTGGCTAGCCTGGCACCTTCTGCTACGGTTTTGACAGACGTCTACAGCGAGTTTCTATGTGTCGCCGGGCCGAAGTCGTCTGGCCGGTGGCCTCGATCGGCGCGGGGAGAGTGGGACGAGTCATGTTCCGATCCTCAGCGATCCTGTCCATCCTTGTGGGCCTTTTTTGGCCCCGTCTCTGCTTTCGCGGCGATCGAGGTTCCCGCTGGTGTATACCGGCCTCTCCAGTCCACCGGAGAGTCTCGATCGTCTGCACCGATGCGGTCGGAGCCGGCGGCCGTCGTCGACTACCAGATCGCGCTCGACGGGTTTCTGGAGCCGGCCGCTGCTCTGGAGGCGGAACACGGTCTGGGAGACTCTTTCGGGTGGAGGCGTGGTCGGCGCCCTTGCGAAGCAGGCGATGTTCTTCTGACAGGGCCCCGAACGCCCGAGCTGGCCCAGGTCGGTAAGCCGCACCGATGTCTCCAGATGAGACACGCGGGTGGCGCATGTCCGGCGATGCCGTCGCCAAGTACATCTTTGAGGCCTCCGATGGGAGCTTTCTCTGTACCGGCCAGCTGCTGAATACGCTCGCTGATGAGCTCTTCTTTCTCACCGCCGCCACTGCGTGAGCACGCGGAAGGTGGCCCGCTGGCCCTTCAGGGCTGGTCGGTTGGCGACTCGATGTCGAACGTGGACAAGAAGATCTTCACGCTTCACCATCCCGCAGGCGATATCAAGAAGTCGCCAAGGGCACGATCAGCGACGTCGTCCAGGTCACCGGCGAGGGCGCCATCACCCCGGCGACCCCTTTGACCCACTACGAGGACAGTTTCCGCAAGGGGACGCCTGAGCCGGGCAGCAGTAGCGCTTCGATCCTCTACGGGCCGCGCTGGCCCATGCAGTACGCTATCGGTGTCACGAGCGGCGGCTTCGGCGGCACCTGTGCTACGCGACGGCTCGATGCGTTCTTCGGCAGCATGGCCGAGACCGCAGACCGCTACCGCAAGTTCCGCGTCCTGCTAGGCCTCGAGTAGTCGCTCGACGATCCACTGTGCGATAGCGTCGGCGAGCTCGTCGAAGATCTGATCCTGGCTTCGGCCGAGCCTTTTCGGTGTGCGAAACGAATGATCGCCGCCATCGACGACGTGCAAGGTAGCAGCGGGGCGAAGTGCCTCCACGACCGGTTCGAGCAGGTCGAGTTTGGCGAGGCTGTCGCGCGTGCCCTGCAGGAAGAGCATTGGCATCTCGACCCGTGTCATCGGCTCCCAGCGGTCGGTGTTGTCGCGTCCCGGTGCGTGCAGCGGAAAGCCGAGAAACACCAGCCCCACAACCCCTTCGAGGCCGCCGTCGGCGGCGGCGTAGCCGGTCATGCGACCGCCGTAGGACTTGCCTCCGGCCAGAATCGGCAACGACGTGTGCTCGCCCACGGCGGCAACGGCGGACCGAACCGTCTTCTGGTCGACCACCGCCGGCCCCGGCCGCTTCTTGCCCTGCTCGAGATAGGGAAACTGATACCGAAACGTCCCGATCCCACGCTCCGAGAGGCGTTGCGCCATCGTCGCCATGAAAGGATGCCGCATCCCCGCTCCCGCCCCGTGCCCGAGTACGTAGACCGCGGTGGCCTCACTCGGAAGATCGAGCAGAGCGCTGACCTCACCAGATGAGTTCGTGGCCTGGAAACGGAGCTCGGTACTCACTGGAGTCGCGAGCGTATCTCTGGTGGTGCCGCTGTCTCGCCGTGTCGGCGAGGCGGTGCAGTCGTCGCTCTTCAGTCTCATTCCGCACACCTACATTGCCAGAACCCTGCGAGCCACCTCTTCACCAATCGCCAGGGATGATGTTGCTGCGGGCGAGGGGGCATTCAGCACATGGATCTGCCGTTCCCCTTCGACGATGTGGAAGTCGTCCAGCAGCTTGCCTGTCGGGTCGATCGCCTGCGCTCGAACTCCGGCACCCCCGCCCGACAGATCCTCCGTCCGGATCTCCGGCACGAAGCGCTGTAGCGACTCGGCGAAGAGCCGGCGTGAGCCAGAGCGGCGCATCTCGTCGAGCGCGGTACGCCAGTGCTGACTGGCCATCTTCCAGAAGCCGGGATAGGTGAAGGTCTCGGTCGTGTCGCGTAACGAGAAGCTCCGGCTCTCGTAGCCCTCGCGGCGATAGGCCAAGACCGCGTTCGGCCCCGCCTCGACCGAGCCGTCAATGCCCCGGGTGAGGTGGACGCCGAGGAAGGGGAAGCGCGGATCGGGGACGGGGTAGATCAGGTTCCGGAGCAGGTGCTTCGACGACTCTGCGAGCTCGAAGTACTCGCCGCGGAACGGGACGATGCGCACGCCGGGATCGGCGCCCGCCATGCGTGCGATGCGGTCGCACTGCAGACCCCCGCAGTTCACGAGCGCCGTAGCCTCGACCTCGCCGCCGGTGGTGAGCAGCGTCATGGCGCCGCTCGATCGCCGCAGGCCGGTGAGCTCGTGAGTCAGTCGGATCTCCCCTCCGAGCTCTTCGATCTGGCGCGCGTAGGCCTTGGCGACGTCTACGAAGCCGACGATGCCGGTTTCCGGTACCCACAGCGCGTCGACGCCGGTGGCGTGTGGCTCGTACTCACGAATGCGCTCGGTCCCGAGGCGCTCGAGGCCGCGCAGGCCGTTGGCTCGGCCGCGGCGTTCGAGCTCGTCCAGGCGCGGGGTCTCCTCGGGGTCGGTAGCGATCACCAGCTTGCCGCAGATCTCGTACTGGATCTCGTGCTCGTCGCAGAAGGCAATGAGGGCCGTACGGCCCCGCACACAGTTGTCGGCCTTGTAGGAGCCCGGCTTGTAGTACAGGCCGGAATGGATGACGCCGCTGTTGTGGCCGGTTTGATGCTTCGCCACGCGGCCCTCGGCCTCGACCACGACCACCCGCCTAACGGGAGTCGAACGGCACAGAGCCAGAGCACTCGCCAGCCCGACGATGCCACCGCCGACGACGGCGACGTCGAAGCGGCTCTCGCTCACGCCGGGGGCGCGTCACTATGCGCGGCGCGCGGATAGGTGCCGAGGATGCGCAGCTCGCGGGTGAGCTCGAGACGCTGGATCTCGTCGAGAGTCTCGGTGACCGCCTCCGACGAGGCATGACCCTCGATATCGAGGTAGAACTGGTAGTCGAAGGGTTGGTCCGGGATCGGTCTCGACTCGAGCTTGGTCAGGTTCACCCCGCGGCGCGCGAAGGCGACGATCACCTCGCCCAAAGCACCTGGCTTGTGGGCCGTGATCAGTAGCAGCGAGGTCTTGCAAGCCACCTCGGGAGGGCATGGCGCCGCCTCGCGGGCGACCTCGACGAAACGGGTGTAGTTGTTCTGCTGAGTCTGGATCTCTTTTGCCAGCACCTCGAGGCCGAAGGCGCGGCCGGCCGATTCGCTAGCGATGGCGGCGAGCGTCGCGTCGTGAGCCTCGGCGACCTTACGTGCCGCGCCGGCAGTGTCGAACTCGGCCTGCGGATTGAGCCATGGGCGCGCGCGCAGGAAGACCTCACACTGCAATAGCGCCTGTGGATGCGAGAGCACGACACGGAGGTCCTCGATCGGCGTACCTGGCAGGGCGAGCAGGCAGTGCTGGACTTGGGAGATCACCTCCGACGTGATCACCAGCCCACCCTCTGCAAGCAGATCGTAGGTCTGGTTGATACTGCCGGCGGTCGAGTTCTCCACTGGCAGGAGAGCGACGTCGACAGTACCGTCGAGCACCACCTCGGCCGCGCCGCGGAAGGTCTCGTAGCCGGTCAGCAGTACGCCGCCGTCCTGGTCCTTGTAGTGGCGCTGGGCGGCCAGGTGGCTGTACGAGCCCTCGACCCCCTGGTAGGCGATGCGCAGCGGCGTGTCTTCGAGTCCCCGGATGTGCGCCTGCTGATGGGCGATTGCCATCTCCATGACGATCCGGTACAGGCGCTCGACCTCGTGAGCGTCGAGCGACAATTCGGCGGCCATCTGGCGGATTCGCAGCATCAGCTGCTCCTCGCGTAGCCGGTCGCGGAACGGGACCGCGTTGTCGACTTTCGACACCGCGACCGACTCGACCAGCTCCATGCGCCGTTTCAGGGCGCCGAGCAACTCACGATCGATCGCCTCGATGTCCTCGCGGAGGGCCTGCAGATCCCTGTCGTCTCGACTCATGACCACGCCCGGGGCCGGCAGTCTACACCGGCGAGTTCCTCGCAAAGCGCGCGCTGGCCGCAAGTTAGTTCCTGACGTAAAGCTGACAGAGATGTTAGACACTCACCTTGCCTTCCTTGGTAATTGGAGATTCGGGACGATGAGGCCGAATGAACGGCGTGTCTCACGCAGATTCGCGAAGAGATCGCAGGTCCGCTACTGGGTCGGGGACGATTCGAAGGGTCGGACCGCGTTTGTCAACGATGTCTCGTCGACCGGCGTTTTCATCGTCACGCCCTACCCGCTCGAGCGCGGTACCGCGACCGACTCGAGATCCACGATGACGACAACGTCCTGAAGTTCGAGGCAGTGGTCGCCCGTCGGGTGTGGGTCGCGCCGGACCTGCGCAAGATCGTTCCCACCGGAATGGGGGTGCGCCCCCCCCCTTCCTAGGTCCCCGCGTCCGGTGGCGCTGCGACGACGTGGACGTCGCGCTGAGGAAACGGAATCTCGATTCCGGTGGCGTTGAGCTCCTTGTAGGTCCGGCCGTGCAGTTCGTGCAAGATGCGGCCACGCATGACGGGCTCCTCGATCCAGCATAGGAGCTCAAAGTCGAGGCTCGAATCGCCGAAGGCACGGAAGCGCACGCGTGGCTCGGGCTCGCCGCAGACTTCGTCGTGGCCGATGGCGATGCTCATGAGCAGATCCTGGACCTGGTCGACGTCCGAGCCGTACGCCACGCTGACCTTGAGGCGCACGCGTGACTTGGCGCTCGGGCCGCCGGTCTCGTTGACGATCGTCTCTTGACCGATGATCGAGTTCGGTACCGTGATCTCTATGTCGTCACGTGTGAGGAGGCGCGTCGAGCGGAGGCCGATCTCGGTGACCATACCGCGCTGGCCGTCGGCGAGATTGACGAAGTCGCCGATCCGGTACGGCTTGTCGACCAGGATGAAGACGCCGGCGAAGAGGTTGGCCAGGGTGTCCTTGGCGGCGAACCCGACGGCGATACCGGCGATGCCGGCCGACGCGATCCACGGGCCCGCGTTGATGCTCCATGTGATCAGCATGAAGTAGACGGCACCGCCGTAGACCATGACGCTGGCAACGTTGCGCAGCAGTGTCCTGTTAGCGTCGTCGAAGAGCGCACTGCGGTCCCGCAAACGCGACAGGCCGGTGAGCACGATGTGCACGATGCGCATTGAGACCACCGCCCACATGAGGATGGCGATGGTCTGCAGGATGTTTAAGGAGCTCGAGGCGACGAGCTCCGGCGGCTCGAGGACCTCGGGCAGGGAAGCCAGGCCGAGCAACATCACACTGACGAAGATCGGGCGGTGCAGCGCCTCGATGACACGGTCGTCGATGTCGGTCTTAGTACGTCCGGTCACCCGCTGGATCAGGTGAGTGATGATCCAGTCCGCGACCTTCGCCGCAATCAGCGAGCCGACGACGATCAGCGCGGCATGTCCCCAGGCGTTCTCGAGAATCGGCCCGAGCTTCTCGCGAAGGTCTTGAAGTGATTGAGCCAGAGAGTCCACCGCGGTGGCCGCGAGTCTAGCAGCGTGCGAGCCTCGGAGAGGTCGCCGGGGGGCTGCTATCGTGGCGCCGGAGGTGGGGTGATGAGCTCGATCTGGATCGCCGCCGGAGCGTTTGTGTGCGCGCTGTCGATCGTCGCCGGTGCGTTTGGAGCCCATGGTCTCGAGGCGCGCCTTGACGAACGCGGCCTCGCACTCTGGGAAACCTCGGCCCGCTACCTCATGTACTCCGGGCTCGGTTTGATCCTGCTCGGCGTCGTCGCCCGTGGCGACGAGAGCCGTGGCTTCGATCTCGT
>JAYZDP010000125.1:0-11940 GCA_036337765.1 Acidobacteriota bacterium
CGAGCGCATGCGCGATCGCCAGTCGTTGATCGCGGCCCCGTCACCGCCCTCGGCCGGAGTCGGCACGATCAGGGTCTCGCCGAAGTCGACCTCGGGAAACTGTCGCGGACCGAACCGGGCTTCCCCGCCCCGCTCTCGGGATTCGAGCGCTGCCAGCACCTTGTGGGGATGAATCGGCACCTCGTCGATCCGCACCCCGATCGCATCGAAAACAGCGTTGGCCACCGCAGGCGGGATCGGCAGCAGCGGTCCCTGGCCGACCTCCTTGGCGCCGTAGGGGCCGGCTGGGTCGGGATCCTCAACGAGGTAAGTGGTCACCGGCGGCATGTCGCCAAACGTCGGGCTCTTGTACTCGAGCATGCTCGGCATCTTGTGCACGAGCGCGCCGGAACGGTGCCGCGGCAGCCGCCGAAAGGTCTGCTCCTCCATCAGGGCCTCGCCCAACCCCATGTAGACCGAGCCCTCGATCTGGCCGCGAGCCAGCACGGGGTTGATGGCGGCTCCCAGGTCGTGGGCGATCCAAACATGGCAGGTCTCAGTCTCGCCGGTGCGAGCATCCACCGCCACCTCGACCACGGCGGCCGAGAACGAGTAGGTCGGCGAAGGTCCGACACCGGCGCCGCGATACCTACCGGGCGACCGAGGCGGCGTGTAGGAGCCCGTCGTCACGATCAACCCGTTGCGAGCCTCGGCGACGCAGACCGCCTCGGCAAAGGAGACACCGCGATCCACGTCAGCCGCGCCGAAAACGCGTCCGTCGGCAAAGACGAGATCGTCAGAAGGCACATCCAGCTGTGCAGCCACGGCGTCGGCAAGAAGCGTGCGGGCCCTCTGTGCAGCCTCGATAGCGGCGTTGCCGACCATGAGGGTGACGCGAGAGGAGTACGAGCCGAGATCGACGGGCGTCAGGGCAGTATCTGCGACCGAGAGTCGGACGTCGCCCAGCCCGATCCCCAAGACCTCCGCAACCACCGCGGCGAGCACACTGTCGGAGCCCTGGCCGATCTCGATCTCGCCGCAGCTCGCCGTCACTCCCCCACCGCGATCGAGGCGCAATTCCACTGCCGACTGCGGCATGTGGTTCCAGTAGATCGGCAGCCCGGCCCCGGTCAGGTAGCAGCCGCAGGCCAGGCCGAGGCCGCGCCCCTCGGGGAGGCGACCGTAGCGAGATCGCCAGCCGCATCCGGCTACCACTGCCTCGATGCAGCGCCGCAGGCCCGTGGTGCGGATCTTCAGCCAGTTGGCTGTCGTCGTCTCGGCCGGTAGGAGGTTGTTCAGTCGCAGGTCAGCGGGGTCGATCCCCAACCGCTCGGCCGCTTTGTCCAGCTGAATCTCGAGGCCGAAGCGGGGCTGCGGCGTTCCGTGGCCCCGCTTGGGACCGCACGGCGGCTTGTTGGTGAAGACTCGGACTCCGTCGAAGCGGTAGGTGTCGAGGGCATAGGTCGTGGTCTGCAGCGCACCGGTGTAGTACGTGCTCGCCACGCCGTAGCTGCCGTAGGCACCGCCATCCAAGGCCGTTCGCAGATGCTGCGCCGCGATCGAGCCGTCGGCACGAAAGCCGGTACGAAGACTCATCAACACCGGGTGTCGGCCGCGGTGGCAGTAGAAGACCTCCTCACGGGTCAGGCAGATCTTGACCGGCCGGCCCAGACACAGCGCCATCCGCGCCACCACGAGCTCGTGATTGAAGGGGTCGCTCTTGCCGCCGAAGCCGCCACCGTTGGGCGTCGCCACCACCCGGATCCGGCTCGGCGCCAGCTCCAGAACCTTGGCGAGCGTGCGATGTAGATAATGCGGGGTCTGGGTCGACGAGTAGACCGTGATGCCATCCTCTCCTTCGGGGACCGCCACCGTGGCGTGCTGCTCCATCGGCAGGTGGGTGCTTCCCTCGTAGAAGAAGACGTCGTCGAGCACCAACTGCGCCTCGTCGAAGCCGGCATCGGTATCGCCGAAGCGCATCGACACCCGCTTGTGCATGTTTCCGCCATCACCGCGATCGTGGATCCGCGGCTCGGGATGCCCGAGCGCGTCCTCGATGCCCGAAACGGTGCGCAGCGGCTCGTAGGCGACCTCGACCCGGTCGGCCGCGGCAGCTGCCTGGTCTTCGGTGACCGCGGCGACGGCAGCGACCGGGTCGCCAACGTAGCGCACCCGGTCCGGACACAGCGCGTGCTCGTCCTGCGACACCGGCATGATGCCGAAAGGCACCTGGAAGTCCTCGCCGGTCAAAACAGCCACAACACCCTCGGCGGCCATCGCCGCGGCCGTGCGCACCTCGAGGATGGCAGCGTGCGGCACCGTGGCACGCACCAGCCGAACGAAGACCATTCGCGGAAAGTCGAGATCGTCGGCGAACAGCGTGCGCCCCGTTACCTTGTCGTTGCCGTCGACGCGGCGAAACGGCCTGCCTACGATGCGACGGTGGCTACTCGGGCGCGGGCGCTTCTGTGGCTCAGCCATCGTCGCTCACCGGCTCGGCAGCGCCGTAGAAGACCTCGCGCGGCGGCCGCGCACCGGCAGCTCCCGACAGCTCCCGCGCGGCCCATTCCACCGCCTCGACGATCAGGTGATAGCCGGTGCACCGGCAGAGATTTCCGCCAAGACAGTCATCGATCTCGGCTCGGCTCGCTGCCGGATCGCGCGCCAGCAGCGACTTCGCCGCCATCAGCATGCCGGGCGTGCAGTAACCGCACTGGGCCGCACCGAGGTCAGCGAAGGCCGCCTGCAGAGGATGCAGGCGGCCGCCGTCCGCCATGCCCTCTACGGTCTCGATACTCCGACCTGACATCTCGGCGGCCAGCGCCAGGCAGGACAGCACCGGCCGGCCGTCGACCAACACCGTGCAGGTGCCGCACTCGCCAAGCTCGCAGCCGTGCTTCGTACCCGTCAGCCGACACTCCTCGCGCAGCACCTCCAGCAGGGTGTGATGAACCGGAAAGGCGACGGTCCGCGGCTCGCCGTTGATCTCGAGCCTGCGAACGACCTCGCTCAACTCGCCTCCCGTACCGCCAGCCCGCCCACGAGCATGTCTGCGAACTCTCTACCGATATGAGCCGCACTCCGTCGCCCACCCGCCTGAAACCACTTGACGGTCCAGTTGACCGAGCCGAGAAGCGACATCGTCGCGACCTTCGGATCGACCTTTGTCAGGGTGCCGGCGGCGATCCCCTCCCGGATCACGCGGCGCCAGATCCGCTCGTAGGCATCGCGTCGGCGCACGATCTCGGCGCGGCGGTCGTCGGCAACGGCCTCGATCTCGAGATGGGCCAGCGACCCCCGGATGGTCTCGTTGAGGCTCACCACATGGGCCGCGATCAGACGTCGCAGCTTCTCGTCGGCCGGCGCGTCCAGGGAGGCTATCTGTCTGCCGGTCGAGAGCAGATCAGCCAGAGTCTCTTCCTGGCAGTAGGCGAGCAGCTCAGCCTTGTTCTCGAAGTAGTAGTACAGGTTCCCTACATGCATGTCGAGCTCGGCGGCGATGTCACGCATCCCGGCCCGGTGCAGGCCGTAGCGCCTAAACACAGCCGACGCCGCCTCGAGGATGCGCCTCTTCTGCGCCTTCGACCGGGCCGTCGCCCTTCTGGGCCGCTTCTGCATGATTTGAACCACGGTTCAAAGTCTGCAGAAGAACACCGCCCGTGTCAAGGTCGTGCCCATCTCGGCACCACTGTCTCGTACGATGGGTCTCCGGCCCGAAATGACGCACGTCAACGATTCCGGAACTGCCGGCACAGCCCCCGCGAAGCCAGCCGCGACGCTACTCGACTACCTCTCGCTCGCGCGGCTCGACCACTGGGTGAAGCACGAAGCCGCGGATCGGCTCGAGGCTACCCGTCTCGAGAATCGCAGTGACGTTCTCGAGGCTGTAGCGTTCGTCCCAGTAGCCTAAAAGGTTCAGATCGGCCGACAGGTACCAGACTCGCAGCGCGAGCCCGAAGATCGGGATCGCACCGAGCATCAGCCACGCCACGCGCGGCGACATGTCCCGCAGCCGCCCCGTGGAAGGCTGCCACATGGCGATCGACGACTACCGGCCAGCACTCCCGGCGGTCGTGCCAAGATCAAACGTGCGTCCGTCAGAGACTTCGGCGTCCATCGCGGGTCCGGCGACCAGCAACGTAGCGGCAAGCGCGAAGGTGACGGTTCTCTTCACGGGGGTCTGCTTGAGGCTGGTACTGTAACGGATGCTTCCAGGCCCCCTGCGGGCCCTCACAAAACAAGAAGGACCGTAACGTGACGAAGATGACACCCGGCCTGCGCGCCGGCATCGCCACCCTCGGACTGGTGGTGATCGGACTCCCCGCTCTGGCTCAGAACGCTCTCAGCAAAGCCGACGCCGAACCCTACCTCGGCACCTGGACTCTGTCGGCCGACTTCAACGGCAACCCGATCAACATGACGCTCGAGATCGCACTGATCGAGGATGAGGTCAAGGCCGCGATGCGCGCGATCATCAGCCCGCAGCCGCAGCTCATCGACGAGGTCGCCAAAGCCGAGATGGGCATCGACCTGGCGTGGGAGGCCGATCTGGGCGGCAACGCCATGCGCGTCCACATCAAGGCCGTGCTCGAGGACGACAAGCTGATCGGTACGTTTGGCGACGAAAGTGGTTTCTTCACCGCCGAGTTCACCGGCGAGCGTGAGGCCGAGGCCGCCGACATCGTGCTCGCCGCCGCCGCGGCAGCTGCAGAGAAAGACAGCGCGCCGCAGACCAGCCGCCGCTTCGGCGGCACCACCGTGGCGAGCTACAAGTTCGGCGACGCCGAGGTCAGCGTGGCATTCGGCAAGCTGGAGCTCGAGTCGGTCGACCACCGAGCCTTCGTCGACACCGCAGCAGGATCGGTCTACAGCTTTCCGGGCAGCCGCTGCTTCAAGCTGCAGACTGAGGCCGAGCTGCACTTCGGCGACACGGTCGTCGCGGCGCACAACTTCGGCCCCGACTACCCGGGCACGTACAGCCTGTGGCTAAAGAAGTCGAAGGACGGTTGGAGCCTGGTCTTCAACGAGGAGGCCGACGTCTGGGGCACCATGCACAACCCCGGAGCCGACGTCGGCGAGGTGGCGCTCGAGATCGCAAGCCTGGACCAGGCCGCGAACGAGCTCACCTTCGAGGTCGTAGCCGGCGCCAGTGGCGGACGGATCAAGGTCGCCTGGGGCGAGACCGAGTGGTCGGCCCCGTTTCGCATTCAGTAGGCCTTACCCGATCGCGCGGGAATCCCCTCGACACACTCGGCGTTGCCATCCAGGAAGGTCACCCGCACGTAGGAAGAGGGGGACCGAAATCGACATGCGCCGCCCCGGCACCTCGATCCGAACCACCTGTGCCGCCTGCGTGCTGCTGGTGACAGCAGCGTGGCTCGGCGCGGCCGCCGCAGCGCCCGGCGCTCAAGAGCCCCAGGCGCCGCCCGAAGGCTCTGTGCGCCCCGGGGCGACGCCGCCGCCGAATCGGCGCCAGGAGGTCCGCCAGGGCCAGCGTACGCAGCGCGCACCCCGGGAGCTGCAGGCGGCAGTCGACTCGCTACCGCCGCGATATCGCCAGTGGGTGCTTAGCGTCGCGGGTCTCATCACCCAGGCAGAGCTCGATTTCTTTCTCGACCTGAGCCAGGACTACCGCCGCGACGCCTTCATCGAGGCCTTTTGGAAGCCGCGAGACCCCGATCCCGTCACTCCCCAGAACGAGCTTCGGGATCGCTGGCAGTCCTACCTCACCGCGGCGGGCAGCGACGGCATTCCCTATGGCGACCCGCGCTTCGTCGTCTTTCTGCTCAACGGCCCACCCGGTGGATTCAGCCTGCCCGACGGGCGACCGGTGGGCCGCTGCTTCTCGCGCTCGCGCGAGCTCGAGATCTGGTTCTACGGTCAAGCGCCGGCGACGGGGCGGCGCATGATCATCATCTTCTACAAACCCGGACGGGAAGCTGGCTACGAGATCTACCACCTCGGCGCCAGCCTGCGTCCCGTGGGGCGCTCGGGCGGGCTACCGACGCGCGACGTCAGCCTGCTGTGCGCCGACGATCTGATGCGCTACGCCTCGCGCGAGATCTCGTTTCAGGGCGACTACGAGCGACAGCTCGAGCTCGCCACCACTCCACCACTGCCGTCGCTGGAGTGGCTCGCCACTTTCTCGGGCTCGACCACCGACCTTCCGGCCGGGGCCGAGACCATGCGCGTCGACTACGAGTTCTCATACCCGGCCCGGACTCAGAGCCGTACGGCGCTGCAGGTGCTGGTGCGGGTCGGTCTCGCCGAGGCGCCTGGCCGCCGCTTCGACGGCCAGCTGTTCCACGACTTCCGCCTGCGGGGCGAAGTGATTCGCAACGGGCAGCTGTTCGAGAGCTTCGACTACCGCTTCGACGGCCCCACGCCAGACGGAGCCTCCGAGATCCCGCTCGGGTTCACCCGCTACCTGCGGCCCGGCCCGGTGAGCCTGTTCGTTCTGGTCGAGGACGTCTTCGGCAACCGCTACGCGCAGCTCAAGCGCGACATCGAGATCCCCAGCCCCGACGGCCTACCGCCGGTGGCCGCCGCAACTTCGCTGGTCGCCGGCACCGGGGATCAGCCGGCCAGTGAACGAACGCTTCGGCTGATCGCCCCACCCGGATCGATCCACACCGGAATGGTGCGCTTCTCCACCCGCGTCCGCGGCGAGTTCGAGCGGGTCGCCTTCTTTCTCGACGACAAGCAGGTGATCTCGAAACGACGGCCCCCTTACAGCGTCGAGCTCAACCTCGGGAATGCGCCAGTGCCCCATCGAGTCCGCGTGGTCGGCCTGGTCGCCAGCGCCGAGGCGGCCTCCGACCAGCTCTGGCTGAACCAGGGCAACCAGCGGTTCCGGGTGCGCTTCATCGAGCCACGAGCCGGCGGGATCTACCCCGGCGCACTGACAGCGAGGTTGCAGGTCGACACGCCCGACGGCCGATCGCCGGAGCGTATCGAGCTGTTCCTCAACGAGGAACCGGTAGGAACGCTCGCAGAGCCGCCGTTCGAGCACAGCGTTTCACTCACCGATGGCCAGCTCGCTGTCGTTAAGGCGGTGGCCTACCTGGCTGACGGGTCGAGCACCGAGGACGCCGTTTTGGTCAACTCCTCCGAATTCGTGGAGGACGTCCGCGTCGAGCTGGTCGAGCTTCACGCGGTGGTCGTGGACGGCCGCAACCAGCCCGTCACCGGCCTCGCCGAGCAGACCTTCCGACTGCGAGAGGACGGCATCGACCAGCGCATCCTTCGCTTTGAAGAAACCGCGGATGCACCTGTGAACGCGGCGCTTCTGATCGACCGATCTTCGTCGATGGAGCGCCACGTCGACCGCGTTGCAGAAGCCGCTTACAGCTTCGCGCAGCAGGCACTCGAGACCGACGACGATCGCCTGGCGGTGATGTCGTTCGCCGAAGTGACGACGGTCGACACCGGCTTCACGTCGAGTCTCGCTCAGGTCGAGCGTGCGCTGGCGGGCATCGACGCGCTCGGCGGAACAGGCCTCTATGACGCGGTGGTACAGACCCTGAACTACTTCGAAGACGTCCAAGGCCAGACCGCGATCGTGCTCTTCTCAGACGGCAAAGACGAGGGCAGCGAGCTGCGCCTCGAACAGACGATTGCCGGCGCACACCAGGCGGGCGTGACCATCTATACGCTGGGACTCGTATCGTCTTTCGAGGAGCGAGCGGATCGGCGTGTGCTCGAGCAGCTCGCGGAGGAAACCGGCGGGCGAGCGATCTTTCTGCGCGATCTCGCCGATCTCGACGGCGCCTACGGCGAGATCCTGGCGGAGATCCGTTCGCGCTACCTGATCGCCTACCAGTCGACCAGCGACAAGCCGGACCGCGACTTCCGGGAGATTCAGCTGGAGGTCGACGCCCCCGGAGCCAAGGTCCGTACTCGACGGGGCTATTTTCCCTAGTGAATCGATCCATTGAGTCATCGCGACCGCTCCGGTACGCGACGCTGTGTGCGCTGTACTTCGCGCAGGGCTTCCCGTGGGGCTTCGTCACGGTCGCACTCGCTGCCTATCTCAACGAGCACGGTGTGCCCCGGACCGAGACCGCCGTGCTGTTGTCGATGTCGCTTCTGCCGTGGACGTTCAAGCTGATCTGGGGACCGATCATCGACTCTTTTCAGTTCGCGGCCATGGGGTTGCGCCGACCCTGGATCCTGTTCGCTCAGGCGATGATGGCGTTGACGCTGGTGGGAGCATCGAGCAGCGGGCGCGTCACCGACCCCGAGGCGCTCTCGGTTCTGGTGGTCGTGTTCTTTCTGCACAACTGCTTCGCCTCGCTGCAGGACGTCTCGACCGACGCCCTCGCGATGGACCTTCTGCGACCCGAAGAGCGCGGCCGCGTCAACGGGCTGATGTGGGGCACCAAACTGGTCGGCATCTCGGTCGGCGGCGCCGTTCTGTCGATGGTCGTGGTGCGGCTCGGCATCGACGTCGCCATGCGGTTTCAGGCCTTGGCGATCCTTGCGGTCATGCTCTTCCCGCTGCTCGCCCGCGAGCGCGTTGGCGAGCGCCTACTCCCCTGGTCGAAGGGCCGCCGCATGGCACCTCCCGGGGCGTCTGTACAGGCGGACGGAGCTGGGCTCTTCCGCGTTCTCGCCAAGCCGCTCGCCGTCGCCGCCGAGTTGCGGCGCGCGTTCTCCATGCGAACGACGGCAATGGCGGGCGCGGTCGCCCTCCTGGCCTTCGTCAACCAGGGCTTTCGCGACGCCACAAACCCGGCGGTCTACACCCAGACGCTCGGTTGGACGACCGAGCAGTACGGCCGTGCGATGGGGCTGTGGGGCACGCTCGGCATGCTCGGCGGCGCGCTCGCCGGGGGATTCCTATCCGACCGCTACGGTCGCCGGTTGGTGGCCGGCTGTGGCACGGCCGCCGTCTTCGTGGTGATGCTCGGGTTCGGTGCAACGGAGGCGACGTGGACCACGAGGCCGGCCATTCCCATTGCCTTCCTACCGCTGCACGAGGCCGCCTTCGCCGTTGCCCAGGTATCCCTGTTTTCGCTCTTTATGAAGGTTTCTTGGACGAAAGCCGCGGCAACACAATTCACGATGTACATGACGCTCATGAACCTGGGCACCGCGGCAGGTCCCTACCTCACGCGGCTCGGCCTCGGTGACGCGGCGAGCTACTACGTCTGCGGCGTGCTGGCACTGGTGCCTCTGGCACTGCTGCCGCTACTGCGGCCACAGACAGTGGTCGACCGACGCCAGGCGGAGATCGCCAACACGAACGCCGTGATCGTCGGCGCAGACTCGCCGAGCCTCGCTACGGCCGGCTGACCCCCTCGAGTAGGTGGTCGTAGCGGCCGAGCTGGAAATCGACGACCGTACGCAGGCGAGCAGGCGAGAACACCGGATCGCGCGTCAAAATTCCCAGTACCTCGTAGTAGCGCCTCAGGTCCGGATCGGCGATGTGGCCTTCGCCCTCGACCAGGGTCTCAAGATACCCCTGCGGGATCTGACGGAGCACGTGCCCCGAGCGGGATCCGGTCGATTCTCGCGGCGGCATGCGGGCGAGCAGTGGATCGGTCAGGCCGAGCTCGTCGACCACTATCTTGTCGACGCCGGCGCGCCAGCCAAAGAAGCCGACGTTGCGGGTGAGCGCGATCGATTCCTCCGACTCTGCGAACTTCTTGCCGTCGAGCAGCCATGGGTGGTCCGGGCACTCGCCACTGGCGAGCAGCGCCACCACGCAGGTTTCAGGCGTCGCGTGCTCGGAGTAGAAGGCCCGCTCGTCGACGACCCCCAGACTCGAAGCTCCGGCGTGCCGATCGGCAAAGGGGTTCCACGGATGAAAGGGTGAGGCCACGGCGACCAGGCCGAGGCCCAGGGCGAGCCGAGCCGCGCCGCGCTCGCCCATTCGGTGAACCAGAACGAAGAGC
This sequence comes from Acidobacteriota bacterium, assembly GCA_036337765.1. Taxonomy (GTDB): domain Bacteria; phylum Acidobacteriota; class Thermoanaerobaculia; order Multivoradales; family Multivoraceae; genus JAYZDP01. Next base: position 9,879 of record JAYZDP010000125.1, read on the forward strand.
CCGATCAAGGCGGCCAGGGTCAGGAAGCGTCCGGTCATGAAGTCACCACCCACGATGACGATATAGACCAGATTCAGCACCACCCCGAGGCCGCACGCCCGCCACAACGGCTCCCAGCGCCGCGCGGCGACCACGCCGCAGGCGACCAGCCCGGCGCCCAGCACGTCGAACACCCCCGACACCCACAGATAGCTCACGCCCGAGGCGAGCTTCGCCAGCTGGCCGGGTCCGTACACCACCGTCGCGTAGGCAGTGTTGGGCAGCAGCATGCCGTAGTAGACGAGAGAAAAGGCCAAGCTCGCCAGCAGCGGGAGGGACCCCACCAGAGTCGCCACGAGCGTGCCGAGCCTGCCCGCGCGCCCGCAGCGCGAGGCGACCAGCGCTACCCCGAGCGGCAGCGTGAGTGTCAGAGTGTCCAGCCGGTTGGTGGCGAGCAGGAACATCCCCGCCACCGCCACCGACCAGTCGACCGCGCGCCATCCGCCCAAGTACCAGCGGCGGGCTCGGGTCAGAACGACGATCAACAGCAGGTACGACAGCGAGTTCTCGAGCCCCGAGGTGGCGTAGTCGACAATCGACTTCGATCCCAGAAAGGCCAGAATCGCCAGAAAGGCCGCCAGGGTTCCTCGCTCACGGGCAACGTCGCGATAGAGCAGCACCATCGCGGCGGACGTGCAGGCTACTCCGAGAGCAAGCGCCGCGAACAACGGCTGAGGGATCGCCAGTCGGGCCAGACACAGCAGCCAGAACCACAGCGGGTGGGTATAAGCCTGGACCCGCTCATGGGGGTTCCACCGAGGGCCGTTACCGGCGTGGACCTGCTCGACCGAGCGCAGGGAGATGAAGGCGTCCTCCGACACCCAGGCGTTGACGGTCAGGGTGTAGATCGCCAAGAGCACCAGACCCACGACGAGGCTCGCGCGCCGCGGACCGAGCCACGACCCGAGACGCCGGATCTCTCGGCCGAGCGCGGCCTCGACGTCCGAGCCGTCGACCAGCCGGCTCACCAGGACAGTCGTCGGACCTTGACGTTACGGAAGGCGATCGCGCCTTGGTTGTGCTGCAGGGCGATGCGGCCGGTCTCGAGCGGGTCGGGGTCGTCTACTTCGAGGATCTTCTGCCCGTCGAGTCGGACCTCGATGAATCCCCCCTCCACGATCAGGTGGAAGGTCCGCCAATCGTCGAGCTCTCCCGCGTCCTTGTAGACCTCGGCGATCCCGAAGCTCGGCTCCGCGCCCTCGAGGTTCACGCGCAGCAGGCTACCGGTCGGAAAGCGGTGGTCCGGCGGGGCAATGTTGAGCTCGTAAAGCTCGCCCCCGCCCTCGGCATTCACCCGGAAGAAGACGCCGCTATTGGCGCCCCGATCGGCGAGGAAGTCGACCTTGAGCTCGAAGTCGGGGTAGTCCTCGTCGGTCATGAGCAGGCTGCGCTCCCCATCCGACACCCGGATCTCCCCGTCGACGACCGTCCAGTTCGCTTCGCCTCGTGGCACCCAGTTGTCGAGATCTTTGCCATAGAAGGCCAGTAGCCAGCCTTCCTCGCCCTCCTCGAACGAGAGCATGTTCGGTCGACCGGCGAACTGCGCCGGAGCCGGGACCGCCACGGCAAGCAGCAAGATCGTGATGAAACCCAGCAGGAACTTCCTCGACATCGGCGTCTCCAGAGTGGCGCGATCTTACAGCGGGTGCCTGGCGGCCAGTTTAGAGTATGGCCGCCGATGAAACTCCAAGTCACAGAGGCGTGCTCCGACGAGGAGCGCACCGCGATCTACCGGCTGCGCTACGACATCTACGTCCAGGAGATGGGCCGCTACCAGTCCATCGCCGACCACGAGCGGCGCTGGCTCGTCGAGGAGGTCGATGGGGACAGCCGCCTGTTTCTGGCGCGCGACGGGGATCAGGTGGTCGGCGAGCGCTTCATGGTCCTTCCCGATTACCGTGGCTCGGACCTGACGATGCGCTTCTTCGAGGCCCAGAACCGTTTCGCCAACGAGCGCCGTGTACAGCTGTGCTTCGGCGACGACGACGACTGGCGTGAGGTCCACCGCACCCTCAGCCTGCTC
>JAYZDP010000126.1:0-51866 GCA_036337765.1 Acidobacteriota bacterium
GCCCAGCGCGTCTCGAAACGTGCTGAGAGTCTGGTCCCAGTCGTTGACGGCGATGGCGATACGGGGCATGGCGGTGATCATGGGCGGTAGCTCCTCTTTGCGCGATTAGGATGTGGAGCTTATTGCAGGAGGAGACTATGACGTTGAGGGTGGGTCTGATCGGCGCCGGCGGCAACACGAAGCTGCGTCACATCCCAGGATTTCAGGCGATCGAGGGCGTCGACATCACGAGCGTGTGCAACCGTTCCATCGAGTCGGGGCAGAAGGTCGCCGACGAGTTCGGCATCCCAGGTGTGGTCTGTGACTGGCGGGAAGTCGTCGACGACGAGGCGGTCGATGCGATCTGTATCGGTACCTGGCCCTACATGCACTGCCCGATGACTTTGGCGGGCCTCGCCGCCGGCAAGCACGTGCTGACCGAGGCGCGGATGGCGATGAGCCTCGCCGAGGCTGGCCAGATGCACGCGGCGGCCCAAGCGAGTGATCGGGTGGCGATGATCGTTCCCGCACCCTTCTACCTCGCCTACGAACGGACCCTTCTCGACATGCTGGCCGAAGGGGTGTTCGGCGACCTGCTCGAGATCCATGTCTGCGGTCTGGGCGGTGGGCACGACCCCGGTGGTGCGAGAACGTGGCGTCAGCGCCGCGATCTATCGGGCTCGAACATCATGGCGATGGGCATTCTCAACGAGACAGTGCGCCGCTACGCCGGCCACGAGCGCAGTCTCGTGGCGTCGGGCAAGATTCACGTCGAGGACCGTGTCGATCCCGATACCGGCGAGGCCGTTCAGGCAGACATTCCAGACAGCCTCGGCATCGTTGCCGAGCACCGCAATGGTGCCGTGGCCGTCTATCACCTTTCGAACGTCGCCCGTGGCGGGCGCAACGGCTCCTTCGAGGTTTTCGGTACCAAGGGAGCGTTTCGGCTCGAGGGTGGAAAAGCCTGGGTGGCGACGGGCGGCGACTTCGAGGAGCTGAAGGTCGTGCCCGAAAAGATGGGCGGGTGGAGGGTCGAGGAGGACTTCGTCGATGCCATCCGCGATGGCCGGCCGGTCACCCACACCAGCTTCGCCGACGGGGTGCGCTACATGCAGTTTACCGAGGCGGTGCAGATCGCACTCGTCGAGGGCCGCCGGGTCGAGCTGGGCGAGCTGTGACGATCGCTCGACGGCGTGTTCGGTGCGTTGGCCGATTCGACACGGCGCGGGATGATCGCCAAGCTCGCTCAGAGCTCGGCGACGATAGGTGAGCTCGGTGAGCCCTTCGACATGACGAAGGGGGCGGTGACCAAGCACGTCAAGGTGCTCGAGCGCGCCGGCATTCTCAAGCGCGACGCGCTGTTGGCGGATTCCACGGGCCGTTTCCTCGAGGTGGATCCGCCCCGCGTCCTCAGCTACAGCACGGACCCGAATCCAACTCTCGGCAGCTGTCCTCGGCGATGTCGACGCCAAACCGGCTGGCGCTGCGCACGTGCTCGGCTACCTCGGCAGCTGCGATGAGCAGCTTCGAAGGGCATTCAGCCCAGCGGTTCCCGCACCGATGATCGCCACGTCCGTCTTCTTTTGCTGCATGCCGGTGTCCTTTCGGGGAGAGCTTTACAGATGAGTGAGCTCCGGTCGCGCATCACGGAGCTGGAGGCCGAACTCGAGGAGCTGCGCGCTGTACCCTCCGCGCGAGAGGTAAGCTACGCAGCCCCGCTAGTTCTAGTCTCCTAGGGAGCTCGAAGATGTCTCGACAAGCTGTTGTGAAAACCGCGGCCGCCATTCTGTTCCTCGTCGTCTGGACTCTAGTTCCGTCGCCGCTGGCGGCCCAGGCGGGAGCTGACTACGTGCCAGTGACCAACGCCATCCTTCAAGACCCGGACCCCGGAGATTGGCTCATGTGGCGCCGGACGCTCGATGGGTGGGGATACAGCCCGCTGGACCAGATCGACCGCGAGAACGTCTCGGAGCTGCAGATGGTCTGGACTCGAGGGCTGCGGGAGGGCGCCCAGCAGGGGACGCCGATCGTGTACGACGGCGTTATGTACATGCCGAATCCCTCGGATGTGATCCAGGCCTACGACGCCGTGACCGGCGACATGCTCTGGGAGTACGTGCGCGACATTCCCGACAACATCTCGCGCTACGTGGGGGGGCTCGAAACGGTCAACCGCAACTTTGCCATCTACGGCAACCTGATCATCGACACCGCGAACGACGGCTATGCCTATGCGGTGGACGTCGCCACCGGCGAGCTGGTGTGGGAGACCTTGGTCACCGAGCAGACCGAGGATCCCGCACGTCATTCCGCGGGACCGATCATCGCCGACGGCCTGGTCGTGTCGGGTCGCAGCTGCCGTCCGCGCCGTGGCCCGGAAGCCTGCTTCATCGTGGCGCACGACGCGATGACCGGCAAAGAGGTCTGGCGCCGCAGCCTGATCCCGGGCCCCGGTGAGCCCGGCGACGAGACCTGGGGCGACGTGCCGTACGAGAAGCGCTCCCACGTTGGTGCCTGGATGGTGCCGAGCTACGACCCGGCACTCGATCTGGTCTACATCGGCACCTCGGTCACCTCACCGGCGCCGAAGTTCCTCGTCGGCGGCACCGACAATTCGCACCTGTACCACAACTCCACCTTGGCGCTGGAGGGCGACACTGGCGAGATCCGTTGGTACTACCAGCATCTGAACGACAGCTGGGACCTGGACCATCCGTTCGAGCGCATCCTGGTCGACACCGCCACCGCGCCCGATCCCGACATGGTCGTGTGGCGCAATCCGAGGATCGAGCCTGGCGAAGTTCGCAAGGTGGTCACCGGCATTCCGGGCAAGACCGGCGTCGTCTACACCCTCGATAGGGAGACGGGTGAGTTCCTGTGGGCAGTCGCGACGAGCCCGCAGAACGTGGTGCGCCACATCGACGGCGCCACCGGCGAGGTGATGGAGAACAAGGAGCTGGTGTTTCAGGAGATGGAACAGCAGATGCACGTCTGCCCGTCCTGGAACGGCGGCAAGGACTGGGAGGCCGGTGCCTACAGCCCGCTCACCAACACGATGTACATGCCACTTCGCAACACCTGTGCGGAGATGACGGCGCGTTCCGGAGAGCGGGTGTCGCACTACATGATCGACGTCAAGAACGTCCTTGCCCCCGGCAAGGAGAATCTCGGCACCGTCCACGCGATCTCCGCCGAGACCGGCGAGACGAAGTGGGTCTACGAGCAGCGCGCCGGCACCATGTCGCTGGTGGCGACGGGCGGAGGCCTGGTATTCGGCGGCGACGTCAACGGCCGGTTCCGCGCTCACGATCAGGAGACCGGCGAGGTGCTGTGGGAGATCAACATCGGCTCCTCGGTCACGAGCTTCCCCATCTCCTACGCTGTCGATGGTCGGCAGTACGTCGCAGTGGGGACCGGAAGCGCGGCGACCGCGTCAACCTTTCGCCGCCTCACTCCGGAGCTGCGGCCCAGTACCAACAACAACTTGTTCGTTTTCGCCCTCCCGGCGCATTGACCGCGCGTGGGCGGCCGCTGGCCGCCTGAGGAGGCCCTCAGCGAACCTTAGGCTTGGCCTAGGCCAAGCCTAAGGATTTTGCGTCCAGGCTCCCGGCAGCAGGAAGCATGAGTTACCGGAAGGCGAGGAGGTCGATGTGTGTCGATCGCGGCGTGTCTCCGCGCAGACCCGGATTGGAGGGCAAGTCACGATACTGTGCGCCGACCCCGCGTGGTCTCCCGACGGTGCGACCCTCGTGTTTCAGTCGACCTCGCTTCACGCGACGGAACACCGGAGCGGCCTCTGACTGATCTGCAGCGCAATCACCTCGGGGCCTATGTGCGCCATCCGGTGTGGGCACAAGAGCTGGGTATCGTTGTCTTCGAGTACGCGCGCACGTCGGGAGACTTGTGGCTCGTCGAGTTCTGAGCTCAAGGAGGTAGGATGGTGGCTCCGAACAGCCTCAGAGGGGGTCGAAATGAGCCAGCGAGTCTTCTTGCGCGCGGGTGTAGCCGCACTGGTGTCGGTGCTTTTCATTGCGGGGACGGCGTCTGGCGCTGAGTCGGAGGCCTTGCGGACAGCCTGGGATGCCCCTGACATCGGGGGGATCTGGGACTTCCGCACGATCACCCCGATGCAGCGCCCGGAGAGCCTGGGGGAAAAGGCCTTCCTGACCGAGGAGGAGGCCGCCGAGGCGGAGAAGAAGGTGATCGACCGCAACGAGTCACTCGCGACTCGTGAGGCACGTCGCACGAGCGCGGGCGGCAACGTCGATGTCGGCGAGGAAGGTGCACCGGGCTTTTACAACAACTTCTGGCTCGACACCGGGACGAAGACCGTCGCCACCCGGCGCACATCGCTAATCATCGATCCTCCGAACGGCCGGATGCCAGCGATGACAGAGAATGCGCAGTCGCGCACCTCTGCGCGCCGGGAGTTCCTAAGAGAGCACCCCGCAGACTCGTGGACGGACCGCAGCGCCTATGACCGCTGCATTCTCGGCTTCAATGCCGGGCCGCCGATCACGCCCCTGGGCTACAACCAGAACCTGCAGATCTTTCAGACCCGCAGCGCCGTGGTGCTCGTCACCGAGATGGTGCACACCACCCGGGTCGTTCCCATCGATGGCCGACCTGAGATCGACTCGGACATCCGCCAGTGGTCCGGCGACTCCCGTGGCTGGTGGGACGGCGACACGCTGGTCGTCGAGACCGCCAACTTCCGTGCCGATCGTGGCTGGCGCGGCTCGACCGAGAACATGAAGCTCGTCGAGCGCTTCACGCGCATCGATGTCGAGACCCTTGACTACACGTTCACGGTCGACGATCCCAACACGTGGACGAGCACCTGGACCGCATCCATTCCGATGCGGCGCACCGACGTGCCGATGTTCGAGTACGCCTGCCACGAGGGCAACTACGCGATGCCCAACATTCTGGCCGGCGAGCGTGCCAGGGAGCGGGCGGCGGCGGCCGGCCATTGAGCGAGTGGCGCGATATCATCACTCACCGAATCTGAATTGTGTAGTCGAGGAGGCAGCATGAGAGAACCCACGATCGCCATCGTCTCCGTCTTGGCCATCGCCATGGCAGCACCCGTCGCCATGGCGGCCGGCGACGAGATCCAGAGAACCGCAAGCGGTGTTCCCGATCTGACCGGTGTCTACGACATCACCAGCATCACACCGTTCGTGCGTCCCAAAGAGTTCGGGGAGCAGCTCTACCTGTCGAAGGAAGAGGCCGAGGCTCTGGCGAAGGCGCAGGTCGAGCGCGACGTCGAGCGTTCCCAGCCGAGCGACCCGGATCGTGCGGCCCCCGAGTCCGGAGGCAACGTCGGTGCCTACAACGACTTCTGGTTCGAGTGGGGCGATGCAGGCTTTGCCATCGACGGCAAGTACCGTACTTCGGTGCTCACCGATCCGCCCGACGGGCAGATGCCTGAGCTGACCCAGCTCGGCAAGGATCGGCGCGCCACGGCGCCGCGTTTCGCGTGGCAGAACAAGGGCTTCGCGTGGTGGCTTGAGTCGGGCGACACGCCGTACGACGGGCCCGAGAACATGGTTCTCGGCGTGCGTTGCCTGTACCAGCCGACCGCGACCATGGCTATGCGCTCGCTGCCCTACAACAACCTCAAGACGATCGTGCAGACCGAGGATCACGTGATGATCCAGTCCGAGTGGATGCATTGGGCACGGGTGGTGCGGCTCGACTCCGAGCACCTGCCCCAGGACATTCGCTCTCTCAGCGGCGACTCCATCGGCTGGTTCGAAGGCGACACCTTGGTAGTCGAGACCACGAACTTTCTCGACTCCCCTGGAGTGCGCGGCGAGGGTCTGAAGGTCGTCGAGAGCTTCACCGCCCTGAGCGAAGGCAACCTCAGCTACAAGTTCACGGTCGAGGATCCCGACTACGAGGCGCCGTACAGCGGTGAGCTCCTGTGGCCGAAGACCGCGAAGCGCAGCTACGAGTACGCCTGCCACGAAGGCAACTACGCGATGGGCAACATGCTGCGCGGTGCGCGCATGCTCGAGGAGGAGTTCCGCGCGAAGCAGTCGGGCTCGGGCAACGACTGATCCACCGGCATCGGCTGGCGGGCTCGTGGCCATCGGAGTAGAGAGCATGATTCGACGCCAGCCGCCATTCGTGATCGCGACGCTGGTCGTCTTGGCTGTCGCCACTTCGGCGAGCACCGCCACTGTCGACTTCCAGCGCGACGTCCGCCCGATCCTGTCTGAGAACTGTTTCGCGTGCCACGGCCCCGACGAGGCCGCCCGCCAGGCGGATCTACGTCTCGACACGCAGCAAGGTGCGTTCGAAACCCGGCCGCCCGCCGGCCGGAGCACGCGGCCGCGGGGACCCGCGGTGGTGCCGTCCGATGCGGCCGCGAGCCTCATGATCGATCGCATCGTGCACAACGATGCCCGCCGCCGCATGCCGCCTGAGGTGTCGAACAAGAGCCTCACAGACGCCCAGATCCAGACCCTGAAGACATGGATCGACGAGGGCGCGAGCTGGGGTCAGCACTGGGCCTTCGAGCCCATTGCGAGACCCGAGCCGCCTGAGCCGGAGGCGTCCGACTGGGTGCGCGCGCCGATCGACCGCTTCGTACTCGCCCGACTGGAGGCGGAAGGCCTAGAGCCTGCGGCCGAGGCGGATCGTCGCACGCTCGCGCGGCGCGTAGCGCTTGACCTCACCGGCCTGCCTCCCGATCCCGGTGCCCTGGCCACGTTTCTCGCAGACACCTCTGAGGACGCCTACGAGCGACTCGTCGATCGGCTCCTGGCGTCGCGCCACTGGGGTGAGCACCGGGCCCGCTACTGGCTCGACGCGGCGCGCTATGGCGATACCCATGGCATTCACATCGATAACTACCGCCAGATGCACGCCTACCGCGACTGGGTGATCCGAGCGTTCAACGAGAACAAGCCCTTCGACCAGTTCGCCATCGAGCAGGTGGCCGGTGATTTGCTGCCGAACCCGACGCTCGATCAGCTGATCGCGACCGGCTTCCAGCGCAACAACATCACCACCAACGAAGGTGGAGTGGTGCCGGAGGAGTACGAGGCGATCTACGCCAAGGATCGAGCGGAGACGATCGGTGACGTCTTTCTGGGGCTGACGGTCGGCTGCGCGACCTGTCACGACCACAAGTTCGACCCGATCTCGCAGCGCGAGTTCTATGCAATGACGGCGTTTTTCCGCAACACGACACAGTACGTGATGGACGGCAACGTGTCGGATCCGCCGCCGATTCTGGTCGTGCCGACCGACGAGGATCGCGACGCTTGGCAGGCGCTACGGGCCGAGTCGAGCGAGATCGAGACCGAGCTGGCCCAGCGGCCGGCCGAGGTCGGAGACGCCTTCGTGAGGTGGCTCGAGGAGGGCGCCTACCGGGAGCTCGAAACACCCCTGCAACCGGAGGCCGAGATCCTGAGCCTGGATCTCGAGCAGTCCGGCGATCCCGCCGTTGTGCGCGGCAACGAGCGCAGCTCGATCGAGGTGGTCGGTGTGACCCTGGCCGAGGGCCCCGAGGGCCACACTGCGATGGCGTTCGACAAGGGGGCGTGGGCCGAGCTGCCCTCGCTGGATCTGGACACCGGGTCGCCGTTCTCGCTGGCGATGTGGATCTTTACGCCCGAGGGGCAGGGTAGCTTCACGGTGGCATCGCAGTATGACGCCGACGATGGCAACCGCGGCTGGTCGGTGACTATCGGCGCGCGCCAGTTGTTTCTGCGGCTGACCGGCGACAAGGCAGGGCCAAACGAGGGTGCGCCGAGCCCGCGAGTCGGTCCGATCAACACCAAGCGGATGGAGGAGGGCGAGTGGGCCCACATCGTCTTCACGCACGACGGTAGCGGCGAGCGTGGCGGCCTGAACGTCTACCGTGACGGTGAGCGGATCGAGTCGGAGGGCAGCGAGTTCTTTACTAAGGTCCTTGGCAGCATCCGCACCGACCGGACGTTCTACCTCGGCCGCGGCGACGTCAAGGACGACGGTGATCCGCGACACTTCGCGGGCGGCCGCGTTGCCGACCTGCGGGTCTTCAACCGGGTGCTGAGCGTCGAGGAGGCAAGGGTCGTCTCCGAATGGCGGGCGCTGCAATCGGCCACTGCCAAGACCCCATCCGAGCTCGACGGGGCCGAGCGCGCGGCGCTCTTGGGCTACTACCTCAGCGCCCGCGACGACAGAAGCCTCGAGCTGCAGGCAAGACGACTCGAGATCGACCGCCAGTGGCGGGAGGTTCGCCGCCGCGGCTCGATCACCCATGTCATGCAGGAAATGCCCTCGAGCGAGGCTGCGGCTCACGTGCTCTTTCGGGGCATGTATGACCAACCGCGTGCGAGGGTCCTCGCCGGCACGCCTGCGGTCCTGCCACCGATGGCCGCTTCGCTGCCGCGCAACCGGTTGGGTCTGGCCCGCTGGCTGGTCGACGAGTCCAACCCTCTGACCACACGGGTGACTGTCAACCGCTTCTGGCAGCAGGTCTTCGGTGCCGGTCTCGTGACATCGAGCGAGGACTTCGGGGCGCAGGGCGATATGCCGTCACATCCCGCGCTTCTCGACCACCTCGCGGTGACGTTTCGCGAGTCGGGCTGGGACACCAAGCGGTTCTTCCGCACCCTCGTGACCTCGGCGACCTACCGCCAGGCCGCGACTACGACGCCGCTGAAGCTCGAGCACGACGCCGACAATCGGTTGTTCTCGCGCGGGCCTCGTTTCCGTATGGACGCCGAGATGATCCGTGACTACGCGCTGGCCGCGAGCGGCCTCTTGGTGCGTACCATCGGCGGACCGAGCGTGAAGCCCTACCAGCCCGAAGGAGTCTGGTCGACCGTGGCCATGCCGGTGTCCAACACCGCCCGCTATGAGCGCGATACCGGCGAGAAGCTCTACCGTCGCAGTTTCTACACTTTCTGGAAGCGTGCCGCGCCGCCACCGTCGATGCTCATTTTCAACGCCCCGAGTCGCGAGCACTCGACGGTACGCCGCGAGCGCACGAATACGCCGCTGCAGGCCCTGGTGACGATGAACGACACTCAGTTCGTCGAGGCGTCCAGGTTTCTGGCACAGCGTGCGATGCGCGAGGCGGGCGAGGACTTCGACCGTCGTCTCGACTACGTCAGCACCCGTCTTGTGGCGAGGGAGCTCTCGGGTGCGGAGCGGGCGGTCGCTCGCCGTAGTTACGATCGGCTGGTGGCGATGTACGAGGCGGACACCCTACAAGCCGCGCGCCTCATCGAAGTCGGCGACTCGCCGCACGACGCTGCGCTACCCGCTGGAGAGTCAGCCGCCTGGACGATGATCGCGAGTCAGTTGATGAACCTCGACGAAGTCCTCAACAAGTAGCGAGGAGTCTTTTGCACCCATTCAAGGAAGCCATCCGCGACGAGACCCGGCGCCAGTTCTTCGGCACTGCCGCGAAGGGCATCGGCGGACTCGCGCTGGCCAACCTGTTCGCCGAGGACGCCTTCGGAGCGACGCGCGTCGGCGGGCTGCCGGCGCTGCCGCACTTCGCCCCGAAGGCGAAGCAGTGCATCTACCTGCACATGATGGGCGCGCCGCCGCAGATGGACCTGCTCGACTACAAACCGAAGATGAAGCAGTGGTACGACGAGGACCTGCCCGAGTCGATACGCCAGGGACAGCGCCTGACCACCATGACTTCCGGACAGTCGCGTTTCCCGATCGCCCCGTCCGTCTTCGAGTTCTCCCAGCATGGCCAAAGCGGCGCCTGGGTGTCGGAGCTTCTGCCGCACACCGCGTCGATGGTCGACGAGATCGCCATCGTGCGTTCGATGCACACCGACGCCATCAACCACGAGCCGGCGATCACCTTCATCCAGACCGGCCAGCAGGTCGCGGGGCGGCCGTGCATCGGATCGTGGTTTGCCTACGGGCTCGGCTCGATGAACGAGAACCTGCCGACCTTCGTGGTCATGAACGCCGAGAAGAGCCATCCCCGCGCCGGCGTGCAGGCGATCTCGGCGAAGCTGTGGAGCGCCGGGTTCCTCTCACCCGAGTACGCCGGGGTCGGGCTGCGCACAGGGACCGATCCGGTGCTCTACCTGCGCGATCCCGAGGGCGTATCGACCGGTGTTCGCAGAGAGATGCTCGACGGACTCGGCGAGCTCAATCGGCTACGTCACGCCCAGGTCGGCGACCCCGAGACCCTGGCGCGCATCGAGCAGTACGAGATGGCCTTTCGGATGCAGAGCTCGGTGCCGGAAATGGCGGATCTTTCGACTGAGCCCGAGAGCACCTGGAAGCGGTGGGGCGAGGAGGCACGCAAGCCCGGAAAGTTCCAGAACGCCGCATTGATGGCGCGTCGCTTGGTCGAGAGAGGCGTGCGCTTCGTGCAGATCTACCATCGCGGCTGGGATGTGCACAGTGCTCTGCCGACGGTGCTGCCGGCGCAGGCCATGGACGTCGATCGCGCCGCCTGGGCCTTGATCCAGGACCTCAAAGAGCGCGGCCTCTTCGACGAGACCCTCGTCATCTGGGGCGGCGAGTTCGGCCGCACGATCTACTCGCAGGGCCGGCTCACGGCCGAGGACTACGGCCGCGACCACCACCCCCGTTGCTACAGCCTGTGGATGGCTGGCGGTGGGGTCAAGGGGGGCGTGGTCTATGGGGAGACCGACGACTTCTCTTACAACATCGTCAAGGACCCGGTGCATATTCGCGATTTCCAGGCGACGATCCTTCATCTGTTCGGCGTCGACCACGAGCGATTCACCCACAAGCATCGTGGGCTGGACGCCAAGCTCACCGGCGTCGAGCCCGCCCGCGTGGTCCAGGAACTGCTCGCCTGACCGCGCTCTAGGCGCGCTTCCGCCAGCGGAAGTCGCAGTGGTGGGCGCCTTGCATCTGCGTCTGCGTCCGTTTGAAGTTCCATCCGGGTCGCACCAGCTCTTCGGCCGCGAAGTCGACGCCGCACGTCATCAGCGCACCGATCTCGGGCTCACCGATCGATCGAAAGTACTCGGCGAACTGACACTCGGTGATGTCGATGCCAAAGCTCGTATCGGTGTCGTCGACGATCTCTCGATCGACGGGGAAGGCGCTCTCGCGGTCGGAGCGCGGGTGTGAATCGGCCTCGTAGCCCTGCTGGCGCTTGAAGTCCGCGTACGAGCCGGCGATCGCACGGCCAACGATGTCGTGGGCGCGCTCAACTCCGAGCTCCCGCTCGAGCTCCTTGACGATTGGAATGACGAGCTTCGACTGAATCTTGATCGCTTTCAGGATGCGGTTCTCTTCCATGGCTTCCTCCCGGTTTGTTCGACTTGGGACGAATGTTCCACAGTTTAGGGAACTGGGCACGTGCCCGAAACTGCTCACTGGGTTGTCACCTCATCCTAGGCAACCAGATGTACATGTTGTAGGTTCGCCATCGAAATGTACTTGTACAGTTTGAGAGCCGAACCTCGAGGGGACCGGCACGCGTCACGGAGAAGAGCTATGACCTACAGACCCGCCCTTCTCGCCATCGTCATGATCGCTGCCCTTGGTGCCCTTTGCGTTCCGGCGGCCGCCAACGACCATCCCGCCAGCGCGACCTGCCCCGCCAGTTTCGGCACCGATAGCAGTGGTGCTGTGCGTCTGGCCTGCGACTGCCTGCCAGCAGGGGTGCAGAGCTGGTGGCCACTTTAGGGTGACGCTGCCGACTACTGCAGCCATCGTGATGGAGGGATCGACGAAACGCTTGGCCTCGGCCGCTCGTTTTCGCGTCTCGGAATCCGCAAGGCGCTGGACGTCACTCCCGGCATCTTCGTCAATGTCCCGGCCTCCTCCCAGTCCACCGTCGGGCTCGAAGATACCAACAGGCTCAGCGTGGCCGTGGTGGTTAAGACCGCGAGGACGACACAGCCCCTGGTGACCAAGAAGGTCCACGGCTCGAAGCTCAAGGACGCAGCCGAGAGCTACTCATTCCACATCGACAACGACTATCTCTACCTCGATCTCTACGGCGAGACGACGGGTAAGAAGCAGAGCTGTGTCAGCTTCAAGTCGCACCAGCGGGTCAAGAAGCGGGACCTCTCTGTCGACGGTGGTGTAATGCTGGCGGCGACCTGGTAGGGCTTCAACCGTGCGGCGTTCTACATCGACTCGAAACCGCTCGGCCACGACCTCATTCGTAGCTGCAAGGCGAGCGTCGCCGAGCTGCGGGGCAGTGAGTCTCGGCTGTGGTTCGGTGCGTCGGCGAAGGCCGGCAAGGACGGCCATACGGCTAACTTTCAGAAGGGCTTCGACGGCCAGATGCGCGACGTCGTGATCTATCGCCGCGCCCTCGACTCCCGTGAGATCTGCCAGCTCGCCAAGCTCCTGGTACAGCGCGGCGGCGCTTCGTACCCGCCGGCGTCGGCGGCTCCGCTAGTCGCTGCTGGCGGCGGCAACTAGAGGTTCGCGAGGGCCTCGGGCTCGATGCCCGAGCCCTCAACCGCCTGCCGGGACCTCGGGCTTCTCAGCCGGCTCGAGGCGCAGCAACGCTCCCTGGGTTTCGTCGGTCAGCACGTAGAGCAGCTCGTCGGGTCCCTGACGCACGTCGCGGATTCTCTGGCGCAGCTCGCCGAGCAGCCACTCCCGACCGCGCTCCTCGCCGTTCTCGTTGAAGACGAGGCGCTCGATATGGCCGGTTCTCGGAATCCGGCCCGTCATCAGCGACCCGGCGAAGAGGTTGCCCTTCCATTCCGGAAAGCGATCCCCGGTGTAGAAGGTGAGGCCCGACGGGCCGATCGAGGGCAGCCAGAACAGCTCCGGCTCCGCCATCCCCTCGGCCCAGAAGGTCTTCGAGATGCGTGGCCCGTCGTAGTGGCGTCCGTAAGAGACCACCGGCCAACCGTAGTTCTTGCCGGCCTCGATCGCGTTCAGCTCGTCACCGCCCTGCGGGGCGTGCTCGGTGACCCACGGCACGCCGGTCTTGGGGTGTAACGCGAGGCCCATCTGATTGCGGTGGCCCAACGAGTAAACCTCAGGCTTGTGCCCCGCGACGCCGAAGAACGGATTGTCCTCGGGCGCTGTGCCGTCGTCGTTGAGCCGCAGCAGTTTGCCCGCGTGAGTGGCCGGGTCCTGCGCCAGTAGGGCCTTTCCGCCGAAGCTCGAGGTGCCGTCCCCGCGCGCGACACCGAAGGCGCCCCCCATGGTCATGAACAGGGTGTCTTCGTCCTGCCAAGCGATGCGAGCTGCCGCGACGGAACCACCCCACGGCTCGGCGACGAAGACGTCCTCGACGTCGAGCAGCTCGGATCCCTCGAGCCGCCCGCGCACCAGTGCGACCGTGCCGGTGCGCCCCTCGATCTGACGCGTGTAGGTCAGGTACACCAGACGGTTGTCGACGAAGTTGGGATGCAGCGACACCTCCATCATGCCGGCGAGGCTGCGAGCCAGCACGTCGGTCGGCACACCGGCGGTCGGCTCGGGGTCGAGGACTCCGTCGTGAATCCTTCGCAGCGCGCCCTCGCGCTCGGTGACGAGGATGTCTCCGTCGGGGAGGAAGGCCAACGACCAGGGTCGGGTCAGAGCCTTCGTCACGACCACCAGGCGTACCTCGGGGATGAGATGTGTGTTGATCACGCTCGGCCCGTCCGGCAGCTCGATCTTCGGCAGGCCGGAAGGCCGGCGCCGCTGCCGGTCGCGGCCGGCCTCTTGTGCGGCCGCGGCGGTGGCCACGAGCGCCAGTCCGCCAGCGAGCAAGATCCCCAGTGCGATCTCGCGCTGCGATCCGTGACTCCATCTCATCGTCGTTCCTCCCGGCCCGCTCTGGGGCCTTGTGCGGCTAGTCGTCCACCCACTCGGCGCCCTGCTGGATCCACAGGCGAATTGTCTCGATCTGCTCATCGGTGAGCTCGGTACCCGCCTCGTAGGGCGGCATCCTGTCTTCTTCGAACTCGGCATCGACGCGCAGGTACAGCTCGCTGTCGTCGGGGTCGCCGGGGACGATATTGTCGTAGCCGCCAAGGTCCACGAATGCGGTCTCTCGCCGATCGAGCCGCAGCCCCGCGTCGGGCTCCTCGACCTCGGGGCCGTGGCACTCGTAGCAGTAGGCCTCGAGAATCGGGCGCACCTGAGTCGGGTAGTCGACCTTCTCGTCGCCCCTCGCGGGCGCCCCAGAGAGGGTCCCCAAGCTCGCCGCGCTCGCAATGAGCAGCGTCGTTGAAATGCCGACGAGGCTTTTGGCCGTCATGCTCTCTCCCCAACCGCAGAGGGGCTATCGTACGCGATGGGCTAGGCTTTCGCGCTCAGTCGCGCCTGAGCTCCCGTCGCGTGTGCCGACCCAGGAGAACCATGTCGATCGAAGTTCGCGATTCCCACTTTCTCGATCTCGTTGCCGACGATCTGGAGCTTGAGACTCTCGCCGATGGCTTCCGATTCACCGAGGGTCCGATCTGGCACCCTCGCGACGCCCATCTGACCTTCTCTGACATCCCTTCGAATCGTCTCCATCGTTGGAGCGAGGCCGATGGCCTTTCGGTCCACCGCGAGCCGAGCGAGCTCACCAACGGCAACGCTTACGATCTCGAGGGACGAATCCTCTCGTGTGAGCACGCCACCGCCCGCGTTACCCGCGAAGAGCCGGACGGCTCTCGGACGGTTCTCGCCTCGCACTTCGAGAGTCGCGAGCTCAATAGCCCAAACGACATCGTGGTGCGCGCCAACGGCGACGTCTACTTCACGGACCCGACCTACGGCCGCGGCTCCCACACCGGCATCGTTCGCGACCCCGAACTCGATTTCCAAGGTGTCTATCGGATCGACGCGGTCTCGGGCGATCTGGTCCTTCTGGCGAAGGACTTCGAGCAGCCCAACGGCCTCGCCTTCACCGTGGATCAGTCCGAGCTCTATATCGCCGACACGCCACGTATGCACATCCGGAAGTTCCAGGTCGCAGCTGATGGCACGCTTTCAGGCGGCGAGGTCTTCGCCGAATCGACCGGTGAGGGCGCCGGTGCTCCCGATGGCCTGAAAGTAGCTTCCACCGGGCACGTCTTCTGCGCCGGCCCAGGCGGCGTGCACGCCTACGCCCCCGAGGATGGCACCTGCCTCGGAGTCATCCAAACCCCCGCCTTCTGCGCCAACTTCACCTGGGGCGGAGACGACATGAAAACCTTCTTCCTGACCTCCTCAAACCACCTCTACCGCACTCAGCTAAAGGTCTCTGGAAACCCCCTGTTCTGAAGCACTCCATAGGGTCGCCGCATTCGGCCTCCGGTCCTTCGGGTCCCGGCCTCGGGATCCGGGCCTGCGCGGCGAGCGCCCCCCGGAGGGAAGAAATGCTAGCTGGGGGCGCGGTATGAGCGCCTTGCGTCAGCGAACGACCTCGCCGTCATGACTACCGCGCCCCCAGCTAGTTCACCTCCTGGGAACCGACCTCGCGGTACTGCTCGGAGAGCTGGCGCAATACAGCTACCATCGACTCGTCGTCGTAGATGCCACCGAACATCCAGTTGTCCAGGAGCAGAGTCGGAACTCCTGTCACGCCGAGAGCTTGCGCCTCCCGGCTCGACTCCTCGACGAGCCTGAACGCATCCTCCCCCTCCGACGGGGGCGTGAAACCCGCGAGCTCCTGCGCTAGCTCTAGGAGCTCAGGGGTGAGAGTGAAGAAACGTTGCTGAAAGAAGCTGTCGAAGACATCGCGGCGCCAGCGCGCCTCGATCCCGGGCGTGGGCGCCCGCAGGGCCACCTCTGAGGCCGGCCGTGAGTCGAGCCATGGGTCTGGCATCTCGACCTCAACGCCGAGGGTGCGGCCCGTGTGCTGCACGGAGGTGCGGATGTTGTCGCGGAACGAGTCGCCGCGGTTCCAGGGTGCATGCATCGTGAGGTCGATCGGGCGCCACTCGAGCTCGACTCCGAGATCGGTGATCTCGCCCTCGATCGCCGATAGCACTCGATGTGCGACGTAGCAGAGCGTCGACGCGAAGTCGTAGTAGAGCCGTATTCTGACGATGTCGCTCACGGTCACCATTGTGCAACAAGACGGGGTCGATCGGGCTTCCGCGATTCGAATCCATCGGGTTTGCTGACGAGGTTGTAGCATCTCTCGGTTCCGGCACAAGGAGAGTGAGTGATGACGAAAACACGCAGAGACCTCGTTGCCGCCGCGGCGGCCGTGACCGCGGGCGCGATGGTCGTCCCCACGGCTTATGCCCGTTCGAAGCACGACCCGATGCAGGACACGATCGACAAGATGGCGATCAAGGAGCTTTTCGGACGTTATGCCATGGCGATCGACACGCACGACGCGCAGGGCTACGCCGCCGTCTTCACCGAGAACGGTCGCATGGAGCTGTTCGGCCGGGTGACCCAGGGACGCGAGGCCATTGCCGGCGTCATCAGCCCCGCCGACGGCACCGCGCAGCAGACGCACTCGCAGCACCGTATGTACAACCACGTCATCGACGTGGACGGTGACCGCGCGCGATCGGTCTGTCAGTTTTCCGTTCTGCTGGCCCGGCCGGGCTCGATCGAGACCATCGCGGCTGGCTTCTACAAGGACGATGTAGTCCAGGTCGACGGCGAATGGCTGATCGAGAGACGCCAGATCGAGATCGTGAGCGATCGGGCGCTGATTGGCAGACCCGACGCGGCGCAGAACGGCTAGTCGGTGGCGGCAGGCTTGCATCGCACCTGGCGAGTCGCGCCCGTAGTGGCGCTGGTGCTGATCGGCGGATGCGGTGGGGCGCCGGACGTCTCGCCGCTCGAGGCCGACGTCTGTGCCGCGTTGAGCGAGGCGCCCCTCGGCCTCGCGACGACGTCGGTGACGATGGCCCAGACCGTGTCGCCTCCGTTCACCGCTCCCGAGAACTTCCGCTCGCGGGAGGCGGTCGTCGACGACGTGAGCTTCTGCCGAGTCGCCGCGACCGCGAGCCCGGTCGAGGACTCGGAGATCCGGCTCGAGGTCTGGCTACCCTTGCCGGAGGACTGGAACGGGCGTTTCCGTGGCATCGGCTCGGGCGGCTCTGCGGGGGCGATCGGTTACGCGCCGCTGGCCGCCGCGGTGGCCGACGGCTACGCCGCTGTCGCGACCGACAACGGCCACACCTCGACCAGTGGCTTCGACGGCAGTTGGGCTCTCGGCCACCCCGTGAGGATCGTCGACTTCGGACACCGCGCTCAGCACGAAGCCACTGTGGCCGGCAAGGCGCTGGTGCACGCCTACTACGGCCGCGAGGCCGACTACGCGTACTTCGTCGGCTGCTCCCAGGGTGGTCACCACGCGTTGATGGAGGCGCAACGCTATCCGGAGGACTACGACGGCATCGTTGCTGGTGCGCCTGCGAACTATTGGATCGGGCTGATGGTGGCGGAGCTCTGGTCCGGTCTCGCGACCACGCGCGATCCAGGGCGGGACTTACCTCGCGAGAAGCTGCCTCTGTTGGGCGCAGCAGTCCTCGAGGCCTGCGACGCGGTCGATGGCCTCGAAGATGGGCTCATCGATGATCCGCGGGCCTGCGACTTCGATCCGGGGTTGCTTGAATGCGACGGCGGGGCCTCCCCGGACTGCCTGACTGCAGGGCAGGTCGCCGCGGTGCGCGCGATCTATGCCGGTCCCACTCGCCCGAGCTCGGGTGAGTCGTTGTTTCCGGGCTATGCGTTGTCGAGCGAGTACTTCGATTCCGCCGACGGGCTCGGCGGCTGGGGGCGCTACTGGGCCGGCATCGAGGAGCCCGGCGGCTCGACGGCCGACTTCATCCGTTACAGCGTTTTCGAGGACCCGGACTACGACCTGGCGGACTTCGACTTCGATGCCGACTGGGATCTTGCCAACGAACGCCTCCTGGTCGACGGCGAGACCCTGGGCTCGGCGCTGAACGCCACCGATCCTAATCTCTCGGCCTTCGCGGGCCGGGGAGGGAAGCTCATCAGCTATCACGGCTGGGCTGATCCGCTGATCACGGCTCACAACGCGGTGGGCTACTTCGAGACGGTGGTTGCCGCCAACGGCGGACGCGCCGCGGGTGGCTACCTTGCGACGACCGATTTCTACCGTCTCTTCATGGCGCCTGGCGTGGCCCACTGCCGCGGCGGCCCGGGCCCCGACCAGATCGATCCGGTGTCGGCGCTCGAGGCCTGGGTTGAGAATGGTGTGGCCCCCGAGCGTCTGATCGCCAAGAAGGTCCTCGACGGTGAGGTGCTCCGGTCTCGACCATTGTGTGTGTATCCACGGGTGGCCCGCTATACCGGTAGCGGCTCGACAGACGACGCGGCAAATTTCCGTTGCGAAGATCCGAGTTGAGTCTACGGGAGGAGAGTTGACGGCGAGTGGCTGGTTACGAACAAGGAGGGCTGAAGCCATGGCAGACGCGAAACCGATGAAGCTCCACCACGTGAGTCTGGCCGTCAACGACGCCAAGGCTGTGGCCGAGACGTGGGAGAAAGTCCTTGGCATCGGTCCCTGGAAACTCAACGCTGAAATGGGAGGCGTCGACGCCAAAGGACGCAACTGGAAGGCGAACGAGTACTGGGCCCAGATCGGCGACACGGTGATCGAGCTGATCGAGCCGCTCGAGGGCCGCATCGTGCAGTCGCGCTACCTCGACGAGACCGGTCCCGGGGTCCACCACATGGCCTTCGAGGTCGAGAGCGTCGAGGAGACCCTGGCGCACATGCTCGAGAACGGCGCCGAGCTGGTTTTTCACGAGCCCGGAAACAACTGGGCCTACCTGCGTACCGGCGGCCCAGACGGCGTCATCGTAGAGATCTCACAGCACTAGCGGGGGCCGCGGTGGTCACGGCGGTGCGGACAGCCATACTTGTACGCGCTCATACCGCGACCCCCGCTAGCATGCCTTCCCTCCGGGGGGCGCACGCCGCCCTGTGCTCCGGCAGAGCACAGGCCCGGAGCCCGGGGACGCGTTTGGGCTTGCGGGCTTTCAGAAGCGGTCGGAGAGCCAGAAGTGGGTGCCGGGCTGGCGCACCAGGACGTCGATGAGGGCTTCGTCGTCGCCCTCGATACCTGCCAGGTCTTGGAGCGCCGGTAGATCGAGAACGCGCCACATCGGGGCTGGATCGCGGTGCCTCTCTACCTCTAGGCCGAGCTCGATGAGGGCCGCGTCGAGCGCAGGCGCCGGGCTTCGGATGAGAAGGCGGCGGCGACCCTGGGTCATCGAGGCGATGAGCGCGGCGAGCGAGTCGAGCTCGCCCGGCATGGAGGCGTGCTCCATGATCTGGCACGCGGCCATCTGCAGGTGTCGGGCGTAGGCGACGATGCGTCCATCGCGCTCCACCACGCGGAAGTCCTCGCCCTCGGCTCCGGCGTAGCGCAGCTGGCCGTGCCAGTAGCTCTCGTTGCGGATTGTGGAGCCGGGTCGATTGGCATTGTCCTGGTCGTAGATCGCCATGACCTCGGCTAGGTCTGCGTCGTCGAACCGGCGTGTCGAGAGATCGTTGGCGGGACCGCGAAAGGCGGCGCCACGGCGGTAGCTGTTCAGATCCATGAAGGCCCGGATCCACCCGAGTTTGCTGTAGAAGCGCGTGATGCCAGTGAAGAGAAGCGCCAGAGGCATGCCTCGATCTCGCATTCGCGGCTCCGAGCGCTTGAGTAGTTCACTGGCCAGGCCGCGGCCGCGGAAGTCGGGATGCGTGGCTACGCTGCCGATGCCGCCGAGGTGGACCTCGCGTCCGAAGAGGTAAATGCGCTTGTCGAAGATCTGCACGCACGACACCGGCCTAGTACCGTCGAGGGCCAGCAGAAAGTCGCCGGGCCCGAACAGCGGGTCGTGGTCCATATAGCGGGCGAAGAGCGTCCGGAGATCGAAGGCGCCCTCGAGCAGATCGAGCACCGCCTCGCGCTCGCTGGCTCGCATCGGACGGATCTCCATGAGGGCTCGAACTGTGCCACGAAGACGGGTGAGAAAACGGGAGTCGCATCGATTCGCTCGTCGATATAAGCTATGCAGGTCTGGTGGCCACTCACATAGGTGGGTCGCCGTTGGAGAAAAGCGGAAAGGCCAGGACAAACGACTCCCTAGCGTGGGTCGCGTGCGGCCCTCGGGCCGAGTGGAGCGCGCACCACGAGCAGGCCGCCGCGTAGCGCCGAGTTTGCTTCGTGCGAAGACGCTTCGGGAATAGCGGGTTCTGACCAGTTTTCGACCGCGTCGCCGCTGGCGACCGGCGCCCGCCGGGCTCGACGTTCCCTGAAGGACGAATGACAGAACCGAATGAGCAAAACGCGCGTCCGCGCAAGCGCCGTCGTCGCCGGGGTCGCGCCAGGCCCGACGAGGGGCCGGTGCCACTCCTGAAGCGCAGCTTCTCTCACTTCGACGAATCCGATCGCGATCGTGGCCAGGGCTACTTCGAGGATGGCCGTGTCGAGCTCGAGATCGACGGCGTCCGCGCTTGCGCCCGTGTCCAGGGAACCGACAAGGAGTCCTACGCGGTTGGCGTCGACTGGTCGCAGGTCGCGGAGCGTCGCGCTCTGCACGCCTTCTGCGAGTGCCCGCGCTTCATCGGCGGGAAGGCCTGCAAGCACCTCTGGGCGACGCTCCTTGCTCTGGCGGAGCATGGGCCGGACAGCTACCCGCCCGGGCGCAACCGGGTCGGCCTGCGTAAGGATCGTGCCGGAGCGTGGCCGGAGCTCGGTGTGGAGGAGACGGCCGCCAACGCCCCGGTGGTGCGGCGGCGGACTTCTCGTAGTCGTCGCGGCCGCCGCAATGCACGCACGGGCGCGGATCGGGGAGGAGCTTGGCGTACACAGTTGGCCGCTCTCGGCGAGACGAAGTCCGAGCACGTTGGCCACGAGCAGGTGGAGGAAGCGCGCCTGCTGATCAACACTTCGGCGAGCCTGGGCTCACCGGGGATGGTGATCGACATCTTCGAGCAGCGTGACGACGACAACGGCGCGTTGAAGGTTCGTCGGGCGAGGCTCGACCCGGGTGCGCTGGAGGACATCCTGCAGCCGTCCGCCACCGGCGACGATCGTCGCTTGACCGTGATCACCACGCTCTCCGAGGAAAAGAGCGGGGCGAGGGCGCGAAGCGGTCGGGGCCGCGCTCGCCAGGGCGCCGGTCGAGGTGGGGATCTGCGTCGCTTCCGTCTGCCGCCGCAGATATACGAGTCGGTGATTCCGAGCCTGTGCGACCGGGGTGTGCTGGGCTGGTGGGACGGCCGGCCGCGCGGCGATCGCAATCTCCTGAACTGGGACGACGGCGACCCCTGGCAGCTGGTCCTGCGCCTCGAGGGGGCCGAGGGGACGATGAGTCTGCAGGGTCGGCTCGAGCGCGCCGAAGAACGCCTGCCGTTGACCGCGCCCCTGTTGATCCTTCCTTTCAGGCGCAACACCAATGGTGTCTCGGGGCTCGCGCTGGTTGTGTTTCAGGACTCGATCGCGCGTCTCGAGGTGCGCCAGGAGCGCGATCTGGCATGGATCGAGCGCCTCCGTGAGGTGGGCGAGATCGTCATTCCCAACGAGGACCTGGGCGAGGCGCTCACCGCGCTGCTGGAGATTCCGGACCTTCCCGAGATCGAGACCACCGACGAGACCAAGCTGTCACAGGAGGAGGGCGTCCTCGAGCCGCACTTGATGCTCGAAGCCGATCCGATCGGAATCGGGCCCGATCCGCCGCTGTTGGCGCGCCTGTCCTTCGGCTACGGAGAGGTGGAGATCAGCGCCGACGATCCGCGGCCGACGATCATCGACGGAGTTCAGGGTAAGTTCCTACGTCGTGATCTCGACGGCGAGCACGCCGCACTTGTACGCCTGCTCGAGAACGGTGTAAGGCCGGTGTCGTCGGGTCGCGGGCACGAGCTCGAGGTCCCGACCGACCAGCTGCCGATGGTCGCCGAGCCTCTTCTCGCCGAGGGCTGGTCGGTCGAACTGCGCGGGGTGTCGTTGCGCTCGGCGAGCCCGGGGTCGATGCGGGTCGAGACCGGGCTCGACTGGTTCGAGGTCCAGGGTGGCGCCGAGTTCGACGGCAATCCAGTCGAGCTCAAGGAGATCCTTCAGGCCGTGGCCTCGGGTAGCCGTTTCGTCGAGCTGGAGGACGGCTCTCAGGGCCTCCTGCCGCAGTCGTGGATGGAGACCTACCAGTCGCTCTCGAAGCTGTCCCAGGAGGGCGACGACGAGTCGCTGTGCTTCCTGCCCTCCCAGGCCCTGCTCGTCGACGCCCAGCTGGCGGTGCTGCCGGGAATCGACGTCGACAAGAAGTTCGCCGAACTGCGCGACAAGCTGCGCTCGCTCGGCAGCATCACCGCGAAGAAGGAGCCGCGCGGCTTCAAGGGAACGCTGCGCGACTATCAGCGGGATGGTCTGGGCTGGCTCGAATTCTTGCGGGAGTTCAGCCTCGGCGGGGTGCTCGCCGACGACATGGGTCTGGGCAAGACCGTGCAGGTGCTGGCGCTGCTGCGCGCGAACCGAACGCCGGCACGGACCACGGGCCTGCCGTCGCTGGTCGTCGCACCGCGCAGCCTGCTCTACAACTGGGTGGAGGAGGCCGAGCGTTTCACGCCGACGTTGAAGTTCGAGGAGTACCGCGGCCCCGGTCGGGAGAAGCTGCGCAAGAAGCTCGCGAAGATCGACGTTCTGGTCACGACCTACGGCACCTTGAGGCGGGACATCGACTGGTTGTCGACGGTCGAGTTCGACACCGTCATCCTCGACGAGGCGCAGGCGATCAAGAACCAGGACTCGCAGTCGGCCAAGGCGAGCCGGTTGCTACGGGCCCGCAACCGCCTGGCGCTGACCGGCACTCCGATCGAGAACCATCTCGGCGAGCTCGGCTCGCTGTTCGAGTTCCTCAATCCTGGCCTGCTTGGCAAGCTGCCCCGGCTCGGTGCACTGCGCGGTGCTCGCACCGCGTCGAAGGAGGAGCTGACGCTCATCGCCCAGGGCACGCGCCCCTTCATCCTGCGGCGCAAGAAGGAAGATGTCCTCAAGGACCTGCCGCCCAAGACCGAGCAGGTGCTCTACTGTTCGCTGCGCCCCGAGCAGCGCGAGCTCTACGACAAGCTGCGCGCCGGCTACCAGGCGAGTCTGCTGAACGAGGTGGACCTCGAGGGGGTGACCGGCTTTTCGATGCAGGTGCTAGAGGCGCTGCTGCGCCTGCGCCAGGTCGCCTGTCACCCGGGTCTTGTCAACACCGAGTGGGAGCAAGCCGGCTCGGCGAAGATGGAGGCTCTCTTTGAGCAGGTCGCAGAGGTTTTGGAGGAGGGGCACAAGCTCCTGATCTTCTCCCAGTTCACGAAGCTCCTGGCATACGTGCGGACCCACTTCGACGACTCGGACATTCCCTATGCGTACCTCGACGGCAAGACTCGTGATCGCAAGGAGGTCGTTGATCGCTTTCAGACCGACGACGACTGCAACGTCTTTCTCATCAGCCTGAAAGCGGGGGGTCTCGGCCTCAATCTGACAGCGGCTGAGTACGTCTTTCTGCTCGACCCATGGTGGAACCCGGCGGTCGAGGCTCAGGCCATCGATCGTGCGCACCGGATCGGTCAGACCCAGCCGGTCTTCTCCTACCGTCTGATAGCGCGCGACACCGTCGAAGAGCGAATGGTCGAGTTGCAGCAGTCGAAGCGCGAGCTCGCGGACAGTGTGCTCGAGGGCGACGCGATCCCGCTACGCGACCTGACCGCTGACGATCTCCGCAAGCTGTTCAGCTAGCGGGCCGGCGGCAGCAGGTGGTCGGGAAGCGGCGGTCGCCGCTGCCGCGACGTTTTGGGACCGTAGTTCGTGGCCAGGTAGTCGAGCACTCCGCGCTCGACCTGCTCATCGAGAGGCTCCATTTCCTGGACGCTCGTCATCCACTCGAGCAGCCCACGCCACTCCTCGCGCCGGGCTCGGGTCTGGCGGATCAGGGAGGCGTCGTGGCATTCGGTGCAGTGCTGTACGACGTCGGCGAAACCCCGCGCCTTCACGAGCCCGGTATCTGGATCGGTCTCTTGGCCAGCTAACGCCCCGGTCACCAGCGCCACGGCGAACCAAGCGGTCGGCACGCGCATCAAGCGCGGACCCGCAACGCGATGCGATGACAGGCGTTGTTGAGGTAGCCGCGAGGGTTCCAGCCGGGTACCACCATGGGCTGCGCATCGCCTGCGTCGTCGGTCGCGCGCGCCCAGATCTCGTAGTAGCCCGGGCCGGGAGGGTCGATGCGCGTCCGCCAGTGCTGCCACGCGAGACGGTTGACGGGCGGGTCGAGCTCGCACGGGCTCCAGGTTTGGCCGAAGTCGATCGAGCACGCCATCGAGGCCACCGCCCGCTCGCCGGCCCATGCATGACCTCGCACGTCAAGGGGGCGGCCTGGCCTCTGAACGAGGCCCGAGCGCGGTGAGGTGATGAGCGACTTGACGGGCATCGACTCGATGATGCACATGTCGCTCGGCTCGACGGTCGAGCCTGGCGCGACTGGTTTGCAGGGGACCTTGTAGGACATGCCCGTCATCTTCGGTCCGTCGTGGATCCGGTCGCGCACCACCAGCCGCGAGACCCACTTGCCCGACGCCGAGCCTGGAAATCCTCCTGCCACGAGCCGTAGGGGTCCGCCGTGCACTGTTGCCAGCGGCTCGTCGTTCATCGCCCAGGCGAGCATCGTTTCGGCCTGCATGGCCTTCTCGATCGGGAACCCTCGAGAGATGGGAACCGCTCGTGGATCGCCGTTGAGGTGGGTGTCGGTGCCGTAGTAGCCGACGTAGACCGCGTCGTCGCGTACACCGGCGCGGGCAAGGACGTCTCTCAGTCGTACTCCGGTCCATCTCGGGCAGCCGATGGCGCCAGTGGTCCACTGGTTGCCGCTCGCAGCCGGTTGGAACTCGCTGCGGCCGTTGCCGCCGCACTCGAGCTGGAGCTGCAGGGTGTGGACCTCGAAGGTCTCGCGTAGCTCAGCCAACGAGAGGCCGACGGACCGCTCGACCGCTTCGCCGGCGAGTTGCAGGGTCCACTTCGCCGGGTCGGCGCCGATGGGGGCGACGCCGTTGTGGCGCACGAACATCCGGCTGGCTGGCGTGACGGCGTCGTCGAGCAGGTGGGCCGGCGTCTCGGCGCAGAGTGGGTTTTGGGAGAGCACCACGATCCCCGGGTCTTTTCCCTCGAGCGTCGCCGGGGGCTGTTGCGCCGTCGCAGCCTGTCCGGCACCGCGAAGTCCACGGTCGCCGATCCACGCTCCGGCAGCGAGAAGCGCCGAGCGAGTCAGAAATCGGCGCCTGTCTAGGCCACCTGCCGAGCTCCCGAGGCCCTGGTGGCGCTCATGCATGTATGTCTCCCCGTGATTGGAGTCAACAGACTACAGGTCGCCGTACGCGGTCGCCAGCGGATACGATGCCGGACTCAGGTCCAGCTCGGATGGAAGGAGAGTGTCGCTGTGCGATCCAGGGTGCTAGCGGTGTCGGTTTGTGTCGCGTCTGTCGGAGTCGTTGGAACGGGTTGCGCTCCGGAGTCGCGCGAGCTCGTCGTTATTGAGTCGGCTCAGGTGGAGGTGCCGACGACCGTCGACTGGCCGATGTACCGTGCGGATCTTGCCGGGACAGGCTACTCGGCGCTTAGCGAAGTCGATGCGACCAACGTCGAAGAACTCGCGGTGGCCTGGAGCCACTCGCTCGTAGCTGATCCCGCCGACGGGGAGGAGCGCCGGTCGGCCTTCTCTCAGACGACCCCCATCGTTACCGGCGACGTCATGTATCTGCCGACGGCCGATGCGATCGTCGCCCTCGATCCCACCAACGGCGACGAGATCTGGCGCCATCCTGTGCACGGGCGTCCGTCGCGCCGCGGCGTGGCCTACTGGGGCGGGGAGGGTGAGCTCACACCGAGAATCCTGTTCACCGCCTTCGATCGTCTGGTCGCCCTCGACGCTGCTACCGGCGATCCTGTCGTCGACTTCGGCGATGCGGGATCGGTAGATCTGGGGATCCCCTACCTGTCGGTGCCGGGTGTCTTCGAGAACATCGTCGTGGTCGGCGCCAACACTCCGCGCGGCGCGATCGGCGGCGTCGGCAATGCCCGCGCCTTCGATGCCCGCACCGGCGAGATGATCTGGGAGTTCAGCTCCGTCGCTCAGCCGGGCGAGCCGGGCCACGACACCTGGGAGGCCGACAGTTGGCAGGGCCGGCTCGGCGCCAACGCCTGGCCCTTCTACTTCACGGTCGACACGGACCGCGAGTTCGTCTTTCTGCCTCTTGCAGCGCCGGTACCGTGGCAGTACGGTGGCGATCGCGCCGGTGCCAACCTCTATGGCAACTCGGTCGTCGCAGTGAAGGTACGCACGGGCGAGTACGTCTGGCACTTCCAGACCATCCACCACGATCTCTGGGACCACGATCCACCGGCGCCGCCGGTGCTTTTCGACATCCCGCGTGCCGGGGAGCTGGTGCCGGCCCTGGCGGTGACCACCAAGTCCGGCTACTTCTACATTCTGCACCGCGAAACGGGTGAGCCGATCTACGGCGTAGAGGAACGACCGATGCCGGCGAGCGACGTCCCCGGCGAGGAGACCTACCCGACCCAGCCGATCCCGACCAAGCCGCCGTCACTGGCGCGCAATAGCTATGGGCCAGAGGATCTGGTGACGGCCGCCGACACCTCTGAAGAGCACGCCGCCGCCTGCCGCGAGCGGGTGGAGAGCCTCGGCGAGCTCTACAATGTCGGTCCGTACACACCGTGGGTGCTCAAGGCCGACGACGCCCCGGCGCGCACGACGCTGCTTTTCCCTGGCCTGGTCGGTGGCCACAACTGGGGAGGCGTCTCGTACGACCCGAACACCGGCTATCTACTCGCCTTCGCGCAGGATCTAGGCACCCTGGGGTGGGTCGAGCCGGCCGCCGACGACTATCCGGTGCCGTACTCGCTAGGTGTGCCACGGCCGTTGTCGTTCGACGTCGAGATCGACGGTCAGCGCTGGCCGTGCCAGAAGCCCCCCTGGGGCCGCCTCGGTGCGATCGACTCAGCGACTGGCGACATCGCCTGGCAGACGCCCGTCGGCATCACTGCGGGTCTGCCGGCGGAGAAGCAGAGCACCGGCCGACAGGGTAGGGCCGCTGCCATCGTGACTGCGAGTGGACTCGCTTTCATCGCCTCCACCGACGACAACCGCTTCCGTGCGCTCGACGTCGCGACCGGCGAAGAGCACTGGGCGACCGAGCTGCCCGCGCGCGGCAATGCCAATCCCATGACCTACCGCGGTGCGGACGGCCGACAGTACGTCGTGATCGCAGCAACCGACCAGGTTCTGGCCTTCCGACTACCGTAGCGCCCGGCTGGGTTCGGTGCGCTACTCCGGTAGAGAGAATCCGTCGCGTAGCTTGGGCTTTACCTTTGCCACCGACAGGAGCGACTCCACGCAGTCGCGGAGCGACTCGTCGAAGGGGCGGAACTCGACGCCCGTCACCTCTCGGATGCGGTCGTTGCGTAGGTCGCACTGGGCCCAGATGCCACGCAGCTCGGCCTCGCGCTGCTGGATGCGCTCGGGAAAGGGGTCAGTGACCCCTGGGGTGTCGTGGCCGAGCTCCGGGAGCAGGCGGTCGATCGACGCGCAGATCTCCTCGACCTTGGGGGTGTCGGTCGACCAGGCGATGTAGCGGTCGCCGGTGCGGACTTTTGTGCTCTCGAGCAGACGGATGTGGCACTCGGCGTCGTCGCGAACGTCTACCGTCATCCAGGGGCGATAGGCGACGTTCTGCACGTACTCGCCGAGCAGCATCGTCTCGACGTTGTGCTGCCAGGGGCCCTTATCCTTCTGGTGGGCCGAGAGGATCGGACCTACGTTGTCGGCCGGGCAGATGGTGATCGCTTCCCAGCCGCCGTGCTTTTCTGCCGCCTCCCAAAACGACTTCTCGGCGATCACCTTGCCCATCGAGTAGCCCAGACCGCGCTCGGGAGTGCGCTTGGGGCTCGACTCGTCGGGCCAGCGGTCCTCGTAGAGCACGGGTCTGCGGACGAGCTCGTAGATGTCGCCCTCGGCGAAGACGGCCGCGACCGACGAGGTGACGAGCACCCGGGTCACACTGCCAGATTTGTTGATGCTGTCGATGGTGTGGTTGCACACGCGCTGCACGTACTCGTGGTCGTTGTAGTCGCTGACATGAGAGACGTGAGCGACTCCTTGGCAGCCCGCGAAGATATCGTCGAAGCAACCCTGTTCGTCGAGGTTCGCCGAGTGGAGGGTCAGCCGGCCCGACGCGTAGCCGGGCATCTCGCGAAGGAAGGTGGTCTTCTGTGGATCGTTCGCGTCGCGCACGCAGGCGCGCACCCGATAGCCCTTGTCGAGCAGCCGGCGCACGATCCATCCGCCAATGAATCCGGCACTGCCAGTGACCGCCACAGTTCCGCCATTCGGTATCGGTGCCATACCTCGCTCTCCTTGCTGCGTGTCCGGCTCGTTGTCGAGAGCGGAACGGTATCAACTACTCGGCGAGGCCAAAGGAGTAGACCGAGTTGCCCATCGTCACCAGGATGCGCTGCTCACCGTTGACCGCGTACGTCGAAGGCGAGGCGTGGGGACGTCCGCCGAGTGAGATCTGCCACAGCGGCTCGCCGATCTCGGCGTCGAGGGCGAAGAAGAAGCCGTCGACCGACGCCGAAAAGACCACGCCGCCATCGGTCGTCAGAACGCCCGAGCGGGTGCGGGGCGTGATCGGGAAGTCCCAGCTGATCTCACCGGTGTCGGCGTCAATGGCGCGGATCGAGCTCTGGTAGTTGGCCACGTCCTGCGGCATCTCGGTGCCGCCACCGAGAAAGATCTCGCCCTCTTCGTAGTCGTCGTCGCGCTGAAAGTAGAGCGCCTCGCCGTCGAAGGCGTTGAGGTACAACAGCCCGGTGCGCGGGTTGTACGCCGGCGACCACCAATTGGTGGCACCGCCGGCCATCGGCGCGACCAGCGTGCCCTCGGTCGAAGGGAAGACGTTCGGCTTGAGTATCGGTCGACCGTTCTCGTCGAGGCCCTCGGCCCAGGTCTGCTTGGCGAACGGCTTGCCCAGCAGGAACTCGCCGGTCTCGCGATCGAGGACGTAGTAGAAGGCGTTACGGTTCGCCCACAGCATCGCTTTGCGAGTGCGACCGTCGATCTCGAGATCGGCCAGCACGGGAACCTGGATGGCGTCCCAGTCCCACACGTCGTGAGGCGTGAACTGGAAGTACCACTTCAGCTCGCCGGTGTCCGGGTCCAGGGCCAGGACCGACGACGAGTAGAGGTTGTCGCCCTTGCGCACATCGCCGTTCCAGTCGGGGCCGGGATTGCCGGTGCCCCAGTAGAGGAGGTCGAGCTGCGGGTCATAGGAGCCGGTGAGCCAGGTCGGTGCGCCGCCCGTCTTCCAGGAATCGCCCTCCCAGGTCGCGTTGTCCGGATGGTCGGGGCCGGGGATGGTGTAGGTGCGCCAGGCGAGATGTCCGGAATCCGCGTCGTAGGCGTCGATGAAGCCGCGGATGCCGTACTCGCCACCCGCGACTCCGGTGATGACCTTGTCCTTGACCACCAGCGGGGCGGCGGTCTTGGTGTAGCTCTTCTCGTGGTCGGCGACCTCCGAGTTCCATAGCAGCGTGCCGGTGCGGGCGTCGATGGCGACCAGGTGCGCGTCGTTGGTCGACATGTAGAGCGTCTCGCCCAGGATGGCGACCCCGCGATTGTTGCGTCCGCAGCAGAGCTTGAGGTCGTCCGGTAGCGGGTGCTCGTAGCGCCAGAACAGCCGGCCGGTGTCGGCATCTACCGCGACCACGTTCGAGGGCGACTCGGTGATGAACATCACTCCGTCGACGACGAGCGGAGTGGTCTGCGCGCGATCGAGGGCCGGGATCTGGTGCACCCACTTGAGGGTCAGCTTCGAGACGTTCTTCGACGTGATCTCGTCGAGTTCGGAGAAGCGCTGACTGGCGAAGGTGCCGTGGTACATCAGCCAGTTGTGTGGCTCGTCGGCCGCGTTGACCAGGCGGTCCCAGGTCACCGGTGAGAAGAGGCCCGGGTCGTCAGCCGCGGGGCTCTGAGCGATCACGGGCACACCCTGCAGCAGTACGCCGATGACCAGGGCCGAAGCTCTCAAGATCATGAAGGCATCCTCGAGGAGAAGAGATACGCCACTAGGTCGTCGCCCTCCTCTGGACTGAGTTGGGTGGGTGGCATGGTCGATTCCTTGATGCGCTCGACGGAGCTCGTGTCCTGGCGCGAGAACGAGCGCAGGTTTTCGTCGGCATCCATGATTCGCAGCGTGAAGGTGTCCTCGCCCATACGCAGTCCTTCGCTGAGCGAGCCGTCCTGGTGAGTGATGCGCAGCGTCCACCAGCGCGGATCGACGTCGGCGCTCGGGTCTGCGAGGTCGGTCCGTAGCTCGTTGGGCGAGCGCTCGTCTCCGATGAACGTCAGGTCGGGACCCAGGCGGCCACCGATGCCCGCGATCGCGTGGCACTCGGCGCACCCCCTGGCGTCGTAGATCGCCCTTCCGGCTTCCGGGTCACCAGGCAGGTCAGTTGCAGAGGCCGTCCCTGCGAGAGTGCGGAGATAGGTGACGAGCTGCCAGATCTCCTGATCGGTGTCTCGTTTCAGGCCCCGCATCGCCGTGTCCGCCACCCCCTCTCGAATGACCCGGAAGAGACCGGTATCGGTTGTGGCGTGCTCGAAGCGGCCGGTCGTTAGGTCGGGGCCGTCCGCCTCCTCGCCGCCAGTGGCGTTGATGCCGTGACAGCTCGTGCACTTGGCCCGGTACAGCCGCGCGCCGGAGCGGATGTCGATGCGGCTGGTGTAGGGGTTGGGAGTCTCCTCGGCTACAGCGGCGGAGCCAACGGTGAGCACGACAAGGGCTGGCGCGAGCCGCCCCGCGGTTCGTTTCACGATCCTGTGCAAGAGGCCATTCCCCGCTTACGCTTCGGGTTTCTGATTCGGAGAGTCTCCGATCATAGCTCGACGCAGGTCGGCGACCCTGCGCTCGACGTCGTCGAGCATGGCGTCGAGATCGCCGCGGTTGTAGACGTGGCCGCCGACCACGACCGCCTCGATCTTGCGGCTGTTGGAGATGTCGGCTAGCGGATTGGCGCGCAGAACGACCAGATCGGCGAGCTTGCCGGGCCCGATACCGCCTAGGTCCGCCCGACCCAGATACCCCGCCGGCACTGTCGTGGCCGCCCGTAGGATCTCCATCGGCGCGACGCCGCCGAGCGCGAAGCGCTCGAGCTCGTCGTGAATGGCGAAGCCCGGGAAGATCATGGTGTCGTTCGCGTCGGTGCCGACCATCACCGACACCCCCTCCTCGATGGCCATGCCCGTGATGCGGATTCCGAGCTCGTAGAGGCGGGTGTATAGCTCGCCGAATCGCGGCGCCGCTTCGGCCGTCGGGTCGAGCTCCTCGTTCCAATCGTCGACGAGCGCCGGAGCGACGTAGCGCATGCGCGCATCGTCACGGTACTCGGCCTCGCCACCCCGCGCGTCGAGCTCTCTCGTGCCGTGGGACGGTACGAGGTGGGTGCCGTTGGCCTCCAGGCGCCGTAGCACGCCGCGGCATAGGCCCTCGTCGTAGCCGTCCAGCGTCGCCGTCATGCGCTCCCCAGCGTCGGGCGGGTCGGGACCCGATTCGCCCTCGATGACCAGGTGCATGATGTTGCGATACTCGGCGCTGTACGGGCTGCAGGCAATGGGGAGGTCGCGAGCATGTTCGAGGGTGCGGTGCCCGGCGTCGGACGCCTCGACGACCGACACCCCGAGCGGAAGGTGCCCTGAGACCTCGAGGCCGCGCGCGCCGGCCGCGGCAGCCAGCGCGAAGTAGGTGTCGCGGGGTACGGTGTTGTAGATCTTGACCAGATCGACTCTTCGTCTCGCGAGGTAGCGCACCAGCCGGCGCGCCTCGTCGGCAGTCTCCGGCGCCTGCCAAGGTGCTGCGCCGTCGGGCAACCGATCACGCTCCCAGACGCCGTGGACCGGGGCGCTCGAGAGCGCCAGCAGGCGGGGCCCGTTGACCTTTCCGCCGTCGATGCGCCTCGCCAGCCGGCGCAGATCGTCGCGGCAGAGCGCAGTCGCCCCGCGCGGCTCCCAGCAGTCACCTGCCATGTCGCGTACGCCGGTGATGCCGTTGGCGAGCAGCAGCTGCAGGGTCAAGTCGGGGTGTGCGCGAATTTCCTTTTTTGTCAGGTGAACGTGCATGTCGAGCAGGCCCGGCATGATCCAAGTGCCGGTCGCGTCGATCGTCTGACGTGCGGTGAGGGAGTGGGCGCGGCTCGGCTCAACCGAGTGGATGCGCCCCCTGCGCACCGCGATCGAGTGTGCCGTCAGCACGGCCCGAGCCTCGGGGTCGATGACCGTCGCCCCCTCGATGACCAGATCCATCCGTTGCGCCGGCGCCGCGCATGCGACCGATACCGCCATCAGCAGCCAGACCGCGACAGTCGTGGTCAGGCCTGGGCCTGAGGCTATAGGCTCCATGGACTCGTTCGCGGCCGTGCAGTCGGGCGATCGATCGTCGAAAGGAAGCACCATGTTGTCACCCGCACCGGAAGGATACGACCAGGAGGCCGTCGAGACGTGGATCCGCAACAACGCGGACGGCGTTACGCCGCCGCTGCGCTGGACGCGTCTACTGGGTGGCCACTCGAACCTGACCTACCGGATCGACGACGCTCGTGGCCGCTCCGCAGTCATCCGTCGGCCCCCGCGTGGAGAGCTGCTGCCGAAGGCCCACGACATGAGCCGCGAATGGTCGTTGATCTCGTCGCTCGGACCCACGCCGGTGCCGGTACCCGAGGCCATCGCGTTTTGCGAAGACCCTGACGTGACCGGGAAGTGGTTCTACATCATGGGCCGGGTCGAAGGCCGACCGCTCTACACCTCGGCCGATACCGAGGCCTGGGTTCCGGAAGAGAGTCGACGCAAGCTCGCCTTCTCCTTCTTCGACGTCCTCGGCGACCTGCACGCCGTCGACCCGGACGAGGTCGGGCTCGGCGATCTCGGCAAGCGCGACAGCTACGTGCGCCGCCAGCTGCGCACCTGGTACCGGTCGTGGACCGCGTCGGTCGAGCCCGCCGAGTTCGACGACCCACGAGCCCACGCGCTACAGGAGTACTTTCTCGAGAACCGGCCCGAGCAGGGACCGGCGCGGGTGGTGCACGGCGACTATGGCCTGCACAACTGCCTGGTCGGCGCCGACTCGACGATCGCCGCAGTCGTCGACTGGGAGATCTCGACCCTCGGCGATCCGCTCGCCGATCTCGCCTACTCGCTCAACCAGTGGCCCGAGGCCAAGAACGTGCCTCCGAAAGCGCCTGGCGGCGCCACCGCCGTTGCCGGCTTCCCGCCACGCGAGGAGCTGGCGCAGCGTTACAGCGAGCGCACCGGTCGCGGGCTATCACGGCTCGACTACTACCTCGGATTCAATCGCTGGAAGTCGGCGGCCATCATCCACGGTGTCTACGCTCGCTACATGGAAGGCAAGAAAAGCACCGCCGGAATCGACCTCGACGAGATGCGCAAGAGCATCCTTGCCAGACTGGACGAGGCCGAAGCGGCCGTCAATCGCCTCTAGAGGAGTTCGCACATGCCCCTGAATCCCGATGCCGTAGGTGCCGTGGGTGCCCCCGTCCGTCGTAGCTGGACTTCGAAAGATGCGCTGCTCTATGCCGTCGGCGTGGGCGCCGGCACGGACGAGCTCGCGTTCACCACCGAGAACACAAAGGAGCTCCCGCAGCAGGTGCTGCCGACCTTCGCCGTCATCATCGGTGGGGGAGGGCTGCCGTTCGACCAGATCGGCAGCTTCAACCCGGCTCTCATGGTCCATGGCGAGCAGGGGATCGAGCTGCTCGGCGAGATTCCGGCCGAGGGTGAGGTCGAGAGCATCAGTCGCTGCACCGGGATCTGGGACAAGGGTGGCGCCGCGATCGTCGAGTTCGAGTCGGAGTCGAAGCTGGTCGGCTCCGACGAGCTGCTGCTGCGCTGCCGGATGAGCATCTTCTGCCGCGGCGAGGGCGGTTTCGGCGGCGAGCGCGGGCCGTCCGAGAAGCTCAGGTTTCCCGATCGCGACCCGGATCACGCCGTGACCTACGAGGTCTCACCCGATCAGGCGCTCGTCTATCGGCTCTCGGGCGATCGCAATCCGTTGCACTCCGATCCGGCATTCGCCGCGCTCGGTGGCTTCGATCGCCCGATCCTGCACGGGCTGTGCACCTGGGGATTCACCGGCCGTGCGCTCTTGCACTCGATCTGCGATGGCGACTCGTCGCGCTTCCAGTCGATGAACGGCCGCTTTTCACGACCCGTCTACCCGGGTGACACGCTGACGGTCTCGATCTGGGATGAGGGAGACCGCTGTCTCTTTCGCACCGCTCGCCAGAACGGCGACACGGTGATCGACCAGGGAACGTTCGGCGCCTCATAGGGCCTCGGTCAACGCCCGGTGGGTGACGCGCCTGGACACATCTCTCCATGTGAGTTACGTCGAGAGCGCTAAGCTCGTGGTTCAACGCTTCAGCTTGCCGGAAAGGAAGGTTCTCGATGATGCAGTCCTCCACCGCAACCCGTTGGGGGGTCGCCGCAGTGTCCGGGTTGGTTTCGGTGGCCGCGTTGGCGCACGGCTCGGTCGGCTTTCGCGACGCGGTCGGCAGGGCGATCGAGTTCCCTGACACCGAATCCCATCTGACTCTGGTCGTCGACCTCCACACTCATTCGGTCTTCTCCGACGGGCACGTGTGGCCCAGCGTTCGCGTCGCCGAGGCGCTGCTCGACGGGCTTGACGCGTTGGCGATCACGGAACATCTGGAGTGGCAGCCGCACCTGGTCGACATCCCGCACCCGGATCGCAATCGCTCCTATCAGGTGGCGTTGGCGAGCGTGCGCTCCGACCGGGAGCTGATCGTGATCGCCGGCTCCGAGATCACGCGCCTTGCTCCCGCCGGCCATATGAACGCGGTGTTCATCAGCGATGCGAACACGCTCTTCGAGGCCGGCCCCCCTCCGGAGCCCTTCGACGCGCGCGTCTACTCCCGCCAGGCGGGCGAGTGGCCGGCGCAGAACGCGGTCGATGCGGCCAACGCACAGGGTGCGTTCGTCTTCTGGAACCACTCTTGGAGCAACTTCGACTCTTTGAAGACCGAGATCACCGACTTTCACCGCGACAACGCCGCGACCGGGAAGCTCCACGGCATCGAGATCGCCAACGGGCGAACCTACTCGCCCGAGTCGTTTCAGGTCGCGCTCGATCACGACCTGGCTCTGATCGGGGTCTCCGACATACACAATCTGATCGACTGGGACTACCTGCCCCACGAGGGCGGGCATCGACCGGTCAATCTGGTATTCGCGACCGAGAAGACCGGCGAGGCGATTCGGGAGGCGCTGTTCGCGCGCCGCACGGCCGTCTGGTACAAGAACCTCCTGCTCGCCCGCCCCGCTGAGATGACCCAGCTACTCGAGGCTTCCTTGGTGGCGACCCGCGCGAGCTACAGACCCAACTCGCTCATTCTCGAAGTGGTTTTGGAGAACCGCTCGGACGCGACCCTGAAGCTGCGCAACACCAGCGGCTACTCGCTGGTGCGCAACTTCGAGCTGGTCGAGGTGCCGGCGCACAAGGAGGTCACTCTGCTGGTACGCACCGGCTCCCGTCTACAGCAGGCCGATCTACGCTTCGAGGTGCTCAACGCACTGACTGCGCCCAACACCACCGCGACCCTCGCCTTCTCGCTGACTCCAACCGACATGGCGCCCTAGGCGTGCGAGCCCCTCTGGGCCTGCGCGGCGAGCGCCCCCCGGAGGGACAGCAAGCTAGCGGGGGCCGTGGTATGAGCGCGATCGATCTTTGCGGCTGTCTGGGACTGGTGACTACCGCGGCCCCCGCTAGCTACCTTGGAAAATGGGTTGGCGCTTCTCGAGGAAGGCGTTGATCGCTTCGCTGGCGTCGTCAGCTCCGAAGTTGACCGTCTGCGCCATCGCTTCGGCGTCGAGGGCCTCGTTGAGGCTGTAGGAGAAGGCGTCGGTGAGCATTCGTTTCGACATCTTCAGTGCTAGTGGCGCGCCCTCCGCCAGCCTTGTCGCCCACTCGTCAACGAAGGCGTCGAGCTCCTCGAGTGGGACCACCCGGTTGACGATGCCGATGCGCTCGGCTTCATCGGCCGAGATGACCTCGGCGAGCAACGCCAGCTCCTTTGCCTTGTGCATCCCGACGAGCCGGGGCAATAGCCAAGAACCGCCACAGTCCAGGCTCAGTCCGCGCCTGGCGAAGATCTCCGAGAAACGGGCTCGCTGCGACGCGACGATCAGATCGCAGCCGAGGGCGAGGTTGCACCCTCCACCCACCGCGACACCGTCGACCTTGGCGATCACCGGCACCGAAATCTGGTGCAGGGCAAGAATCACCTTCGAGACATCGTGCATGCGGTCGAGTTGATGGCGCCTTGGCGGCGGAGGATCCTCCGCGGCTCGATCTCTGCCCTCCGCGAGGTCGGCGCCGGAACAGAAATCGCCTTCGGCTCCGGTCATGACCAGGACACGCTCGTTATCTCCCTTGCCGAAGGTCGAGAAGACCTCCAGCAGTTCGGTCCACATGACGCTGTTGATGGCGTTTTTCTTGTGGGGCCTGTTGAGGGTAAGGGTGGCGACGCCGCTGGGGCGCCTGTCGAGGATCAGTGTTTCCATGTGTCGGCTCCGGTAGCGACCTTTTCGAGCCGCTCTACGTAGTAGGGGTGGTGACGAGTTGGCATTCTAGTGCTCCCTACGGCGACACCGTGGGGCCCGTTAACTCTCTTGGCATCGCGACGTCTTCATGAAGGAGGAAACGAGCAGGCGAATGCGGGCGCCAATTCCGACCTACCTGCTGGCTCTGATGCCGATCCCGCTCTTCGGCCTGATGGCGATGCTGCCGGTCGACGATCGGTTGCGCGAGGGCATCGGACGCGCCAGCCAGATCTACGGCATCGTCTTCGAGACGTTCATGCTGCGGGCGGTCATCTTCTTCGGCTGTGTCGCCATCTTCACGAGCCTCTTTCGCGGCGAGGTCTTGGACCGCAGCCTGCACTACTACCTGCTCGCCCCGACGCGACGCGAGCTTCTGGTGGTGGGCAAGTACATCGCCGGTCTGACCACCACGATTGTCGACTCCGGCGCCTCGAAGTCCACTACGCCGAGTGATCTCCGCCGTTCGATACTCGGACACGCTCCTAGGCCAGGCCGAGGTGTTCGAAGAAGCGGCGCGCACGAGGGTCCTCAAGCAGTGGCCGGTGGGCTTGCCAGGCGAACACTCCAGGACGGGGATTCGCCTCGATCATTTGGACTTCCGAAGCGTCATCGAGCAGGAGGTCCCACCCCACGTAGGGCGAGTGAGGCACGACGCTCGCGGCTCGCTCGACGGTGTCGGCGATCCGACGCCAACAGGGCACCTCGACACCCGAGATCGGAGCGCCGGTATCCGGATGGGTATCGCTGCTGCGCCGCCTGCCGTCGCCGGTGAGGCTCACCGCCCGACCGAGCACTCCCGAGGAGAGGTCCACCTCGACCGAGAGCCCGCCGACGCCTCCGCTGAAGGAGGAGAGGGCACCACGGCCTGGACGCCCGACGAGCTGAGCGGCGGCGGCTACGTAGGGTCGCTTGGTTTCGAGATCCCAGATCGTCAGCAGTCGAAGGGTGTTCGGAGTTGGTGGATGCAGCGCCCGCGCATAGGCATGCTGCTCGACGAAGCGCGTAATCAGGTACCCGTCCAGCCGTTCCATCTCGGCCGCGAGCTCGTTGGCCGAGAGCGAGCGTGCGGCCGTGGCGTAGCGCCCAGCTCCTTCGGGCTGGAAGATGTGTACGCCGCGTCCGCCCCCGCCGGCGTTGGGGCGCAGTACGAAGCCCGCCGTCAGCTCGGCTGACTGCTCGAGCCAGTCCACCGGCATCTTCGGACAGCCGGCGGTGTCTAGCGGATGGACCCTGCCGTGCAGGATGTAGCCGAGTCCGGTCGGCGTCGGTACGCCGGTCGCTCGCATCGAGAGTAGTAAGGTGAGCTTGTCCCCAATCGCGCCACGCGACGACTCCGAGACAAAGTAGTCGATGTCGACGTGGTCCTTGAGAAAGTCGGCGGGGTCGTGGCTCGCGAGATCGTAGAGCGCGTAGGACTGGTAGAGGAGGCCCAGCCTCCAGGCGCGCAGCCGTTCTCGTGCCGTCAACGGGCCGTGCCACCGCCAGTTCGCACGCGCCCGCCCGGCGAGCAACCGCACGGGACGGAGCCCCAGCAGCAGGCCCTCATCGAAAGTGAGGCGCCACGAGTTCGGGTGTCGACGGCGGCGGGCGTCACGCAATCTTGGGGTACCCCTCCCAGCCTCTCTCGAGCATTGGACGATGTTGCGGCGAGATCGTCAAGGGCGGTGTCGTAGAGTGCCCCCTCCTATGAGAAAGCACATCAGTGTGGGAGGGGCGCTCGTTGTGGGGCTCGCCGGGGTCGTAACAGGGTCGGCTGCGTGGGCTCAGAGGGGCGCGGACGGGGGCGAGTGGCGAGTGCACGGCGGCGACAGCGGATTCACGCGCTACTCGAGCCTGGCCCAGATCGACTCTTCGAACGTCGATCGGCTGGAGGTCGTCTGGGAGTGGACCACTGCGGACGCCCCGATCCTGGCGGAGCACACGCAGTTGTCCGCGACCAACTTCGAGGGTGTTCCCCTGGTCGTGGACGGCGTTCTGTATGGCACGACTGCCCTTGGCCAGGCCTACGCTCTCGACGCGGCAACGGGGGCGACGCGATGGGTCTTCAACCCGGAGGCTGTCGACGTCACCCAGCGCAGCCGCTCGGGGCTCGGCTTCGTCAACCGCGGGCCGGCCTACTGGGCTGATGGGGACGACCAGCGGCTATTTTTCGGTGCTCTGAACGCGCGGGTCTACGCTCTCGATCCGAAGACCGGCGAGCTGGTCGAGGAGTTCGGCGGCGAGGGCTGGATCGATACGCGTGAGGGCATTCCGCGGATCGCCAATCCGAGTCAGTACACGGTGACGTCTGCTCCCGCCATCTGCCGCAACGTCATCACCGTCGGCGCGCGCATTCCGGATGGTGCTCTGCGCCGGTCGATGCCGCCCGGCTACATCCGCGGCTGGGATGTGCGCACCGGCAAGACGCTGTGGACCTTCCACTCGGTGCCGCTGGAGGGCGAGCCCGGCAACGAGACCTGGGAGCGCGAGTCTTGGGTCTACAGCGGCAACACCAACGTCTGGGGGAACATCAGCGCCGATGAGGAGTTCGGCCTCTTCTATCTGCCCTTCGGGACTCCGACCAACGACTTCTTCGGTGGCGACCGCCACGGCGACAACCTGTATGCCGAGAGCCTGGTCGCGGTGAAGGCCGAGACTGGCGAGGTCGCCTGGTACTTCCAGATGATCCACCACGGCCTGTGGGACTACGACCTGCCGACTCCGCCAGTTCTCGCCGACATCGAGGTCGGCGGTCGCAGGATCAAGGCGCTGGCGCAGGTCTCGAAGCAGGGCTTTACCTACGTCTTCGATCGCGCGACCGGCGAGCCGGTTTGGCCGATCGAGGAGCGGCCCGTACCCCAGACCGACGTTCCCGGCGAGAAAACCGCTCCGACCCAGCCGTTTCCGACCAAGCCGCCCCCCTTCGAGCGCCAGGGGATCACGGTCGACGATCTCATCGACTTCACGCCCGAGCTGCGAGCGGAGGCGGTGAAGCTGCTCGACAACTACGTCTACGGCCCGCTCTACACCCCGCCATCCATAAAAGGGACGCTGCTACTGCCGAGCTACGGTGGCGGCGCCAACTGGCCCGGTGCCTCGCTCGATCCCGAGACCGGGTGGCTCTACATTCCGTCGATGTCACGACTGCTACAGATGAAGCTCGTCACGCCGGACAAGAGCCGCTCCGACTTCGCCTACGTGCGCACCGGCAGCCGGGTCGAGGGTCCCCAGGGGCTGCCGCTGATCAAGCCCCCCTACGGTCGCGTCACGGCGACCGACCTGAACACCGGCGAGAACGTTTGGATGGTGCCGAACGGCGGCGACGGCCCTCGAGACCACCCCGCGATCGTGCACCTGGACCTGCCGCCCCTCGGCACCCCCACCCGGGCCGCGACCCTGGTGACCAAGACTCTGCTCTTCGTCACCGAAGGCTCGGGCCGCAGCGGCTCGGCGATCGGCGGTGGCAAAGGTTTTCGAGCGCTCGACAAACGCACTGGCGCGGAGCTTTGGAAGACGATGATGGACGGGCAGGTAACCTCGAACCCGATCACTTTCCTGGCGAACGGGCGACAGCTGGTTGCCGTTCCGGTCGGCAGCGACCCTCCGAAGCTGGTCGCTCTCGGCCTTCGGTGACGCGAGGGAACGACGAGCTGATCGAGCTTCACGGCTTCACCGTCTCCCACTACGTCGAGAAGGCCAGGTGGGCCCTCGACTACAAGGGCGTTCCCTACTCCTGGCGAGTGGTCATGATCGGCCCGCACCTACGCCAGATTCGTAAGATCGCGCGCAAGACCACGGTGCCGGTGTTGATCGACGGCGAGACCGCCATCCAGGGCTCGGCCGAGATCATCGACTACCTCGAGGCGCGCTTCGATGAGCTGGTCGGGCCCGCGACGCGGCGTATCTTCTACGGCTACGGGCTACCCCAGCGCAAGCTCCCGGTCTACTACTTCAAGCAGGGTGCCCCGGCCTGGGCGCCGGCCTTCTATGCCCTCTCCTTCCCCTTCCTGGCACGGGCGATCGGGGGCTTGTACGAGACCACTTCGGAGAATGTGAGCGGCGACGAAGTGCGACTAGGCAGGTTCTTTGAGGAGATCGAGGCACGTCTCGCCGACCGGTCCTACCTCGTGGGCGAGTCGTTCACGCGAGCCGATCTCACGCTTTGTGCACTGCTGAGCTTGCTTTGGGAGCCCCTCGAGCATCCGATCGAGTGGGCGCCGTCGGAGCTGGTCCCAATCGGCATGCGCCAGTGGCTCGACCAGCACGCGGACCGCCCGCTGCGCGACTACGTGCTGCGGGTCTACCGCGACCATCGCCGACCCGCCTGACGCCATGCCCTACTCGGGGTCGAGCTGAGTTGTTCCGGCAAGGGACAGTCCGCCGAGGATGTCCTGCACGCCGACCACGATCTTGTGGTTGCGGTTGCGGATCTCGAGCACGGTCGAGTAGCTGTAGGTGTCGCCGGGTCCGGGCGGCTCGTCGCCGCGCACCGAGAAGGCCTGCACGACGCTCTTGGCCGTGTTGCCCTTCGCGTCCTTTACCGAAACACGTACCTCGAGCTCGGCCACGAACTGACCGGCCGACTCGAGCACGGTAACTCCGTCGAGCGGGATCTCGACCTCGAGTGGCACCTCGAGCTTCTTCTTCGACGGATCGAGGGGCGCGCCGAGAATGAGCTTGAGCAAGCCCGCACCGCCGTCGAGAAAGCTGTCGAAGAGCAGGGCCCCCTCGACCACCATGTCGGCCTGGGCTTTCGACGACAGGTCGAGGAAGTCCTTGCGCGAGCGCACCTTCAGGCCGGGCCGCAGCACCTCGATGTCGATCGAGTGGTGCTCGTCGTTCTCCTGCAGGTCGCGGCTGAACCCCAGCCAGTAGTAGTCGCGCGTGTCGCCGCGCACCAAGGGTAGCGACTCCATGCGTTGGGCGTTGATCAGGGCTTCACCGCCGGTCTCGAAAGCGAGCGACTCGAGCGAGTCGTGCAGGAAGAGTTCGCGGTCGCGGCGCGTTTGGCCGGTTTCTCCCGAGGCAGCGAAGTTGCTGACGAAGGCGCTGTCGGTGGCGGCACCGAGCTCGATTCCGTCGGCCCGCTGGAAGCCGGGTACGTCGATCGGATAGAGGGTGTAGCCGAGCCGGTTGGCGGTGTCGGAGATGATCCGCAGCGGGTCGTTCCTCTCCAGGGGGACACCGGC
Organism: Acidobacteriota bacterium; assembly: GCA_036337765.1. GTDB lineage: Bacteria > Acidobacteriota > Thermoanaerobaculia > Multivoradales > Multivoraceae > JAYZDP01. Next base: position 41,699 of record JAYZDP010000126.1, read on the forward strand.
CATCGCCGCGTCGAGGGCCTGGGTTGTGTTTTGCGAGCCGCTACTGATGGCGTACTGGACTGCCTGCGAGGGCCAGCCTCCGGCTAGAAGCATCACGGCCTTGCGTCCGCCGACGTCGGAGAGCCCGCGCATCGCGGCGGCGGCGCTGAGCGCCACCCACCGTACCTGCTGCGAGACGAGCTGCGCGTAGTCGATCTCGACGGCCCCTGCGTTGTCGAGGATCAGCGCCTTCAGCGCTTCCATCTGCTCTTCCGCACGGCCCCCGCCCCCGCCACCACCGTCACCGCCGCCGCCAAATGGCAGACTCGGAGCTGCGCTGGACTGTTCGAAGATACCGACGATCTCCTGCTCCATCTGGCGAAACTCGTCTACGCGTCGCAGCTCGCTCAGGCGATGCATGCCCTTACTGTCCGTGGCCCGCGCCTGCTGGAACGCGGCCTCGAGACGGTCGTGGTCGTTGGTCCAGCCGGTGAGAAGCTCGAGGTACGCACCGTCGAACTGCACGACCGCCATCCACTCGTCGGGGCGCATCCCGGCTACATCCTCTTCGAGTGCTTCGAGCACCAGGTCGCGGTGGTGCCGCTGAGAGAAGAGGTTGTCGATGAAGATCAGATAACGGGTTTGGACCGTCTCGCCCTCCGGCACCGGGCCATCGACGTCCGAGCCGGTGGCGACGAGTGAGGTTGCCGCGTCGCCCTCTGCGATTTCGGTGAAGAAGTCGATCGCGATCGGCTCGCCGTCAACGGTGACGCGGAAGTCACTGGGCTCGAGATCGCGGACGCGCTTGCCCTTACGGTCGGTAACGACGACTTCGACGTTGATGACGCGAACCTGGATCGACTCCGAGAAGACCGGGATCTCTCCGTCCGTCGGCTCCTGGACGGCTGCAGTCGCCGCGGCCCCGAAGATCAGCGCGCCGACTACCGAGATCGCTATCGATCGAAGAAACTGGATCATCGAGATGAGAGTCTAGCGCCGGTGGGCGAAGTGTGGTTGGGCGAGCACGCGTGCCTAGGGCATATAGGGCGTCGGACTCTTCCCGAGCTGGGTCTCGAGCACCGCCTGCGCCGTTTCTATGAAGTCGCAGACCATGGGTCTCGTCTCTCGTGGATCGATGATCTCCTCGATGTTGAAAGCCTCCGCGGTGCGGAAAGGAGAGGCGAGGGCCTCCAGGCGATCCTCGATCTCCTTCTGCTTGGCGACCGGATCGTCGGCCTCGCGGATCACGCGCCGGTAGGCCGCGGTCACGCCTCCCGAGATATGCATGGAGCCCCAGTGTCCGGACGGCCACGCGACGCGCGAGAACATGCCGCTCGGCCGGTCGTGGCACTGTCCGGCCACGCCGTAGGCCTGTCGGATCAGGATCGAGATCCAGGGCATCCGCGTGCGTAGGGTGGCGCACAGCATCTTGGCGCCCGCCCGGACGATGCCGAGGCGCTGTTGCTCGGGACCGACCATGAAGCCGGGCTCGTCGACGAAGTACACCATCGGTAGGTGAAACGTGTCGCACAACTGCAGGAAGCGGATCACCTTCGTACCCGCGCTGACGTCCATCGAGCCGCCGAGGAAGTTGGGGTTGTTGATCATCACGCCGACCGCGTAGCCGTCGACGCGTGCCCGGCCGACAATTCTCGAGCACCCGTTGTGGGGGGTGATCTCGAAGAACGACTCTTTGTCCAGAACCGCGTCGAGGATCCGGCGCGGGTCGTAGGACTGGTTCTTCTGGCGCGGGATGATCTCGATCAGTTCCTGTTCGCGGCGCTGGGGGTCGTCGCCGGTTTGAACCCGCGGCGGCATCTGCCACACGCTGTCGGGCAGGTAGCTGAGGAACTGCTTGACCATCGTAAAGGCTTCTTCTTCCGTCTCGGCAAGATTGTCGACGGCGCCAGATCCGAAGACCTGGGTGCGCTCGTCGCCGAGGTCCTCCTTCGTGATGTCGATTCCCAACGCCGCCTTGACGACGGGCGGACCGCCGGGGAAGAGCTGGCTTGTGCCCTTCACCATGACGTTGAAGTGGGCGAGGCACGCGTCGACCGCCGGCAGCCCGGCGACGGACCCGAGCACCGCGCCCACGATCGGTACCTCACAGAGCAGGTCCTCGATTCCGGGGGTGGTGGGGTTGATCGGGATGTAGGTGCGCCCGATCTGCTCGAAGGTCTTCACACTCCCGCCGGCGGCGTCGAGAAGCCGAATGTAGGGCAGCCTCCAGCCGCCGGCCATCTTTTGAGAGTGGCCGCTCTTGTTGCCGATCGAGCCGTCTGACGCGCCACCACGCACGGTGAAGTCGCCGGCGTTCAGCACCACCTTGCGCCCGTTGAGGCGTGCCGTGCCGATGATCAGGCCCGACGGCCGCACGTCGACCAGATCGTTGCCGTCGTACGTGCCGACGCCGGCGAGCTCACCGATCTCGTTGAACGACCCGTCGTCGCAGAACAGATCCAGCCGCTCGCGAACAGTCAGCTTGCCGCGCCGATGCTGCTCTTTGATACCCGCCTCGCCGCCCATCTGCTGGGCGAACGCCTTACGGCGAGCGAGCTCCTCGATCTCCGGTTTCCAGACCATGCCGTCTCCCGTTCGTTGTGCGGGGGATTCTAAGCGCCAGGCCAACATTCAGGCCCGGAGACCGCCGCTCTAGGGGAGATGCTGCTTCAGGAACGCGCCCAGCCCAGTGAACATGTCCCGTGACTCGGGGGATGCGGCGACCATCAGGTACTCGGCGTGAGACATGCCCTCGTACACGTTAAGGTCCACGATCACCCCGGCGGCGCGCATCTTGCGGTGCGTGCGTACGGTGTCGGACAGGAACATGTCGCGCGTACCGGTCACGAAGTAGGTCGGTGGAAAGCCGGCGAAGTCGCCGTAGACCGGCGAGAGCAAGGGATCCTTCAGATCAGTGCCGTCAGCGTAGAGCTTCGCCGCCGCGTCGAGCAGACCGTCGTAGGAGACGAGCACCCTGTCGAGACCTTCGTTGGTGAAGAGCGTGTCTCCAGTCTTGGTGAGGTCCGCCCACGGTGTCCCTGCGTAGATCGCACCGGGCACGTCGAGACTTAGCTCCTTGAACCTGTGGACGGCCGCCATGGCCAGGCCACCCCCGGCCGAGGTACCGCCGATCACGATCGCGTTCGCGTCGTGGCTCTTCAGCAGGTGCTTGTAGACGGTGACCGTGTCGTTGACGGCAGCCGGGAACGGGTGGTCCGGTGGCATGCGGTAGTCGACCGAGATCGAAGTCATGCCGATCGTGCCTGCCGCCATGATCGCTTCCGTCGCCGAGCCGTTGCCGCCTCCCAGCACGTATCCGCCACCATGGACGTGCAGGAACACGTGGTCGGCGTGCGCGGTGCTGGGCTCTTTCGGTGTGATCGCGAAGACGGTGACCCCGGCGATCACTTTCTTCTCGACAGACACTCCGAATTGCTCGGCCATCGGATCCAGCGGCATCATCGCGGTGGCGTTCTGCATGGCGCGCCAGCCGTCGTCGTTGTCGGGGATCATTCCCCACTGCGTGGCCGCATCGGGCTTGGGGGCGCCGGCGATAGCGTCGTGGAGCTCTTTCGATACCGCGGCCGGTGGCGGCACGGAACGAGCGTCCAATGTCCACCCGTCCTGCGCGATGACCTGAGTCGAGATTGCGAAGATCGCCACCGCCAACACGGCGAGCCGGCCGATCGTGAGGAATCGGATCGAGTTCTGAGTCACGGCTACCCTCCCTTTTCCGACAGTGTACGGGAGTCGCCCGCGCCCTTGGCGCACTGCGAGCTCAGATCTGTTTGTCGCGCCCTACCCAGTACGGCTCGCGTACCTGGCGGCGCAGGATCTTGCCGGTAGGCAGGCGTGGAAGATCGGTGGCGAAGTCGATGCGGCGCGGCCGCTTGTAGTCGGGCAGATGCTCGCGCGCCCACGCGAGCATCTCCTCGGCCAACTCGTCGGACGCCTCGATCCCCTCCTTGATCTCCACTACCGTCACCACGCTCTCGCCCCACTCGTCGTGGGGCATGCCGACCGTGCAGACCTCGTGCACCGCCGGGTGCTGAGAGATCACGTCGTCGATCTCCTGCGGGTAGATGTTGACTCCGCCGGCGATGATCGTCTCGGCGCTGCGTCCGGTGAGGAAAAGGTAGCCGTCCTCGTCGACATAGCCCATGTCGCCCATCGTGAAGTAGTCGCCGCGGTAGGCGGAGGCAGTCTTGTCGGGGGCTTTGAAGTACGCGAAGCGGTTGTCCGGGGCCTTGAAGTAGATCGTTCCGGTCTCGCCCGGGCCGACGACAGTGCCGTCGTCGCCCTGCACCTGTGCCTTGGTGCCGGGCAGGGGCCGTCCGACCGTGCCGGGCTTGGCCAGCCACTCGTCCGAGTCGACGTAGTAGCTGCCGCCCTCGGTCGCCGCGTAGTACTCGATGAGCACCGGCCCCATCCACTCGATCATCGCCTTCTTGATGTGCACGGGGCAGGGCGCCGCGCCGTGCACGAGCCAGCGCATGGAGCTGGTGTCGTAGCGCTGCTTGATCTCGTTGGGCAGTCCCAGGAGGCGATGAAACATCGTCGCCACCATGTGGGTGTGCGTCGCTCGGTGCTCGTCGATGAGCCGCAGCGTCTCCTCCGCGTCCCATCGGTCCATCAGGATGGCCCCAACGCCGACCCCGAACGGGATCGCGAGGTTCAGTCCGAGCGGTGCTGCGTGGTAGAGCGGCCCCGTCACCAGCGCCATGTCCGATTCCGGGTTGCAGGCCGCGGCCGCGCGGCACTTCAGAAGCAGTGGAGGTGGGTTCGGGTCGGGCTTGCGAAACACGCCCTTGGGCCGACCCGTTGTCCCCGACGTGTAGAGCATTGACGTGCCGAGCTGCGGATCCTCGATGTCCGATCCATCGAGCCCGGCCAGCGAGTCGGCGTAGTCCTCGAACCCCTCGATTTCGCCGCCGACGACAAGGCCGAGCTTCAGGCCCGGCGATGCGGCCGCCGCCATGGTTGCCGACTCGGCGAAGGCGACGTCGGCGATGAGCACCTTGGCCTCGCAGTTGTCGACGATGTACGCCACCTCTTCGGGTGTCAGGTGCCAGTTGATCGGCGTCATCCGCCCACCGCTGCGCGCCACCGCCTGCAGCGTCTCGATGAACTCCGACCGGTTGCGGCTCAGAAGCGCTACCGCGTCACCGGGGCCCACGCCGGCGTTCCGTAGCCGGCGCGATAAGCGGTTGGCATTCTCGTTCAGCCCGCCCCAGGTCCGGTCGCCGAACTTCGAGACGACGGCTCGGCGCTCGGGAGCGAGGCTCGCGTGATACGCGAGGCCCATCCCCTTGGCCGCCCACTTCTGCAGCTCTTCCGGATCCACCTTGCCGGGACTCGTCATCTACGCTCCTTACGAATCAGAGGGAGCCGGATTCTCTCCGATTCCGATCAGTTTGTCGCGGCGGCCAAGGGGATGGGCCTCGCGCTCGAAGCGGGCCAGTTGCTCGGGTCCACGGAGACCTCCGTCTGGGAGGCCTGCGATTCGCGCTCGCTCGCTAGCGCGGCAGCTCGACGCCGGCGGCGATGCGGTCCCAGGTGTGCTCGCCGATGCCGGTGGCTCGGATCTCGGCCTTCTGGATGCGCTGCGTGGCCTGGGTCTTCGGCAGCTCCGCGATCTCCTCGATGTAGCGCGGGATCGCGAAGCGCGGCATACGGGGGATCAGGTACTCGATGATCGACTCGGGATCGAGGAGCTTGCCCTCGATCATCACCACCGCGACCTTGACTTCGTCCTCGCCCTCCGGCGACGGCACCGCGACCGCCGCCGCCTCCAGGACGTCCGGGTGGCCGTTGACCGTCGTCTCGACTTCGAAGCTCGAGATGTTCTCACCGCGCCGGCGGATGTAATCCTTGGCCCGGTCGACGAAGTAGAGGTTCCCGTCTTCGTCGCGGGTGAAGGTGTCGCCGGTGTGAAACCAGCCGTTGCGCCAGGCCTCGGCGGTCTTCTCAGGCATGCCCCAATAGCCGGCATTCAGCGCCCAGGGCTCTGCACGCACCATCATCTCGCCCGGGGTGTCGGGCGGCACCTCGATGTCGTGCTCGTCGACGATGCGCACCTCGACCCCCGGCCGCGGCCGCCCGCAGCTGCGGTAGGTCTCGCCGTCGACGCTGCGGCTCGAGCTGGTGACCGGGCTATTGATCTCGGTCATGTTGAAGACCGTGTGCACGGCAACGCCGAAGCGCTCGCAGAAGCGGTCGATTTCGGGGATGACCGGTGCCATGAGGACGTGCTCGAGGGGGTTTTGGGCGTCGTCGTCCTTCTCGGGCTGCGACAGCAGAAACTGGGCCATCGGGCCGAGGATTACGGCTCCAGTGCAGCCGTGCTCACGGACATCCTGCCAGTAGGCCTTGGTGGAGAACACCTCGCGCATGACGACGCGGCCGCAGTATTCGGCCGACGAGTAGATCGGGCCCTTGCCAGTGATGTGGTAGGGCGGGAAGGGCGCGTACTGGGTCTCGGCACCGCGCTCGTAGCCGATATCGGCGTTCATCAGGCTCTCGAGGTGACCGTAGGGGACCATGACCGCCTTCGACGGTCCGGTCGTGCCGGAGGTGAAGATCAGCGAGGCGATTTCCCAACGCTTGCGAGACTCTCGCTCGGTCGGCTCCGCGCCGTGGAGGAACTCTTCGCCCGTGATGACGCGGAACGGCAGGCTGGGTAAGTCCCGGCCATCTGCTCCGAAGACGACTAGAAGTTCCACGCCCGAGATCGTGTCGGCAATCTCGGCAACCGCATCGAGAAAGCGCGCGTCGATCAGCATGTGGCGCGCGCCTGTCAGATCGATCGGGTGCTTGAGCCAAGTCCCCTTGTAGGAGCTGTTGATCGGTGCCTCGATGGCTCCCAACGCCGCGGCCCCGATCCAGGACTGCGCAGCTTCGAACCCCATCGGGAAGATAGTTACGACGGGCTCGCCGAACCGCACGCCCTGCCGCTCGAGTGCCGTCGCCCAGCTCTGGGAGGTCGCGTCGAGCTCCTGCCAGGTCATCGAACGACCGTCGACGTGCTGGAGCGCGATCGCGTCCGGCGAGGTCACGGCGTTGCGGGAGACGAACTGCGGGAGGAATATCTGGTCGGGCATGGGTCGTCGATCTTAGCGCTCGATCGCGGTCAGCGCAGCGCCGCGACCTCCATCACCCATCCGCCGGGGATGTCGGTTGCGCGCAGCTCCAGATCTCCCTGGCCGGCGAGCTCGATCGTGCCAAGCTCGAGAAGAGCAAAGCGTTTGAAAGCTGACTCCTGGCGAGGAAAACGGCCGTTCTCGGGACCGAAGATCACTGGGTCGTGCGCGACATCGACCTGGGCGGCGAGCTTTTGTCCGCCGAGACGTAGCTCGACTCTCGAGCCGAGCTTGACTTGCGAGCAGGTGTACTCGACCCCGACGCGGTAGCGGCCCGGACGCACAACCTCGACGGGCCAGTGGATGCGGTCCGCCGTGTGGGTCCAGTTGGTGAAGTGCGAGCTGTTTGGGAAACGGTTGCTGCATGACACGCCGCCCGCGACCCGCCCGTCTCGCGCCGGCAGCCAAGTCCGGGGTGCGCCGCCGAAGTGAAACGGTCGCTCGTCTGTCGCTCCGAGCTCGAGGAGCATCTCCGTGGCCCAGGCGGCCGACAGATCCCGCAGGCGCCGCACCTCGGTCATCTCGTCGTCGGTGACGTCGATCCTCTGGCCGGGGTCGAGGGGGATGTCGAAGAGCCGCCCCTCGGTATCGAGTCGATGGTGCTGCGTGCGCACGCTCACCCGCCCGCGCCAGAAGCTGAGGATCTCGCGCTCGGGCCAGTCCTCGGCGGTCGCAGCACCGAGCAGTAGAGGCGCGAGGCTCGTACCGTCGAGGTGGGCCGGGTCGCCGATCGTCGTGCCGGCGATCTGCGCCAGCGTGGGCAAGAGATCTATGGCCGCGGCGACGGGCTCCGATCGTTCGTCGCGGGCCTGCCTGCGGATTCCGAACCCCAAGCTCGGAGTGTGGTGGCGACTCTGTCGCTGTCCGTACCCGCGCGCTACGCCGACGCCTCGGTCGTTGAGATCGCCGTGGAGCTCCCGTCGGCCTTCGCGGCAGGGGGTGGCAGTCGGCGCTTGCTTCGTGACGTTGTTCTTCGTGGCACGGCGCTGGGGCCGGGCCCACCGGTACGGCTCCGCCACCGCTTCTATCTTCCGATCGATACCGGTACGCCGACAGCGTCACCATCGTCGAGGCGATGATCGGTCTGGCAAAGGGCCTCGGCCTGGAGGTAGTCGCCGAGGGCCTCGAGACCCGGGAGCAGCTCTCCTTCTTTCGCGAGGTCGGCTGTTTCTTCGCTCAGGGCTTCCTGGTCTGCCGACCGATGCCCGCGGACCAGTTCTCCTTCCTGCTCAAGCGTGGCTACGTCGATCTCGAGGGAGCTGACGGGGATCTCCTCGACTTGCAGTCGCTACAATAGCCGCATGGAAGCGCTCGGGGGCTGGTGCCTCCCGCGGTCTTCAAAACCGTTGTTCGGCTCTGGTTTCGGGGTCGAGGGTGGGTTCGATTCCCATGCGCTTCCGCCATTCCGACCTGTGGCCGGAACGTCGGATACGCATTGTCATCGGGAGTCGCCCTCCGCGCTGCGCGCGAAGCGCTCTAGCTCGATTCCCATGCGCTTCCACCAATCTATCCAGGGGCGGGTGGTCGCGTACGCGTCGAAGAGAAGGTTATTGCTGTCTGTCGTCCGACGATCAGGTCGGGGCCGTGCCGGATACGCCTCGATGACGGGCCCAGCTGCCGTCGGCGAGGATGGCCTCGATCTGCGCGAGGCAATGCAGGCACTCCTTCGCGGTGTTGTAGAAGTGCGGCGCGATGCGTAGGCCGTAGCCGGGGCGGTAGTCGACGATCACCGCGCGGTCGGCCAGCTCGCGGGCGACTCCTTCGGCGTGGGGGACATCGAGAGTAACGGTGCCACCTCGAGCGTCAGGGTCGGTCGTACAGGCGAGCTCGAGCCCGCGACTGCGGGCCTGTTCACAGAGCAGGGTGCCCAGATCCTTCGACTTGGATCGGATCGCGTGGATGCCGTACTTGCGGATGATCTCGAGCCCGGGCCCGGCGGCGTAAAGCGCCGCGATCTGGGGGGTTCCGTTGAGGAATCGCGAGCCGCCATCGCGGAACCGCATCGGCGGTGGCTCGAATGCAAAGGGCGCCTGGTGGGCGAGCCAACCGGTCAGGGTGGGCTCTAGCTCGTCCGCGATCCGTGGATCGACGTACAGAAACGCGTTGCCCGGGCCGCCGCAGAGCCACTTGAGACATCCTCCGACCGCCGCGTCGACGCCCCAGGCTTCGAGCTCGAGGGGTAGGACACCAGCGGACTGGAAGACGTCGAGGAGCAGTCTCGCCCCGTGCAGGCGGCAGTGCCGGGCGAGAGCTTCGGCTTCGTTGATCCAGGCGGTTGCGAACTCGACGTGGCTCACGACCACTGCCAGGACGTCGTCGTCGATGACCGACAGTAGCGCTTCGAGGTCCGTGCCGTAGCGGTGCGACTTGGGTACGACGATGAGCTCGGCTGCGTGAGCTCTGCACCAGCTCTCCGTGAGGTAGAGAATGGAGGGGAACTGGAGCTCGGTGGTGACGATGCGACGGCGTGACCCGCTTGGGCGAAGACAGGACAGAAACGTAGCGGTCGCGACGGTTGTGCTCGGCTGCATGCTCACCGAACCGCTCGGAGCGCCGAGGATCGGAGCTACCTGGTCTGCGACCCGGTCGCCAAGCGACCACCAGTGCTCGGCCCAGGCGCGCACGCCGAGCTCCCTCCACTCACGCGCGTAGCGGGCACGGCCGGCTTCGGCGTCCTCGGGCATGGCGCCGAGCGAGTTGTTGATGAGGTAGGTGCTCGTTGCCAGGATCGGGAAGCGATCGCGGGTCGCGAGCAGCGGGCCCATGGTCACGGCCCGCTCCCGGCGGCCGCGTCGCGCCTGGCGATCGCCTCTGTCAGCCCCGGGATGTGCTCGGCTCCCCGAATCTGGGCGCTCGATCCGATCAGCTGGTCGGTGAGAGGCTCGTCTCGACCTCCCAGGCACTGCCCGAGAAAGGCCTCGGCCATGGCCCAGAAGCCGACACCGTTGGCGGCGCCGCCGAGGCCGTGCCCCTCGTCGGGATAGAGGGCGTAGGTGACCTCGACGCCGTTTTCCTCGAAGACCTCTACCATCGAGTCGGACTGGTCCTGG
>JAYZDP010000127.1:0-5625 GCA_036337765.1 Acidobacteriota bacterium
GCTGCGCCGAAGCACGATCAGCGCGCTTCCCGTCACCAGCAGAAGCAGGATGAACAGCGCCGGCATTGGCAAGGTCGGTACGGACTCGCACGTGGATCCATCGCCGAGGTAGACCCCGTCAAACTCTAGGGTGCACAGGTCTTCGCTGTCCAACTCACCGGTCTCGACCCAGACGAGACCACACTGGTCTTCCTCATCAGGATCTGGGAAGACACACGCTCCGTCCCACTCCTCGCCGAGCTCATTCTCGAGCAGCTCCTCACAGGTGACGCCTTCGTAGAATTCGAGCCAGCACTCCTCTTCCGAGGTGACGTCAAAACATACCGCAGCTTCTTCGCCGCCTGACACGCATGCTCCTTCCTGGGCCTGGGCGTTTCCCGCGACGAAGGCGAAGGCCGCGAAGGCCACTGCTGTGAGAAGTGGCTTATTGTTCATCGGTGCCTCTGTGTTGTGGGTGACTGAAACACTGCAAAGGATACCCAATATTGCACCCTGGCTGGAGAATGGAGGGAAGGGGAGACCTGACGTATGGAGTGTAAATCGTTGATTCTAAAGTTGGTACCGGAGCCGGGACTCGAACCCGGAAGCCCAAAGGCGGAGGATTCTAAGTCGGGCCTGGCTCAACAGACCGCAACGGTCGCCAACGCCCAACAGTAGTCGAATCAGAAACTTGAGGCTCCGGCCCTGCTGAGGAGAGTGGGGGAACGCTGTGGATTGTTGCTAGCCGATGCACCCAAGATTGCACCTCTCGGGATGATCTCAAAATCACAAAGAGATTGCTTTGTCTACTGACCGCCCGATCAGGAGAGCGTGTTAGTACTCTGGAATACTCTTTGAAAGGAAGACCATTGCGGGCCGTCTATTGCCGCTTGTTGAGCCTGAGTGTGCCGCAAATCGATCCCCACTGTTGAGTATCGCTACCTAGGGCGAACGCGTCGTCAGGCCCAGTCGAAGTCACCCATCATGATGTGGTGAGTGCGCCCCTTAAGCAGGTCGCGCAGCTCGGCGGCTCCTATTCTGTCCGGGCTGAGCAGGCATCCCGTCTGCAGTGGGGCGCGGATGTAGCCGTGGCTGCCAAGGACCTTCAGAAAGGGAGAGTCTCGCGGCACTCGGCAGACAACCGCGGCGACTCCCCGGTCCGCGAGCAGCTCGTTCGCGGCGGCGATGAGTTCGGAAGCCACGTCCAAGCGGCACGGATCGGCCAGAAGCTCGATCAGCAAGCCGATGTCTCCGGAAGTCTTGCAGACGGCCATGCCTCGTGGCTCGCCGTTCTCGAGAGCGGCTAACACCGACGTACGCCCGGTCCGGGGGTCGCAGTAGCGCCATTGAAGGTAGTCCCGGCTGCGCTCTTGGAAGAGGCCGGACGGTTGGGGAATCCCGTTCAGGCACGCAGTGAAGAGGTCGAGGATCTCCTCGACCTCTCGGCTGTGCTGGATCTGCAGGCGCTCGTTCGTGGGTGCTGGGGGCCGCTTGATCGCGCCGAGCGCTCTGGCTGCGGAGATGGCGGTCCAAAAGACGCGCTTTCGGAGACCGGAGCGAGCGGCTGGAACGAGGCGTCTCGCCAACTCCTCGCTTGAAGCGATGGGCTTGACGAACGCTCTGAGATCCCGTCCCAGGTCGACGCTCTCAAGAGGTGCGCGCGCCATGATTCGCGGGTTGATCGAGGACCAGAAGCTGAAGTCATAGTCGTGCAGTGTCTCGTTCACCCAGCTCTGGCGACTGAAGAGACCGAGGCCCTGGTAGTTGGGATGGATGCAGCTGTCCTGCCAGTCCCGGACCCGATAACTCCGTCGGCCGATCCGGAAGACACGGTGGACCCTCAGGTACACTCCCACTTCGACCCGCTCAGCAGTCTCCATGACGAGTTCGTTCGGGGCCCAGCCGGGATACTCGAGCTTCCACCGGAGATGCTCGACGGCGGGAACACCGGTCTCGATGGCCGGCCAGCGAGTGAACGATGCTTCGATGATGTCGACAGCGTGCTGCAGGCGACTTGCCGTGATCTCGTCCCCCGAGTAAGAGACGCGCTCGTCAGAACGAGGCTTCGCTGTCCGCAGCGAGTCGGTACCAGACATCCCAGCTTCTCCCCCCATCACTCCCTGTTCCCTTTACGGCAAGTCGCTCCCTCAGTGGCCGCGTGTGGCCCGATCTCCATCCGAGGTGCTACCCCGCCCCTCTCTCATTCTCTTGCAACAGTCTTGCAGTGCCGTGCAGCCGTTCAGGCGACGATCTTGCCGTGTCCATCTTGCTTCCTTATTTGATCTTCCTTGAGATGGTCGGGACCGCGCGATTCGACACTCGTCTACCGCCGCCCACGTCACTCCACACTTGACGCACTACATGTCCAGACTACATATCGATCGCGTTCGATGCTCGTTGAACAAGCAGATACGAGAGCGCAACGGCATCTGCCGAGGCGTCGACCTTGGTGCTCGCTTTGAACGACAAGGTGTCGCTGTGTGGTACCGGAGCCGGGACTCGAACCCGGAAGCCCAAAGGCGGAGGATTTTAAGTCCCCTGCGTATACCAGTTCCGCCACTCCGGTATGTGTGCATTCTCAGTGGTTTACGAACTCTTGTCCATCTCGTGAAGCCGGCTTGATCGGAGTTGCGGCCCGCGCAGGTCCTCTATAGGGCGGCTGCTGTGATGGAACGCGACGCGGGTCAATGTGCCGGTCCTGGCCAGCTGTTGGCCAGTCTTGTTCTTGGTCGCTCTCTCCTCGAGCCTGACCGTCTTCACCTTGCGGCCCACCCGGTGCCGGACTGCTCGGCCAAGCAAAAGGTACGCTTAGCGCTCCAGCAGCGTGCTATCGACGCAACTACGGCCGGACAAGCCGGGGAAGGTGCGGAGTCGGGCCGATGTCATTCGCCTGTGGCTCGTTGCTACGCTGGCCTCGTGATAGCCACTGGCTTGCTTCTCTGGGCAGTTCTCCTCGTCGGCGCGCGTCCCGAGAAGGGCCGACTAGTCTTCGAGTCTCAGTGCTCCTGGTGGCCAAGTTGGATCCTCGCGTTTGTCTCTACCCTGGTCGAACTTTCACTCGGTCGCGCCGTCTTGGGGTCAACGGTGGCTGGCGGAAGTCCCTCAGTCTGGGTTGTCGTCGTTGGAGTCCTCATGATGTTCGAGGGTTTCGTCCGATTGGTGCTCCTGGTCTACCTCCGAGAACCGTGCGGTGCGCTTGTTCTCGTGGTCGGATCGGCACTCGTGCGATCGACACGGGACCAACAGGAAATCTTCTAGCTCGGCCCGCGTACGCGTTTGCCGCGAATCTGAAGGTCTGGCCGCGACGGGACTTGGCACTGAGGTAACGGCGTGAGCTCTAGTCGCCGGCTGATACGCCGAGTCCTCGCTCGCGATCCACCATTGCTCACCGTCGAGCGACAGTTCGACACTCAGGCCACGCGGGTGATCGGCAACCCAGCGACCCAACGCGAGGTGAACCCCTGGACGTCCATCGGCTCTCGGAGGTCGAGTCGAAACTCCGCTCCGTCGCTCCGCCGAGCTGTCTGCCGGCGAGAAGCCAGATCCCCATCGAGGGCGAGCTCGGCCCGGCGGGGCACGGGCTTCCCCCTCGGTATCCACTCCGCCGATTGGCGAACCGGGGGAGACTCAGCTTGACCTACCGCAGGCGCTCGAACTCCTCCTGACTGCCGAGCGGCAGCTCCACGATTGCGACGTCTTCGGACTGGCTGGCGAGCCATTGATATACCTCGCTGAATTCGCTCCCGGTGGCGGTCTGTCTGCCACGACGAGTCCGGACGCTCGGGCGTGGACCGCGCGCGAGCGCCCCATCGGCACTCTGGCCGCCATCAGCCCGATCATGGCGAGCACAACGACTGCGATACCCGGGAACAGCCGCCCTTCGATGTCCGCGAAACTCGCAGTGAGCCGGCCGTAGAGGAGGTCCTCGGCCGGTGTGGTGAGGTAGTTCTCGAGCGCATCTCCGTTCACCGAACGGCGAACGAAGCCCATCGCCTGCCGGCTAGTCTTCGGAGACTTGGCGCGGCAGCCGGATCTCTTCGACCATCCGCTGGACGCTCTCCGGCGGCGGCGGCGTGAAGCGGCTGACCGTCATCGTCAGGACGAAGTTCAAGATCATGCCAACGGCACCGATACCTTCGGGGCTGATCCCGAAGAGCCATTCGTCTGCCCCCGCCTCCGGGCGCACGAAGCGGAAGTACATGATGTAAATCGCGGTGAAGGCGATGCCGCTCACCATGCCCGTGATGGCGCCCTCCTTGGTGGTGCGCTTCGAGAAGACACCGAGAACCAGGATGGGGAAGAAGCTCGAGGCTGCCAGGCCGAAGGCGAAGGCCACCACCTGGGCGACGAAGCCGGGCGGGTTGATGCCGAAATAGCCCGCCACGATGACCGCACCGCCGGCGGCGACACGGGCCAGCAAGAGTTCGCGGTCCTCGCGCATCTCGGGAAGGAGCACCGACTTGCCCACGTCGTGCGAGATCGCGGAGGCGATGACGAGGAGCAGCCCGGCGGCGGTCGACAGTGCGGCGGCGAGTCCGCCCGCGGCGACAAGGGCGACGACCCACGCCGGTAGGCGGGCGATCTCGGGGTTGGCCAAGACCATGATGTCGCGGTCGACGATCAGCTCGTTGGCCTCATTGGCGTCGCCCGCATAGAGAATGATGCCGTCGCCGTTCTTGTCTTCGAAGGAGATGAGCCCCGTCGTCTCCCAGTTCGTGAACCATTCCGGGGCCTCATCGTAGGCCACCTCGTGAAGGGTCTGGATCATGTTGACGCGGGCGAAGGTGGCGACGGCCGGAGCGGTGGTGTAGAGGATACCGATGAAGACGATGGCCCACAGCGCGCTCCAGCGCGCGGCGCGCGCCGAGGGCACGGTGTAGAACCGGATCAGGACGTGAGGCAGACCGGCCGTGCCGACCATCAGCGCCAGGGTGATCGCCGCGACGTCGATCATCCCCTTCTTGCCGGCGACGAACGCCGCCGTGTATTCGGGCAGCCCCAGCTCGCGGTGGAGTTGATCGAGTGTCTCGAGGAGGTAGATGCCTGCGTTCTCCCCTCCGCTCACGCGTCCACCGAAGCCGAGCTGCGGGATCGGATTGCCGGTCATCTGAGAGGAGATGGCGATGGCGGGAATCAGATACGCGACGATCAGCACGCAGTACTGCGCCACCTGGGTGTAGGTGATGCCGCGCATGCCGCCCATGGTGGCGTAGACGAAAACGATCGCCATGCCGATGACGACGCCGGTGTTGACGTCAACCTCGAGAAAGCGCGAGAAGACGATGCCGACACCTCGCATCTGCCCGGCGATGTAGGTAAACGAGACGAAGATCGTGCAGGCGGCCGCGACCAACCGAGCGGTCTGGGAGTAGTAGCGATCGCCAACGAACTCGGAGGTGGTGAACTTGCCGTACTTGCGCAGGTAGGGCGCGAGCAGCAGCGCCAACAGCACGTAACCGCCGGTCCAGCCCATTAGGTAGATGGTGCCGGTGTAGCCCATGAACGAGATCAGCCCGGCCATCGAGATGAACGACGCGGCGCTCATCCAGTCGGCGCCCGTCGCCATGCCGTTGGCGATCGGCGGCACGCCGCGGCCGGCTACGTAGAAGCCCGCCGTGGTCCGCACACGGCTCCAGAACGCGATCC
>JAYZDP010000128.1:0-10974 GCA_036337765.1 Acidobacteriota bacterium
GTCGGGGGGGGGGCGGTTGCTTCTCACGAGCGGCAGCGGCACTCGGCAGAGAGGCTACGTGAGCGCGCCTGGCGCTCAGGAAGAAGGGGCGGGGGGCCAGGCCGAGATCGCGGCTTCCACCCGTCGATCGGGTGCGCCTCCTGAATGTAGATGCACAAGAAGTCCACCGCGCTGCGGTATCACCGGTAGATCTCGTTCAGGCGGCCTGTCTGAGCGCGGAAGGGCGGTCAGGTGTAGGAGCCGAAGATCAGAGCGACGGGCCGACCCCGGTGATCGGCGAGCCTGCGCGACCCGCCGCTGCGGGTGCCCTGTGCCGTGAGCATCTCGAGCTCGAAGTCGGGAGCCTCGGCGAGATCCATCTCGCCGCCGGCGAGGCGCCGCATGAAGTCCATGATGAGCGACCTCGGAGCCTTCGCGTTCGTGGCCGGTTCCGTCATGACTCATGGTAGCGCCTTTCTGAGATGGCGGCCGGCGCTCGGTCAGAGGTAGCCACGCTCCCGCATCCAGTCGTCGTTGTAGATGGTGGACAGATAGCGGGCGCCGGAGTCCGGGAAGATGGTGACGATGCGAGCTTCGGGGCCGAGGCCCGCGGCAACCTGGCGAGTTCCCCACAGGGCGGCTCCGCTGGAGCCGCCCACGAGCATCGCCTCGGAGCGGGCCAGGTCGCGCGCGGCGAGGAAGGCCTCGCCGTCTGTGACCTGGATCATGTCGTCGATCAGCTCCCACTCCGGACAGTCGATGAGCTCTTCGTCGCCAAGTCCTTCGAGCACGTAGGGGCCTGGTTCGCAGACCTCGCCGGTCTTGAAGTAGCCGGTGAAGATCGAGCCCTCGATGTCGACCGCAACGATCCGGACCGACGGGTCCTGCTCCTTGAGATAGCGGGCTACGCCCGAGATGGTGCCCCCGGTACCGATGCCGGCGACCACGACGTCGACACGGCCCTCCATCTGGCGCCAGATCTCCGGACCCGTGGTGGCGTAGTGGGCGGCATTGTTCGAGCGGTTGTTGTGCTGATCGGGGAAGAAAGCGTTGGGAGTCTCTTCGGCTACTCTTCGGGCTCTGCGGTTGTAGCTGTCAGGATGGTCGGCCGGTAGATCACCGTCGACCAGCACGAGCTCCACTCCCAGCGCGCGCAGACAGTCGAGCTTCTCCTTCGAGGTCTGTGAGCGCACCACCATCTTGCAGCCGAGACCTTCCTGGGCCGCCATCATCGCCAGCCCCATGGCGGTGTTGCCCGACGAGGCCTCGACCAGGCTGTCGCCGACCCTCAACCGCCCATCCTCGAGCGCCTCCAGCACCAGGTGGCGGGCCATCCGATCCTTGATCGAGCCCATGGGATTCATGAACTCGAGTTTCGCCCAGACCTGACAGCCAAGCCCTTCGACCGATCGACGCAGGCGCACAAGCGGCGTGGTGCCGACGGCGTCAGAGAAGCGCTCGTAGACCCGGAGATCGCTCAAGGGCGCCCATCCTAGCCGCCGCGCGATCGCTGGCGATCGCGGATCTTCGAGGTCGCGACCCAGACAGCGTCGTAGCCGAACTTCTCGCGGATGGAGTCCACTGCTTCGTTGCGCCGCCGATCGTCCTCGAATAGGCCGAGCTGGTCGTCGAAGAAGCCGAGGTTCGAGAGCTGGATGCCGAGCAGTCGGATCGGGGTGCGACGGGTGCGTGCCTTGGTGTAGAGCTCGTGGACGACCGGGTAGATCTCGAACTCGGAGCAGGTTGGGTGGATGGTGCGCGCCCGGGTCAGAGTCTCGAAGTCGGCGTAGCGCATCTTGAGAGTGACCGTACGCGCCTTCACGCCGCGCTTGCGAGCTCTCCAGCAGACCCGCTCGGCGAGGGAGCAGAGGCGGGCATCGATGGTTGACGGGTTGCCGGTGTCCTCCTTGAAGGTACGCTCGTTGGAGATCGATCCGACGATGTTGCCCTCGATGTCGTGCTCGCGGAAGGTGGGGCGGTCACGGCTGAGATCGGACGATCCCTCGCCGCGGGCGCCGCGTTGCACGTGCTCGGCCCAGGCGCCGAAGATCGCCTTAAGGCGGTTCGCGGGCGCGGTGGCGATCTGACCCAGGCGCTCGATGCCGGCCTCGCCTAGCTTCTCGGCAGCCACCGGACCGATGCCTGGGAGTTTTCGTACCGGTAGTGGAGCGAGTACCTCGGCCTCGGTGCCTGCCGTCACCAGCATCACGCCCGCCGGCTTAGCCAGCCCACTCGCCACCTTGGCCATCGAGGGGCTGGTGGCGATGCCTGCACTCGAGGGTAGGCCCAGCTCGGCCTTGATCTCACGGGTCAGCCGTTCGACGGTGTTTCGGATGGTGGTGTCGTCGTCGGCATCACCGCTTCTCCTGTACATCCGCTCGCAGCCCGCGAAGTCCATGTACATCTCGTCGATCGAGGCCACCTGCAGCACTGGCGTGAAGTCGGCGGCGATTTCGCGCACCTTCTTGGCGTATTCACCGTAGGTGTCGTGGCGCACCGGCAGGTGCACGGCATCCGGCGCGAGGCGGCCGGCGTTTGTGAGTGACATCCCCGAGCGCACCCCGGAGGCGCGCACCTCGTAGCTGCACGCAGTCACCACGCCACGACTGCCGGGCCGGCCACCGACGATGACCGGCTTGCCCTCGAGTGAGGGGTCCATCACTCTCTCCACCGACACGAAGAACGTGTCCAGGTCGAGGCAACAGATCCTCGGAGCCGCCGCCGTCATCCCCCGAGCATACGCTCGCGGCGGTTGGCGCGCATTAATGCCCGGGCGAGGATACCGGCGATGGCCAGCGCCACGCCAACTCGGTTCTGCAGCGTCCAAGCGAAGACCTCGGCCGGATCGGCGTTGTCGAGCGCGTACGGGTTCCAGCTCGGCGAGATCCGTACCTGGTTGTCGCCGAAGCCGGTAATCAGGCCGTTGAAGGCGAGGATGGCGACCGTTGTCATGGCCCCGGCGGCTTCGCTGCGGAAGAGCGTTGCCATCGCCATCGACAGCACCAGGTAAAAGGCCGCTGCCTGGAAAGCCCCATAGAGAGCCATGGTCGGAAAGGGGGTGAAGAAGATCCACGCCAGCGATGCCAGAAGAGCTTCTGCCGTCAGCAGGATGAGAAGCGACGCGGTGAGCTTCGCGTACCAGACACGTATGCAGCCACCCGGCACCGTGTAGGTGATCTCGAGGCTGCGCCCGTCGATCTCTCCGGCGATGATGCGCAGTCCGAGAAAGAGTGCCAGCAAGGTCAGCGGGAAGCCGATCAGCGCCCCCTGTGCCGATTGCGGCTCGAAGCCGTCCTCGAGGCCGAGCACAATGATGCCGGCCTGGAACAGCAGCCAAAGGAGCGGCAGCAGGGGCATCAGCCAGAAGCGATGGCCGGCGATGGTGATCGCCGCCAGCCGCAGGAGCTCGATCCTGCCGCGGATGCGCCCACTCACGCGATGCCTCCGGTATGTGCCTGCTCCAGCAGCCAGAGGTAGCCGTCCTCTAGCGATGAGTCGAGCGGCTTCGCGTCAGGTACCGGGGCGCTCTCCGCCAGGATGCGCCTCACGGTGGTGCCATCGACGCCGGGGGTCTCCTCGGCCAGGATCGAGCCCGGCACGGGCACGGCCTCCTCCTCGGCAGGGCCACGGGTCTCCCACACCTTGCCATGGGCGACATTCGCGAGGGCCTCCGGTGCGCCATCGAAGGTGAGTCGGCCACGCGCCATGACCAGCACCCGCTCGCATGCGACGGCCACATCTTCGACGACGTGGGTGGAGAACAGCACGATCCTGTCGCGTGCCAGCCGCGCCAGCAGGTTGCGGAAGCGGATGCGCTCTCTCGGGTCGAGGCCGACCGTGGGCTCGTCGACGATGATGATCGACGGCAGCCTCAAGAGCGTTCGGGCCACGGCGACCCGCTGGCGCATGCCACCGGAGAGCTCCTTGATCCTGGTGTCGGCCTTCTCCGACAGGCCGACCTCGCTCAACAGGCTGTCGACGCGCTCGGCACGAATGCCGGGCTCGAGGTCGTAGAGTGCCGCGAAGTAGCTCAGATACTCCTTCGGCGAGAGGCTGCCGGGAAGTCCGGCATCCTGCGGCAGATAGCCAACCCAGCGGGCGAGGACCTTCTGCACCTTCCGTAGCGGTACGCCGCCGAGCGAGATGGTGCCGCGAGTCGGGTCGAGGATTCCGGCAAGCTGTCTGAGGAGCGTCGTTTTGCCGGCGCCGTTCGGGCCGAGGATTCCGATCATCCCCTTCTCGACCCGAAAGCTCACCGCCGCGAGCGCCAGCACCGGATCGCTCGGCAGGTCGAGCCCACCCAGCCTGCGCGCGATCCGTCGCAACAGGGTGCGTGGATAGCGTAGGGCGCCACTGTCGACGCGCTCCTCGATCAGGCCTCTCGATTGGCGCACCGCGCTGCGCCGGGCAAGTTGGCCGATGGCCAGCAGAATCGAGCCAGCGATCGGCCAGAAAGGCGACACCAGGTCGTCACCGCCGGCGATGCGAGGCGCGAGGATCATCACCCAGGTGAAGGCACCCAGTACCGCCCACGGGACCACCGCGGCAAGCAGGCCCTCGAGACCCCCGGGGTCGACGGCGCCAGCCGCATTGACTTTGCCTCGTGCGCGTCGGATCTCGTGGAGGAAACGCACCCCGCAGGCCGAGACCAGGAGCCAATAGAACAGGCGCCACATGCCACCCTGGACGTTCAGCGCCAGGGCCGCGAAGGCGCTGCCCAAAAGCAGGGCCGGTAGCAAAGCACCGACCGCGTCACGTGGATCGAAGGCGCTGCCGCCGGTGGCCACGACCTTGGCCGCGAAGTCCTTGGGGGCCTGTATCGCTCGACGGATCGGGCCCGGCACGCCGTAGACCTTGCGTAGGTGGCGCACCTCGAGAACCGGCGGTCCGGCACGGGTGTCCGGCTCGTTGACCTCTACCCGACGGAAGACGAACACCGCCACGGCCAGCAGCACCCCACCCACGAGCAGCGAGCTGACGATCTGCCACAGCAGCGAAGTGAGGGTTTCAGTGACGATCAGAGTGGTCATGATTCCAACCGTCGAGCCCAGCCAGGCGACGACCAACCACGGACCGACCCGTGCGAACAGCGTGTCAAGCTTCTGCAGCAGGATGAAGCCGACCGGGATGATCAGCAGCGTCAGGAGTGTCGAGGTCACGAGACCACCCATGACGATGGTCGCGAACGGCGGCCAGATCTCGTTCTCGCGGCCCGTCGCCAGCGCCAGCGGCCATAGCCCCGCCACGGTCGTCGCTGTGGTCATCAGCACCGGCCGGGTGCGCTCCCGCACCGAGGCCAGGGCCGCCGCGCCCGGCGACCAGCCGGCCCCCAGTACCTTCTGCTGCATGCGGTCCACCAGCAGGATCGCGGGATTGACGGTCAGGCCGAAGAGTGCGAGCGCGCCGAGTAGCGCCATCATGCTCAGCGGCATGCCGGCGAAGACCAGCGCCCAGGTCGCGCCGAGAAGCGTCAGCGGCAGGGCGAGCAGGACCAGAACGGGCAGGGTCAGCGACTCGAAGGTCATCGCCAGAACGAGAAAGAGCAGCAGCACGACCGGAACGAGAATCCGCCGGAACCAGTTGGTGGTCTCTTCGCCCGACGACACCTCGACGGTGAAGCCTCGCGGCCGCGGCACCGAGCGGATGGTCGAAGCGATCTGCTCCTCGATCGCGAGGCGGGTTGGCCCGGTCTCGGGCACGCCGTCAGACAGTCGGTACAGGACTTCCATCTCGCGCCGGCCGTTGTGATGGACGATGGTTGGCGGTGCGGGCATACGGCGCATGCTCGCGAGCGCCGCTATCGGCACGACTCCGGCTTCGGTCTGCAGCCGTAGGCGGCTCAGCTCCTGCTGTGCACCTCGGTTGGCGCGCGCGTTGGTGCGCTCCACGACCATCGGCAGCTCGCGGCCCGTGCGAAGTACGAAGCCGTTACGAATGCGCTCGCCCTCCCGGCCGGCGAGGGCGAGCGTGGGGAGTACCTGGTCGAGGGTCAGGCCAAAGGCCTCGAAGGCGCGCCGATTGGGCTCGACCCAGATCTCCTCGATGCCCGGGGCCACCGACATCCAGGAGCGCTGGATCTGTGGAATCGAGTCGAGCCGCAGACGCACGTCCAGCGCGAGACGCTCGAGGTCGGCGCTGTCAGGTCCCGACAGCACGACCTTTGCCGGCCCGCTGCCCAGCGCCGCCTGAACGTTGGCATCGCCACCCCCGCGCCCACCGAGCTCCTCCTCGCCGGGGCGAAGGATCTGTAGGCCGTCGACCTCCCGGGCGGCCTCATGTGCGACCTGGCGAACGCGCGCGGCGCTGAGGTTGGGTGGGCGCTCGGCCTCGTCGACCAGATTGATCGTGATGGAGCCACCGTCCTCCTGCACGAACGACTCGACCGTTTCTACGCCCTCGATCTCGAGCACGGCGCGCTCCAGTCGCTGCACCGCGCCGCTCGCGGCCTCCAGCGACCCGCGGCCGCTCTTGAAACGTGCCACCAGCTGAATAGAGTCGGCTTCAGGAGCCTCCTGCGATGCGGTGTCCACCACCACCCAGGGTAGCGCCACGATCACCGTGATCATGACGGTGAAGATGGTCCCGGCGAGCCATGCGGGAGGATGGCGCAGGGCGCCCGAGACCAGCCCGGTGAACAGGATGCGGGCGCGGTCGGGAGGAATCAGCCCTCCCTGCTTACGACGTTTCTCCCGATTGCGCGCGACGTGGCGCACCGCGGCCGGTGCCGCCAGGCGGTGGGCCAGAAGCGGCACCAGGCCGACGGCGACTAGCAGCGACGCCCCGAGCGGTAGCAGGATCGCCAGCGCCACCACCACGATCAACTCGCGCATCAAAGTGTCGTCGAACTCGATCACCGTCAAAGGCAGAAAGACCACCGCCGTCGTCAGGCTGGCGGCGCCGATCGCGCGCACCGTGCGGTGCACTCCGTCACGTGCCGCCTGCTCCGGCGAGGCACCATGCTCGAGGCGTCGCTGTACGGCTTCGTAGACCACCACGCTGTTGTCGACCAGAAGTCCCACGGCGAACGCCAAGCCGAAGAGTGTGATGATGTTCAGGGTCTCGCCGAAGAGATAAAGCAGCGCCAACGCGGCAAACAGGCTCACCGGCACGGCGACGCCAACTACGGCTACCGCGCGCCACTGCCTTAGGAACAGGAAGAGAACGACCAGGGCGATGCCGAAGCCCGACAGGCCGAGCTTGGCGAGGCGTGAGATCTGTTCCTCGACCAGCTCTGCGGCGTCGAAGCCGATCACCACGTCGAGACCCATCGGCAGCAGCTCTTCACGGACCTCGTCGGCCCGCACCCGTAGCTTTCGACCGAGTCGAACCAGGTTCGCACCTTCCTCCTGGAACAGGATCAGCCCGACGGCCGGCTGCGCGTTGACGCGGAACTGCGACTCTTCGCGCCCCGAGCCGAACTCGATCTCGCCGACGTGGCGCAGCTGCAAGGGTCGATCGGGGTGGATACGGGCCTGGCCTAGCGAGTAGAGACCCGGCGGTCTGCCGTCCAGAACGACGTCGGTGCGCCCGGTCTCGGCCTCGAGATTGCCGAGGTAGCGCAGTCGATCGACGTTGCGATTGACCGCCTGGGTGACCTC
The DNA here is from genome assembly GCA_036337765.1 of Acidobacteriota bacterium. Classification (GTDB taxonomy): domain Bacteria; phylum Acidobacteriota; class Thermoanaerobaculia; order Multivoradales; family Multivoraceae; genus JAYZDP01. The sequence continues at coordinate 7,578 of JAYZDP010000128.1, forward strand.
GTCGGTGGTGACCCCCATCGCCGCGGCGCGGGCGAGGTCGACGGCCAGCGTCACCTGTCGGCCAGCGCCGCCGGCGGGGATCGCCTGGGCGACGCCGGCGACCGAGGCGAAACGGGGTGCGACGATCTCTTCGACCAGATCGTGAAGTGCGTTCTGATCGGTCTCTGCGCCGTCTCCGGCGGCATCGCCACCGAGGACGTGCACCATCATGACGAAGCTCGAGAATGCCGAAGTGTCGAATGCGTTCACCGAGATGCTGGTTCCGCGGGGCTGCTCGCGCTCGATCGCGGCGGCGACACGTTGCAGCTCGAGCTCGCGGACCTTGACGTCGGCGCCGCGCTCGAAGCGCACCTGGTAGCTGCCGAAGGAGCCCCGGACCTCACCCCATGTCTCCGACACCATGGGTAGTGCCGAGACGCGGGCCTGAAGCGGCAGCAGAATCTCGCGCTCCACCACCTGCGGCTCCGAGCCCGGCCGGATGAAGTTGACGAACAGCCGGTCGCCCTCGAGCGCGGGGAAGAGCTCGACCGGCATGCGCTGCCACGCCACTCCGCCGAGCATGACGATGCCGAGAAAGACCATCGCCACGGCGACCGGTCGGCGCACCGGTAGATCGAGCAAACTCATGCTGATTCTGCCCGAGCTTGGCTGCGCCAGGTCAATGGATTGAGCCGGTCCAACACGAGGTAGAGGCACGGCAGGACCAGGAGCGAGCCCACCGTCGAGGCGATGATGCCGCCGATGATGGTCATCGCCATCGGTCCTCGTAGCTGTGCGCTTTCACCGCCACCGAAAACCAGTGGCGTCAGCGCGAGCACGGTGGTGAGCGTGGTCATGACGATCGGCCGTAGGCGCACGCCGGCGGCCTCGGTCAACGCGGCCATCCGGTCGCGCCCTTCCGCCATCAATTGGCGCGCGGTGGCGATGAGCAGCACCGCGTCGTTGACGGCGACCCCCGCGAGGACAATGAGACCGAGCATCGCCATCACCCCGATCGGCCGCCCGGTCGGAACCAAGGCCGCTGCGACGCCGACCAGACCCAGGGGAATGGCGGCCAGAACCGTGATCGGGTGCACCAGTGACTCGAAGGTGCCGGCGAGCACCATCAGCACTAGGACCAACGCCAGGATGCCGGCGAGACGCAGCTCAGCGAAGGTGCGGGCCCGCTCCTCCTCCTCGCCGCGCCGCTGTGCGCGCAGGCCCGGTGGCAGCGGCACGTCGTGCAGCACCGAGTTGACGGCCTCGATCGCCTGGGGAGCCGTCGTGCCCTCCGCCAGCTGCGCCGTGATCTGAGCTGTGCGTCGCTGGTCACGACGGAAGATCTCTCGCGCTCCTTCTTCTTGCTCGAAGTGCGCCACCTCGCCGATCGCGACCTGCCGGCCGTCCTGGGTGCGGAAGACGATGTCCTGCAGGTTCTCGCGTCTCGGAGTGGGGAGGCGCAGGGTGACGGGACGTTCCTCGTCGCCCGTCGAGAGCATGGTGACGTCGCGCCCGTCCAGGCTGGCCTCGAGGACGCGGGCAAGGGTATCGAGGTTGACTCCGAGTGCGTCGGCCAGGGCACGATCGAGCTTGACGCGCAGTTCTGGGGGACCGCCCTCGAAGGAGGAGCGCGCGTTCCAGAGCTCGGGCAAAGTGTCGAATTGCTGCTTGATGAGGTCGGCTCCTCGGCGCAGGTCGGGAAGCGAGTTGCCGGAGACTTCGACCAGGATCGCCGGCCCGCTGGTGCCGAGTGCGTCGTTCAGCGCCGAGCGGGTGACCTCCCAGCTGATCTCCGTGCCGGGGAGCCCTTCGAGCTCTGGCGCCAATGCATTGGCGACCTGACGGCCGGTCGGGCCGGTGGCCTCCATGCGCACGAGCACTCGGGCCGTGTTCTCCTCGGTCAGCTCACTGCGGATCAGTCGGTCGTCTTCCGGCAGCCGGCCCACCTCCGACATGATGGCGGCGAGCGACTCCCCTCCGGCCTGCGCGATCAGCGCCTCGATGCCCTCCACCGCGCGGGCGGTCGACTCGACGCGCTGCCCAGACGGACCGACCAGGCGGGCCGAGAACTGGCGGGGGTCGGCCGGTGGCAGGAGCTCGGTGCCCAGATTCAGGAGCGAGGTCGCGGCGAAGCCGGCCGCGACGACCGACAGCGCGACGATGATGAACGAGTGGCGAAGCAGCCGGCCGACCAGTGCCTCGAGCGTGCGCCGCGCCCACGGCACCGGTGCCGAGGCACTGTGCGCACCGGCTTTCACGGCGGGTAGGAACCAACGACCGAGGGCCGGGATCACGAACAACGCGACGCCGAGCGACGCGGTCAGCGACACCACCACCGTGAAGGCGATGCCCTCGATGAGCCGCGCCGCCAGCCCCTGCACGAAGAGCACGGGTAGGAAGACGACGCACGTGGTCAGGGTGCTGGCGGTGATCGCACCCGCCACCTGCCCGGTGCCGCGCGCCGCGGCGGTGGCCGGGTCGTCTCCGGCCGCGAGCCGGCGGAAGATCGACTCCACCACGACGATCGCGTTGTCGACCAGCATGCCGGCTCCCAGCGCGAGGCCGCCGAGGGTGACGATGTTGAGACTCTGCTCGCCGAAGCGCATCAGAAACAGAGCGGCGAAGATCGAGACCGGCACCGCCGTCGCCACGATCAGCGTCGCACCGGCGGAGCGTAGAAAGATCGCCAACACCACAACCGCAAGGAAGATCCCGACGCCAGCGGCTTTCTGCAGATCGTCGAGCGCGTCGACTACGAGGCCCGCGTCGTCGGAGATCTCGCGCACCTCGACCGACGGCAGGTCCTCGGCCAGGCCGGAGATCGCGTCGCGCACGGTGGTCGACACCCCGACTGTGTTGGCGCCCGCCTCCTTATAGATCGACAGGCCTACGCCCTCGACACCGTCGACACGTACCAGGTGATCGATCTCGCGGTCGACGAGTTCGACCGTGCCGAGGTCGCCGACCCGTACGGCCTTTCGCCGTCCCGAGTCGTCGGTCATGTAGCGGGCGACGACCTGCGCCACGTCTTCGGGTCGCCGGAAGCGCGACAGGCCTCGGACCAGGAAGACCTGATTGCCCTCCTCGAGTGTGCCGGCGGAGATGTCGACATTCTCGGCGCTGAGCCGGCTCTCGAGCTGCTGCAGGGAGACCTCGAAGGCGTCGAGTCGGTAGCGGTCGACGAGAACGCGGACTTCCTTCTCACGTCCGCCGGTGACCCGGACCTCGGCCACACCCGAGAGTTGCTCTAGAGCTGGCGCGACCTGCCGGCGCGCCAGCCTGCGCAGCTCGGCCAGGTCGGGCTGACCTGAGGGTGCGACCAGACCGAGGGTCAGGATCGGAGCCTGACGCGGATCGAACCGCCGTACCAGGACTTCGTCGACTTCCGGGTCCGCTTCGAGCGGCCCGACGGCCTTCT
>JAYZDP010000129.1:0-25546 GCA_036337765.1 Acidobacteriota bacterium
CAAGCTCTGAGCCTGCGCGGCGAGCGCCCCCCGGAGGGAAAGAACGGCAGCGGGGCCCGCGGCATGAGCGCGATTCAGTCAACGGCCAACCACCAACAATGCCTACCGCGGCCCCCGCTCCCCGATCTCGCTGAAGTAGTCGGACCGAACCAGAACCTCGCGCGGCTTCGATCCCTGCGGTGGCCCGAGCAGTCCGTCACGCTCCATGAGGTCGATCAGACGAGCCGCTCGCGAGAAGCCGATGCGCATGCGACGCTGCAGGAAACTGGCGGAGGCCTGACCCTCGGCGACCACCATCCGGGCCGCCTCGTCGAAGAGCTCGTCCTCGCCCTCAGAGCCCTGAGCACGAGTCCGATCCTCGGGCGGACCCTCCAGGACCTTGGGGTCGAGCAGCGGCTTGCCCTGCTTCTTCAACCAGCGCACGAGCGCTGCGGTCTCCTGCTCGGAGATGTAAGCACCGTGCAGACGTTGAAGGCGCGCGGTCCCCGGCGGCATAAAGAGCATGTCGCCGTCGCCGAGCAACTGTTCGGACCCCACCTGATCGAGGATCGTGCGGGAGTCGTGGCGGCTGGCTGTGGCGTATGAGATCCGGCATGGGAAGTTGGCCTTGATCGTCCCGGTCAGGATGTCGACGGATGGACGCTGGGTGGCGACGATCAGGTGGATGCCCACGGCTCGTGCCATCTGCGCGAGCCGCGCGATGGCGGTCTCCACGTCGGACGAGGACACCATCATCAGGTCGGCGAGCTCGTCGATGATGACCACGTAGTAGGGCAGCGGGGCGAGGTCCTGCTCGAGGAGCTCCGAATCCTCTTCCTGCAGCGACAAGCGGCGCTGGATCTGCGGATCCGAGATCGCATGGTTGTAGTAAGAGATCGAGCGCACGTGCAGCTCCGCGAGCAGCCGGTAACGCCGCTCCATTTCCGCCACCGCCCACCGCAGTGCGTTGGCCGCTTTCTTGGGCTCGACGACCACCTCCGCCTTGAGGTGCGGAATGTCTGAGTAGACACCGAGCTCGATCCGCTTCGGATCGATGAAGATGAACTGAACCTCTTCACGCCTGGCCTTGTAGAGGATCGACGTGATCATGCTCTGAAGGCCGACGCTCTTGCCGGAACCGGTCGCGCCGGCGACGAGCAGGTGAGGCATCGTGGCGAGGTCGGCGTAGTACGGCTCGCCATGCAGGTCGCGCCCGATGGCCAGCGTCAGTGGCGACGGCGAGCTACGGAAACGCTCGCTACCGAGTAATGGACCGAGGGCGATGGTTTCTCGATCGACGTTCGGGACTTCGATGCCCAGGACCGACCGTCCGGCGACGCGGTCGATGCGCACCGACTCCGCACGCAGCGCCAGAGCCAGATCGTTTTGCAGGTTGACGATCTGCGACACTTTCACCCCAGGCGCCGGCTGAAGCTCGAAGACGGTAATGAGCGGGCCGGGGCTGATGCCCTCGATCGTGCCCTCGACCCCGAACTCATGGCAGCGCTGAGTGATCAGCTCGCCGAGTTGGATCAACTCCTTCTCGTCCCTGCTCTCAGACGCCGCCTGCAGGTTCAGCAGGTTGACCGGAGGAAGCGCGCTAGTCGTCGGGTCCGGCTCCTCGACGAAAGCCATGCGCTTCTGCGCCGCCTTCTTCGACAGGCGTCGCGTCGACGGATTCTTCTTGACCGTCTTCTTGCCCACAGTAGGGATACTCGACGCGACACGTCGGATCGAGAATCGTCCCTGCCCTTCTCTCTCCTCGACCCGCGCTGGCTCGACCTTCGCCTGCATGTGCTTCTCGATCAGGCGTCGGCGGGTCTTGCCCTTGTCCCGCTGCTCCCGCAGGCGAGTTCGCCGCAACGACATCACGTCGTTCACCGAGCGCCAACGGCGGCCCCAAGTGCCGAGCAACTCACCAAGGCTCGACTGCACGAGCAGGATCAGCCCGACCGTTACCGCACCGACGACCAACGTGACAGCTCCCAGAGCTCCGAGGCGCCCAGTAAGGAAGTCACCGACGAACAAACCCAAGACTCCCCCCGATCGCAGGCCGACCCCTTGCCAGGCGATCTCGCCCACGGTCAGGTGTAGCAGGCAGGGCAGCGACAAGAGCACCAGCCCCGTTCCCAGGCCCCGACCGACGACCGCCTCCTGTGCCGCGACGCCGAGGCGCCGCCATGTCGCCACGATCAGGAGTACCGGTACGACGAACGAGGTCAGGCCAACGAGGCCGAGGGCAGCGGCCGAGATATTGGCGCCGATGGGACCGACCCAGTTGCCTACCCGGCCACCTTGGGAGGCGCGGTGAAAGAGGCTCGAGTCGGTGGGCGAATACGACAGCAGCGCCGCGGCGATTAGCAGGGCCGCGACCAGGAAAATCACTCCCGCGACCTCGCGTCCCTTGCGCCCAGGAAGGGACGCGGCGCCTCGGCCGAGCAGCCGGGCGGCGACCCGCGCCCTGGGGCCCGGGCCGCCCTGTGCACCGATGCGTCTCCCCACAGCTCTACTCATCAGCGACTAAGCCTACCATTCTAAAGACTTTTTAAGACCTCAAGCCGTCCGGTGGAGAGCTACGAAATCGGCCACTGAAAGGTTCTCCGCCCGCTTCCCCGAGTCGAGATCGGCGGCACTCAGCCGGCGCTGGGCCTCTTGCCTGCCCCACGCGCCGGACAGGGCGTTGAGCAGCGTCTTGCGCCGGTGTCGGAACGCCGCGCCGACCGTGGCTCGAAACGCCGAGAGATCCTCGGTGGGAAGCGCCGCAGCTCGCCTCGTGATGCCGACGAAGGCGCCCGCCACCTTGGGTGGGGGTCGGAAGCTGCCGGGAGAGACGCGTGCCAGCAGAGTGGCTTCAGCCTGAGCCTCGACCATGACACTCAGAAGCCCGTAGGAACGGGAGCCCGGCCCGGCACATATCCTTGCCGCTACCTCCTCCTGCACGAGAAAGGCGGCTCTCTCGACGCCCTGACCGCGAGCGAGGAGAGCCTCCACCAGAGCGGTTGCGACGCCGTAGGGTAGGTTGCCGGCTGCCAGCGTACCGGCTGGCAGCCGCTCCCAGGGCAGGGCGAGGGCGTCCCCTGCCACGATTCTGCCTCGCCGAGCGAGGACGCGGCCCAGCTCGAAAGCCCAGGGGAGGTCCACCTCCCAGGCGATCACCGAGGCCCGATGATCCAGGAGCTCGCCGGTCAGGGCTCCGCCGCCAGGTCCGATCTCGATCACCGTGCGATCGGCAACCCCGAGGAAGTCCAGCGCCTCGCGACACAGGTGAGGATGACGCAGATGATGCTGGCCGAGCGCCTTCTTCAACCGTGGCATGTTGCCGAAAGGTATCAGCGAACCCCTGCGCCGCCGGGATGAGCCGGCATACCGTCTGTTATCGTTGCGCTCGGATCTCACCTGCGCGGTTTCTCCGCATGAATCCTTTCGTGCACTGTCTCGACCCTGCGGAGCTGGACCGGTTCCTGAAGCCGGCCGACCCGTCCATCGTTGTGGAGGTCGACCTCGCCGCGGTTCTGAGCGACATTCTGCAGAAGGCCAACGAGTTTGTTCCCTCCGACTCGGGCTCGATCCTGCTCGCGGAGCCGACCAACCGACTCCTGGGACCCGAGACCCACACCCTGACCTTCATTACCGCCTTCGGCGAACGCTCCGAGACCCTCATCGGGCTCAGCATGGAGGCGACTGAGGGCATTGCCGGCAAGGTGTACCGGACCGGTGACTCGCACCGCAGCGGAGACGCCGCTAAGGACGTGTACTTCCAGCCCCGCATCGATGCCGAGCTCGACCACCAGACACGCTCGCTGGTCGCAGTTCCGATTCGGTTGGCCGACTCGGTCTGCGGTGTTCTCGAGCTCCTCAACCGCAGGGAAGCCGGTAGCTACAGTGGGCAGGATCTCGATCTACTCGAGATGTTCGCCAATTACATCTCGATCTCGGTGCAGAACGCCCTCGATGGGCGCCAGGCCCAGGAGCTTGCGAAGCGCGACAACCTAACCGACCTGTACAACGATCGCTATCTCCACATCGCCTTGACCGCGTCGATCCAGCTCGCCCGGGAAACATCGAAAGACCTCGCGTTATTGTTTCTCGACCTCGACTTCTTCAAGCGGGTCAACGATTCGCACGGCCACCTCGCCGGCAGCCAAGTGCTACGCGAAGTGGGGCAGTTGCTGGCAGAGTCGGTGCCGCCCGAGCAGGGCATCGCCGCCCGCTACGGCGGCGACGAGTTCGTCCTGGCCCTGCCGGAAGCGGACCTCGAGACAGCCGTCGACAAGGCCGAGGAGATTCGCAATCGAATCGAGTCGAACGTGTTCTGTAAGACACCCGGCAGTATTCAACCCGAGGCACTGCATCTGAAGGGCATCACGTGCTCGGTCGGTGTCGCCACCCTGAGGCGTCACCTGACCAACGACATTCCCCTCCAGGAGGCCAAGAGCGCGCTCCTGCACCTCGCCGACGCGGCGATGTACGTGTCGAAAGAGACCGGCCGCAACCGCACGGCCCTGGCCGGTGAAGTCGTGCGCCGCAGAGTCGTCACCGACTTCGACCGAGCCAGGTAGCAGGCTCCCTCAGAAGCCAATTCGCCGCATGACAAAGCGCGGCAGAGAGCGGATGACAATCATGACGCAGGCCCAGACGGGGGGCGCGTAAACGACCGGGCTGCCGCGATCGATCGCCCGCAGCACTCGTTTAGCCACGGGCTCCGGGTCGGTGGCAAATGGGGGCTCGGGCCGGCCGTCGGTCATTGCGGTGCGCACGAAGCCAGGCTTCACACAGACCGTGCGTAGGCCCGCGGCACGGAAGCGGTGGTCGAGGCCCTCGAGATAGCGGCTCAACCCCGCCTTTGCCGAACCGTAGAGAACCACGGGCTTGCGACCGCGATCCCCGGCAACGGAGCTGAATACGCACAGCGTCCCGCCCGCGCGCTCGGCAAGCCGTCGGCGCGCCTCTTCGCAGAAAACGACGGTGTGGGCGAAATTGACGACCAGCAGTCGCCGGGTGCGCTCGGCGTCCCGCTCGAGATCTTCCTGGCTACCGAACACCCCCGCCGTCACGACGACGCAGTCGAAGCCACCGAGCGCGGTCGCCGCTGCGTCCAGTGCCGGCGCGAAGCTCGCCGGGTCTTCGAGATCGCAGTACGCGGTCCCCACCGCCAGATCGCTGCCGGCCCGAATCTCCAGGTCGCGCGCACTCCGACCTAGGGTCTCGGAATTGCGGCCGACGAGAAAGAGCTGGTCGCCTCGCACCGCCATCAGCCTCGCCAGAGCCCGGCCGATGCCCTGCGTCGCTCCGAGAAACACTACCTTCACGATGACCGGTCCCCGAGTAGGCGCACGGATTGGGCACTGCGCAGCCGATGCTGCGGATCCCACTTGTCGCGCACCGCTAGCCAGGTCTCGAGCCGTTGATCCATGCGGCGGAGGTGCTCGGCGCGCGTGAACAGGTCTTTGGCGAGGTAGACCCGGCCTCCCTCACCGATCACGTGCTCGTTCAAGTCATCGATGATCGACTGCGTGTCGGCGCGAATCGCGAAATCGATCGCGACGGAGATCCCGCGCAGCGGGAAAGAGAGCGTACCCACGCCCTGTGGCCCGCAGTCCTTGATGACGCACAGCGGCGAGGCGCGACCCTTGCGGGTCAGCAGCTCGAGAAGGCGGCGCGCCGCGCCGGGGCCAGCCTCGTCGGGCAGCACACACTGGTATTGGGTGAAGCCTCGCCTACCGTACAGACGGTTCCAATGGCCAATCGCATCGAGCGGGTAGAAGAAGGTCTCCGGGTGGCGAATGCCACGCTTGCGCTTCGGCACGTGCACCCGGTACAAGCCTTCGTTGAGCACCCGCACGAACGGTCGACTCAACACCCAGCCTGGCATCTGTACCGGGAAATCGGGTCGCTGCAGCGGTGTCGGAAGCCTCGCCGGCGCTTCCTCGGGTCTTGCCCAGCGCCCGCGGTTGAGAATTCCCCTACCCATCCGCCGGCCGCGTGATACGCAGTCGATCCAGCCCATGGTGTAGGGCCAGTCACTCGCCGAGGCCTTCAGCTCGGCGACGAAGTGGTCGATGTCGTCGATACGTAGGCTCTCGCTCAGAATCCACGGTGAGGGAATCGCCTCGAGCTGCAGCTCGACCTCGAGCACGTGCCCCGTCAGGCCCATTCCACCGATCGTCGCCCGGAAGAGCTCCGACTCCCGATCCAGCGAGCAGCCGACGATCCGGCCGTCCCCGACCCGCAACCGCAACGATCGCAGGTGCGCACCTGTGCTGCCGCTCGCATGGTGGTTCTTGCCATGTACGTCTGCAGCAACCATGCCGCCCAGTGAGATGTACTGGGTCCCGGGGGTGACCGGCGAGTAGAAGCCGCGACCGAGAAACAGTCGGTTCAGGGTCTGTAGGGCAAGGCCGGCTTCCGCCCGCACGACTCCAGTCGCGGTGTCGAAAGCCAGAACACGGTCCGCCAGACGCGTTCCTGCTACACGCAGCTCATCCGGCGGCGGCAACGAGGCATCGCCGTAGGAGCGCCCGAGACCGCGCGCGAGTGGCACGTCGCGCGTGATCGCGGTGAGATCCTCCGAGTGCAGCTCCCGCCCCACGACGGCAGTGCCACCCCAGCTGACGATCTTCGTCGCAAGCTCGGGCTGGGAGGTGCTCACTAGGCCACGACCGGCAGGCGGGCAATCCGATCGTGAGCCAGCAGCTCGCGGTGTTCGGGCGTGAGAGAAGAGCGGTACCTGCGCGCCAGCGCGGCGGTGTCTTGCCGAGTCACGAACCTCTCGTAGAGGTTGGTGCGCTGGCGCGGTCGAAACCCGGCCTCTGAGATCAGATGCTCCATCTCCTCCTGGGTCATCTGGTAGGAGGTGCCCGCAGAGGCGACGACGTTTTCCTCGATCATGATCGAGCCCATGTCGTCGGCACCGAAGCGCAGGGCTGCCTGGCCGATCTTCTTGCCCTGGGTCACCCAACTGGTCTGGAAGTGGTCGACGTTGTCGATAAAGAGCCGCGATACTGCAAGGGTCTTGAGGTATTCGTGGGCGAACACCTCGGGAATACGCTCGGTGCGCAGGTCGGTGTGCTCTTGTTGAAAAGTCCAGGAGATGAAGGCGGTGAAGCCACCGGTCTCGTCCTGCAGGTCGCGCACCCGCTGAAAGTGTTCGACCCGCGCTTCGAGCTTCTCGCCCATGCCGTACATCATGGTCGCCGAGGTGCGCAGATCGTTGCGGTGGGCCTGGCGCATGACGTCGATCCACTCATCGGCGCTGCACTTCGGGTAGGCCAGCACGCCGCGGCGGATGGAGTCGGAGAGCACCTCGGCGCCGCCGCCGGGAACCGAGGCTAGGCCTGCAGCCTTCAGGCGCGCAATGACATCGAAGAAGCTCATCCGCTCCTTGGCCGCGATGAACTTCACCTCCGGCGGCGAGAAAGCGTGCAGGTGACACTCGGGATAGTTCTCGCGCAGGTACGAGAGCAGCTCTTCGTAGTACGCCAGGGGTAGATCCGGGTGCACACCCCCCTGCATCAGTATGCCGGTGCCGTTCAGCGCCAGCGTCTCCTCGACCTTCCGCCCGATTTCCTCGTTCGGCAGCAGGTAGCCCTCGGCGTGCCCGGGCTCACGGTAGAACGCACAGAAACGGCACTTGTACACGCAGACATTGGTGTAGTTGATGTTGCGGTCGATGTTGTAGCTCGCGAACTCCGGATCGTTGTGCCGGTCGCGCACCGCATGCGCCGCCAGACCGAGCTCGATCAGATCGCCCTCGAGCAACAGGGTATGGGCGTCCCCAGCGCTGATCCGCCGACCCGATGTCGCGTCGCCGAGAATCGTCGCGACCGCACGCTCGGAAGGCTCGTAGCTAGTGTTCACAACACGACTCTAAGCGAAAACCAGTTTCGAATCACGGCCGAAGACACCTCTGGCTAGGGACGAAGGTCGCCGTAAGTTAGCCAGTGATAGATGACGTAGAACCAGCTGAAGAACGCGTGTACCAACGCCCAGCCGATACTGTGGTTGACACCCCAGCTCAAGAGCGCGGCCAGCACGGCCCCGATGCTGCCGAGGGCGCCGCCTCCGCAACATCCGCAACCTTTTCTTCGAGATTGTTCCGTCATCTTTGTCGCTACGTTGCGCACAGCGCGGGGTTCTCGGCCGCATCCTCGAGTGCGCGCCAGGTCGACTCTGGCGGCACCGGCAAGTCGGTGAGTCCTCGCAGCTCGGCGCGCCGGAAGAACTCACGCAGGCCCCTCAGCTCGTCGCGACCGAGGGCAAAGCTGAGAGTGCGGGTGAGATATACGCGCAGCTCTCCGGGGTCGAGGCTCTGGCGGCGGGCTTCGGTGGCGACGATCTCGTCGATCGACGCCAGTCCCGACTCGAGGCTGGCACGGAGATCGGCGGCGAGTCCCGCTCGCCGCGCTTCGGCCCTTGCCGCCCAGACCGCGAAAACGAACGGCAGGCCGGTCAAGTCGCGCCAGGCCTCTGCCAGGTCGATGACCTCGTAGCTCTCCCGGTCGACGCGCAGCGCCGGGTCGCCGATGATGAGCGCCGCATCGAAACCGTCCGGGACACCCCTCGGCTCGGGGGCCCACTGCGTCAGGGCGGCCTCGACACCGTGCAGGTCAGCGAGCAGGATCTGCACCAGCGTCTGAGACGTGCGACTGCTGGAATCCGCGGCAATGGTCTCGATCTCCGCCAACGGGACCCGCGACAGGAGCAGCACGCTGCGCACCTCGTGAGTTGCAGCGACGCACGTGTCGCCGAGGATCTCGAGGCCTGGGATCCGCATGAGCTCGATCGACGGCACTAGCCCGACATCGATGTCACCCGCGGCGAGCAGGTCGGCAACCCGCGACGGCGCAGCGTAGATCGCCTCGCAGCTAGCGTCGAGCTCCCCATTCAAGAAACCCCAGGCCAGGGGACGGGAGTTCAGAAAATCGACGACCCCGACTTTAAGTCGGGCGGGAACTGGGGTCACTCGGCGCTCCATGCGACGCTTTCGGAGAAAGCGCAACGCGCCTTCTGAGGCGCGCCGCGCCCGACTACTTCGACATCGCGTTGAGGAAGTCCTGATTCTCCTTGGTCTTCGACAGCTTGTCGAGCAACAGTTCCATCGACTCGACAGTGGAGAGCGGATTCAGCACCTTGCGCAGCACCCAGACCCGCCGCAGCTCGTCCTGCGACATGAGGAGCTCCTCCTTGCGTGTACCGGACTTGTTGATGTCGATCGCCGGGTAGACCCGCTTGTCGACCAACTTGCGATCCAGGTGGATCTCGCAGTTGCCGGTGCCCTTGAACTCCTCGAAGATGACGTCGTCCATGCGGCTGCCGGTGTCGACCAGTGCCGTGGCGATGATGGTCAGCGAGCCGCCCTCCTCGATGTTGCGAGCGGCGCCGAAGAAGCGCTTTGGCCGGTGGAGGGCATTGGCGTCGATACCGCCCGACAGGACCTTGCCCGAGGGAGGCTGGACGGTGTTGTAGGCGCGAGCGAGTCGGGTGATCGAGTCGAGCAGGATCACCACGTCGCGCTTGTGCTCGACCAGGCGCTTGGCCTTCTCAATCACCATCTCCGCCACCTGCACGTGACGCGTCGCGGGCTCGTCGAAGGTCGACGAGACCACTTCGCCGCGCACCGAGCGCTCCATATCGGTTACCTCCTCGGGGCGCTCGTCTATGAGCAGCACCATAAGGACGGCCTCAGGATGGTTGGCGGCGATCGAGTGGGCGATCGACTGCAGGAGCATGGTCTTACCGGTGCGCGGCGCGGCGACGATCAGTGCGCGCTGACCCTTGCCCATGGGAGTGACCAGATCCAGCACCCGCGAAGACATCTCGCTATTGACCTCGAGCGAGAGGCGCTCGTCGGGGAACAGAGGCGTCAGGTTGTCGAAAAAGATCTTGTTGCGAGCGACCTCTGGGTGCTCGAAGTTGACCGCCTCGACCTTGATCAGCGCGAAGTAGCGCTCGCCGTCCTTGGGCTGACGCACCTGGCCCGACACCGTGTCACCGGTACGCAGATCGAAGCGCCGGATCTGGCTGGGGCTGACATAGATGTCGTCAGGGCCGGGAAGGTAGTTGTACTCGGGGGCGCGAAGGAAACCGAAGCCATCGGGCAGACACTCGAGCACGCCTTCGGCGAAGATCAGGCCGCTCTTCTCGGTCTGCGCCTGCAGAATCTTGAACATCAGCTCCTGCTTGCGCAGCCCCGTCGCCCCCTCGACCTCGAGGTCTTTGGCGATCTGGGCCAGATCGGAGATCGACATGTCCTTGAGCGCTCGGATGTCCAGCGCTGTCTGCTCGCGCTCGGCATCGGCTTCGGGCGCTCGCGGCTCCGGCGGGCTCTTGGTTTCTGTAGTGGCTTCACTCACGGCTGATCTCCTTCCACAGGGCCGCAATCCCGTCTCCGGTACGCGCGGAAACCGGGATCGGCGCCGCCTCGGGCCCAAGCCCGAGAGTGGCCGCGATCTCGCGAAGCTTGCGGGCATGCTGGCTGCGACCGATGCGGTCCATCTTGGTCGCGACCACGACCACCTCGGCGCCCTCCAGGGCCAAGAACTCGCAGGCCGACTCGTCCAGTGGGGTCGCACCGACTTTCAGGTCGACCAGCAGCACCACCCGCAAACCCTGCGGGGCCTCGCGAAAGAACCTCTCGGTGACCTCGGCCCACTTCGCCCGCTCGCCCCTGCCAGCCTTGGCGTAGCCGTAGCCCGGCAGGTCCACGAAGTAGAGGTTCCTGTTGACCAGAAAGTAGTTGACCGAGCGCGTACGCCCAGGTGTCGAACTGGTCCTGGCCAGTTTCTTCGAGCCAAGGAGTCGATTCATGAGGCTCGACTTGCCGACATTCGAGCGTCCCACGAAGGCCACAGCAGGGAGCCCGTCGCGCACGAAATCGCCGGCCTTGAACGCCGAGCGAACAAATTCGGCCGTCTTGACTTTCAATGAGACTCACAATTTCTCTGGGGGTCCGCCTGAAGCAACCGAGGGCTCTGCCGGACGGCAGGATCACCGAAAAGTAAAGGGAACAAGTCGCGGAGAAACCCGTGACCTGTCGAGGGAGTGACTGCTAGTTCAGGGAACCGGATTCCACCGGCGGCTCCGTGGGCGCCTCTTTGAGCTTGCCCTGCGGTTCGCCGATCGGAGCGAACTCGTGGTCGATCGCCAGCCGCAGGACCTCGTCCATGGATTCCACCAAGTGGAACTCCATTACATCACGGATCTCCTCCGGGATGTCGTCGAGGTCCTTTTCGTTCTCCGACGGCAGGATTATGGTCGTGATGCCTGCCCTGAAGGCAGCGAGGGCCTTGTCCTTGACCCCGCCGATCGGGAGGACTTTGCCTCGCAGAGTGATCTCACCTGTCATGGCAATGTCTTTTCGCACCGACTTGTCGAGCAGGGCAGAGATCAGGGAGGTCGCCATGGTGATGCCGGCGGACGGACCATCCTTGGGAATCGCTCCCTCAGGCACGTGAATGTGGATGTCGAGGTGCTCCTGGAACCCGTCGTCGATCCCCAGGACATCGGCACGCGAGCGCGCATAACTGACGGCCGCGGTCGCGGACTCCTGCATGACCTCGCCGAGCTTGCCGGTGATGATCAGCTTGCCCTTGCCCTTCATCAGCCCGACCTCGGTCTCAAGAAGCTCGCCGCCGACCTCGGTCCAGGCCAGGCCCGTAGCTACGCCGACCTCCGACTCGTCGAGCTTGCGGCGCGACCGGAAGCGGGGCTTGCCAAGCAGCTCCCGTACAAGATCCGGGTCGACCGTGAGCTGGTCGACGCTCTCGTTCTCGACCACCCGCCTCGCGAGCTTGCGGCACACCGCGCCGATCTCCCGCTCCAGATTGCGCACGCCAGCCTCGCGGGTGTGGTTCTCGATGATCTTACCGATCGCCTCGTCGTGGAAGGTGATCTCTTTCTTGTCGAGTCCGTGGCTCTTCAGCTGTCGCGGCACAAGGAAGCCGATGGCGATCTTGAGCTTCTCGTTCATCGTGTACCCCGACAGCGAGATGACCTCCATGCGGTCGCGCAGCGGTCCCGGGATGGTGTGGACCACGTTCGCGGTGGCGATGAACATCACCTTGGAGAGGTCGTACTCCACGTCGAGGTAGTGATCGTGAAACGAGTTGTTCTGCTCCGGGTCCAAGACCTCGAGCAACGCCGCGGACGGATCGCCCCGGAAATCCATCGACATCTTCTCGACCTCGTCGAGGAGAAACACCGGATTGACCGTACCGGCGCGCTTCATCATCTGGATGATCTGACCGGGAAAGGCGCCGATGTAGGTCCGACGATGGCCACGGATCTCGGCCTCGTCGCGCACGCCGCCAAGTGACAGGCGGACGAACTTGCGTCCGGTGGCGCGTGCGATCGACTTTGCCAGAGAGGACTTGCCGACGCCGGGCGGACCGACGAAGCAGATGATCGAGCTCTGGGTCTTGCGGGTCAGCTGGCGAACCGCGAGGAACTCGAGGATGCGCTCCTTGATCTTGTCGAGCCCGTAGTGGTCCTCGTCGAGGATGGTGGCTGCACGTTTGAGATCGCGCAGCTCGCGGGAGGACTTCTTCCAGGGGACAGAGACGATCCAGTCGATGTAGTTGCGCGAGACCGTCGCCTCGGCCGAGACCGGAGGCATCGCCTCGAGCCTCTTCAACTCCTGCTCGACCTTCTCCTTGACCTCTTTCGGCAACCCGAGCTTCTCGATCGTCTCGCGCAGCTGCTGGATCTCGTCACCGCGCTCGTCCTTACGGCCGAGTTCCTCGTGGATCGCCTTGACCTTCTCGTTGAGGTAGTACTCCTTCTGCGCCCGCTCCATCTGCTTCTTGACCTGCACGTTGATGCGCTTGTCGATGTTGATCTTCTCGACTTCCATGTCGATCAGATCCTGCAGACGCTGGAGCCGCTCGTAGGGGTTGAGCTGCTCCAGAATGCCCTGCTTCTCCTGGGTCGACACCATCACGTGCGCGGCCAGCACGTCACAGAAGTGGTCCGGGTCCTCGAGCTTCAAGGTGGAAATGAGGTTCTCGTACCCCATGTGATGCGACATCTTCGCGTACTGCTCGAAGGAGTTGAGCACCTTCGACATGTACATCTGGACCTTCTCGCCCACCGGGTAGTCGATGGTGTAGGTCTCGACGTCGGAGTCGAAGGAGCCTTCCATCTCTTCCAGCTCCAGCAGCTTGCCGCGGCGCACACCCTCGACCATCACCTTGACGTTGCCGTTCGGTAGCTTGAGGTTCTGCACAACTCGAGCGATCGAACCGATCTCGAAAAGATCCTCGCCCGAGGGATCGTCGACCTTGGGATCCCGCTGAGTGACCAGAAAGATGCAGCGGTCACTTCGACCCAGGGTGCGCTCGAGTGCCTTCACCGAGCCCTCCCGACCGATGATGAACGGCGCCATCATGTGCGGGAAGACCACCATGTCGCGCAACGGCACGACCGGCAGGTTGTCTCGATCCGTCTGGATGAACGACGACATCGTACTCCCAGCTAGCCAGCCTTCTTGAACGACGTGATGGGCTGTGTTCGGTTGATGACCACCTCTTCGGTGATCACGCACTCCTGGATCTCCGCCTGCGACGGAATGCGGTACATGAGATCCAGCATCAACTCTTCGAGAATGATGCGTAGCCCTCGCGCACCGACCTTGCGCTCGACCGCCTCCGAGGCGATCGCTTCAAGGGAATCCGCCGTGAACTTGAGCGTGACGTCCTCCATCTCGAACATCGTCGTGTACTGGCGCACCAGGCTGTTTTTCGGTTCCTGGAGGATGCGGACCAAGGCCTCCTGATCGAGCTGCTCGAGCGTCGCAACGACGGGCAACCGTCCGACGAACTCGGGAATCAGACCGTACTTGATGAGGTCCTCTGGGAGCACGTGGCGCAGTAGCACCCCTTGGGGACGGTCATTGGCGCTCTTGATCTCCGCACCGAAGCCCATCGTCTTTTCGGTCATCCGGCGCTCGATCTGGTCTTCGAGCCCGACAAACGCACCGCCGCAGATGAACAAGATATTGGTGGTGTCGATCTGCAGAAACTCCTGGTGGGGATGCTTGCGTCCGCCCTGAGGCGGCACGTTGCACTGGGTGCCCTCGAGGATCTTCAGCAACGCCTGCTGCACACCCTCACCCGAGACGTCGCGGGTGATCGAGGGGTTGTCGCCCTTGCGGCAGATCTTGTCGACCTCATCGATGTAGACGATGCCGCGCTGGGTCTTTTCCTTGTCGTTCCCCGACGCCTGGTAGAGCTTGAGGATGATGTTCTCGACGTCCTCACCTACGTAGCCAGCCTCGGTCAGCGTGGTGGCGTCGGCAATCGTGAAGGGAACGCTCAGGAGCTTGGCCAGGGTCTGGGCGAGAAGCGTCTTGCCGGTCCCGGTGGGACCGATGAGCAGGATGTTCGATTTTTGTAGCTCGACGTCCGCCCGCGACTTCTCCGCGAAGTCGATCCGCTTGTAGTGGTTGTAGACGGCGACCGCGAGTTTCTTCTTGGCCTGTTCCTGTCCGATTACGTAATCGTCTAGGAGAGCCTTGATCTCCTGCGGCTTGGGAAGATTGGTGTCCTGCTGCTGCTCGAGCATCCGATCTTCGGCGATGATGTCGAGACAAATGTCGACACATTCATCACAGATGAAGACCGTCGGACCGGCGATGAGCTTCTTGACTTCGCGCTGACTCTTGTTACAGAACGAGCACCGAAGAGCCTCATCTCCCGTTTCTTTCTTCGCCATCTGTTCTCCCACATAGGGGGCCAAATCGCATGCTAGGCGTGCTATCGGCCACTGTCAACGTCGACTGGAAGCCGATGCAAAGTCGGCTCGGTGCCGATTCTTCGTCGTTCTCAACCCTTCTGGGCCCTTTCAGTATTTCGGATTCACCGTTCGGAAATCGTCAGAAAACTCGCGTTCACAAAGGCCCTCATCGGGGCCCGGAGCCGTTGCGCCCCTTCATTACCTGGTCAGCAAGGCCATAGGCGACGGCCTCCTCAGCAGAGAAGATCCGGTCCCTTTCGGAGTCCTCGTGCACCTCATCCTTGGTCTTTCCCGTGTGCCCGGCCAGTATCTCGTCGAGTCGCTCACGCATCTGCTGCAGGTCCTGCGCCTGGATGGCAATATCGGTCTGCTGTCCGCCCAGGCTCTGCACCCACGGTTGATGGATCAGGACCCGCGCGTTCGGCAGCACGGCCCGCTTGCCCGCTGCACCACCTGCGAGCAGCACCGCCGCGAAGGAAGCCGCCTGACCGACGCACAGGGTCGCCACGTCGGGTTTCACGTACTGCATGGTGTCGTAGATCGCGAACCCCGCACTGATCGAGCCACCCGGGGAGTTGATGTACAGGCCGATGTCCTTTTCCGGATTCTCGACCTCGAGAAAGAGCATTTGGGCAATGACCAGATTCGCGATCTCGTCGTCGATCGGCCGACCGACGAAGATGATGTTGTCCTTGAGCAGCCGCGAATAGATGTCGTAGGCCCGTTCTCCACGGTTGGTCTGCTCCACGACCATTGGCACAAGCATCGGATTCTCCCCTGTCCTATTCCTCTGACTCCGAAACGTCTTCGGCGACGTCGCTGTCGGCCTTGGGCTCGGTCCCCAGCAGCCTTGCGATCGTCTTTTCCCTGCGCATCTGGCGGCGAAGCCCTTCGAGCTGACCGCCCTGGGACAGCCCCTGTCGTAGCGAAGTAGTGGTCTTGCCCTGTGCCCTGGCGATCAGCGCGAGTCTTGTCTCGAGCTCTTCGGGCTCGACGTCGACCTCGAACTCGCCGGCCACTGAGTCCAGCACCAGCCTGGCATGAACTCGCCGCTCGGACTGCGGTCGCACCTCCTCCGCCATCTGATTCCAGTCGATCGACGCCTTTTCAATATCCACGCCCTGACGGGAGAGGCTTTCGGCATACTCGCGCAGGAGGCCTCGCGTCTCCTCCTCGACGACACCGGAGGGGAGCTCGAGCGGGTGCCGCTCGCGCAACTGCTCGAGTACCGCCTGCTCCCGGGCGGCGCGCGCGGCCGCGTCCTTTTCCTGCCCGAGGCGCTCACGGATCTGCTCGCGCAGCGCGTCGAGACTCTCGAAATCGCCAATCCTTTTCGCCAGCTCGTCGTCGAGCTCCGGGAGGTCCTTCTCCTTGACCGTGGCCAGCTTCACCGAGAAGTGACGCAGGTGGCTGTGGTCGCCGTGCTCCTCTTGGCGAGTGAACGTAGTCTCCTGGCCGGCCTCGAGCCCGGTCACCGCGAGCGACAGCTCTTCCCAAACGTTGTCGTGGCCGACCTCGAGATCGACTTCCTGGGACTCACCCGTTGGCTCGCCCTCTTCGTCGACTTCTGTCGACTCCAGATGCACCAAGTCACCGCGTGCGGCGGCCCGCTCGACCTCGATCCAGTCCGCAACCTGCGAGCGTAGTGAGCTCAGCGCCTCGTCGGTCTCCTCGGCGGTTGGCTCGGTCACGGCCTCTGGTAGGTCAAAGTTCTCGACGTCGCCGAGCTCGATCGAGGGCTGCACCTCGACGTTCGCGACGAAGGTGAGAGGCTCGCCCTCCTTGAGCTCGACCTGCTCCACGTTGGGCGGCAGGAGCGGCTCCAACGCACTCTCGGCCTCCGCCTGTTTCCAATAGCGCGGCACGAGACGGTCGAGCACCTCTCGCTCGATCTCGTCCTTGAATCGCTTCTGGACGAGCGACGACGGCACCTTGCCCTTGCGAAAACCGGGCAGCCGGACCTGGCGGCCGTACTCGTTGACCACTCGCGCCGTCTCGGCGTCGACGGCGGGAGCCGGCACCTCGATGTGGACGCGCCGCTGGCAGGGTCCAAGATCCTCGATGGAGCTGACTACGCTCAACAGAAAGACGCCTCGTTGGGGGGTGGATGGTGCGAAAGGGGGGACTCGAACCCCCATCCCGAGAAGGGACTAGATCCTAAGTCTAGCGCGTATACCAATTCCGCCACTTTCGCAGGGAGACACGCAGCGGCAATCCGAGAAGCCTTTGCGATGGGTTGGATAAAGACCGGTTTGGTGAGCCGCCAGGGAATCGAACCCCGAACCCGCAGATTAAGAGTCTGCTGCTCTGCCAATTGAGCTAGCGGCCCACGACGCGCCCAAGTGCGCGCAGGGACTATAGCCCTGGCCCCTGCAAAGTTCAAGACGACGAATCGCACTGCCCGCCTCCTTGAACGAAGCGTACGACCTCGACCCGATCCCCCTGAGACAGGGCAGTTCCGGCATAGGTCGCACGTCTGACGATCAGGCCGTTCAGCTCGACGGCAACGGCTTCGGGATGGAGGTCCAGCCCCTTGATGAGCCCGGTCAGGGTCAGGCCGGAAGCAACCTCGCGCGGCTCCCCATTGACGACGATGTCCAAGCCAGCAGAGCCCCGTTCCGCCTCGGTGCTCACAACAGGAGCGTCTCCTCGGCCTCTCCCACTTCGCCGGTAGCGCTCACCACCAGAGCCGCCATCGCACTGTCGACCGGTGGAATGAGGAACGCGATGCTCAGCCAGCCCTCCTCGTCCGTGAGCGTCTCGGCGAGAAGCTCCGGCTCGCGCATCGGCGAGATCAGCTCGACGCGAACCGAGGCCCGCGATACCGGCCGCTCGGTCGGAGATGCCACGGTTCGCAGCCTCAGCTCGAAGTGCTCGCCCAGCCGGGGCGACTCCCCGGCGGAGATATCCAACGCCAACGACTCGGGCACTTCCGCGCCGAGGAAGCTGCCAACCATGTCGACGAGCGAGTCCGCGGGCGCGTTGCCCTTCGCCAGCTCGACGGGCGCCTCTATCGTAGGCTCAGCGGCCGGCAAGCCCTTGCCGGTCGACCGCCTCTTGGCAAGGAACTTGCCCACCTGCTCGTCGAAGCGACCGTGCCGGATAGCCGCAATCATGGTGCGGTGCTGACGCTCCATCAGCTCAGCCAACTCGGTCTCTCCGAGCCCGGCCGCCAGCTCGTCCCCGTAGCTGGTCCGCTTCGCCGCAAGAACCTGCCCGCCAACGTAGATCAGACTGACGATGAAGGGATTCGAGACCCCCTTGTCTTCCGTTTGGATATGGAAGACCACATCGATGTGCCGAATCTCCGAGTTCTGGCCGGTGATCATCCTAGTTCACCTGTCCGACAGTATATCGATACATTGTAATTTCTTTTCCGCCAACACGGAAGGGACAGTTCTCCGACGCAACCGGATCAGCCCCCCGACCGCGCCGCTGGCACGCCCATCTGCCAGCAGAACGTCCCCAGCGCAGCGACGACCAGGAAGGCGGGCAGCGGCTCCGGGGCCAGGTCCGACGTTGCTCCAAGAGCCCTCGCCCAGACCAGTACGACCAGCCCGACGACGGTAGGTAGGGCACCGATCGCCTGCAGCACGAGCGCCCTGCCGCCGCGACGCGAGCGCCAGATGCTGATAAGGGCGAGCGGAAAGACGATCGGCCCAGCGATGGTCGGCGACAGGAACGTCACACCGAGGTATGAGAGGCGAAAGAGGTAGCCCGGGAGATAGCGGCGGCCGCGGGTGCGCCGCTCGCTCGCCTCTGCTCCAGCCCATCGCCCGGGCCGCGCGGCGAAGACCATGGCGACCCATAGCACGAACCCGACCCACATCAGATCGCGACGGATCCAGACTCTTCCCCAGAAGTAGAGGTAGTCGTCCTCCCACGATGGGCGGCCGGCGAGCCGGTCGAGAGCGAGCACCGAGCCGACCACCAACTGGGTCCAGCGATCCAGGCGCTGCGCGTCGAGTCGCGACGCGACGTCGCCAGGTCCATGGTGCACCGGGCTCCGGCGCAGAGGATCGAAGTCGGTAAGCAGCACCGCCGGAATGCCAGCTACGACCAACGACGCCCGATCGGACGAGTACGGTACCCGGTTCGTGCGGCTGAGGATCTGCATGGCCACCCCGGCCCGGCTCGAGCCGACCGCCATCGGGAAGTCGACCTCCTCGCCGACCGTCGTGACCTGGTGCACCAGCCAAGCTGGGCTGAAGC
Organism: Acidobacteriota bacterium; assembly: GCA_036337765.1. Lineage (GTDB taxonomy): Bacteria > Acidobacteriota > Thermoanaerobaculia > Multivoradales > Multivoraceae > JAYZDP01. Next base: position 18,922 of record JAYZDP010000129.1, read on the forward strand.
GCCTACCGCCGCCCGACCGAGCCGGCAGATCGAGCACCAGCGGGCGCGAAGACGCCGCATCCCCGAGCATCTCCAGGACGAGCGCAGCGACGATCGCCTCGCCCGCCTGTGGGCTGAGCGACCGGCTCCAGGCCTGGCTACCTATGAGGCCCTGCTCCTCGCCGTCGAACAGGACGAGCCTCACGGTTCGGTGGTGGGGCACGGCGTGAATCTCGGCCAGAGCGGCGATCGCCACCGCACATCCGGACAGATCGTCCAATGCGCCCGGACTCGAGGCCACCGAGTCGTAGTGCGCCGCCACCACGACCTCACCCTCTCCCGAGCCCGGGGAGACAGCCTCGATGTTGATGATGTCATCGGGAAGGCTCCGCTCGGTGACGTCCGAGAGGCCGATCTCTTCGAGGCGAGCGACGAGCGCCTCTCGCGCCGCGAGGTGCGCGGCGCTGCCTGGCACCCGCGGCCCCAACTCCGCGATCTCCTCCACCAGGCGAGCGGCGTCGACCTCCAAAGCAGCAGTAGGGAGGCAACCCATCGTCGCACCCAGCCCCGCGGCGCGCACCCACCGGTACCAGCTCACCGCAGTCCGAAGCGGCGCCGCTTCTCCCACAGCGCCTTGCGGCTGATGCCCAAAAGCTCCGCCGCCTTGCCCTGGTGGCCGCGGGTGAAGGCCAGGGCCTTGACGATCTCTTTGCGCTCCAGCTCCTTTAGCGGGCGTGGCTTCTCCCCCTCCAGGTCCTGGGGAGGCTCCGGGTCCAGCACGGTGCCCGAGGTCAGGACCAACTGACGCTCAAGGAGGTTGCGTAGCTGTCGAAGATTGCCGGGCCAGCGATAGCGCTCCATCCACTCGAGGGCTCGCCCTTCGAGCGTCAGCGCCGGCCTCATGTAGCGAGAGCGCAGGTCCGACAGCATCGCCTCCGCCAGGATCTCCACGTCCTCGAGGCGGCGGCGCAGAGGCGGCAGGGTGAACGACAAGACATCGAGCCGGTAGTAAAGGTCCTCTCGAAAAAGGGACTGCTCGACGCGCGGATGGATCTCTTCGGTCGCGATCGCGATGATCCTCGCCTCGGCTTCGCGGTCCGCGCCCCCGAGGGGCGTGTAGGTCCCTTCCGCCAGCAGCCGCAACGACTTCGGCTGGATCCCCAGCGGCAACTCCTCGACGTGGTCCAGCACGAGAGTGCCCAAGTGGGCGCGTGCCACCCGCCCGGCATAGTCCGAATCGGCGCCGCTGAACGCGCCTGCCCGGTAGCCGAAGAGCTCGCTCTCGAAAAGAGTCGGTGGAATCGTTCCCACGTCCACCTCGACGAGCCGTCCTTCACGACCGCTGGCGTCGTGCAGAGCGCGTGCAACCGAGGACCGGCCGCTTCCCGGCTCACCGAGAATCAATATCGGCGACAACGTCGCCGCGGCCCTTCGCGAACCGCGTAGCGCCGCGCCGAGGCTCGCGGAGCCGGCGACGAGGCCCTTAAGTGAGGGGCCCGACGTGCTCACGACTCGACGACGGACTCAGCCAGCGATACGAAGCCACGGGTGACGTCCGCGGCGTCGGACCACATGTCCTCGAGGCGGTAGTAGTCGCGCCTCTCCTGGTCGAAGATGTGGACCAGGAAGTCACCGAAATCCATCAGGATCCAGCGCCCGCCTCTGGCCCCCTCGACACTCAGTGGGCGCAGGTCCTGCGCCCGCAGGTCGGCCTCGATCGCCTGGGCCATTGCCTGGAGCTGCGGAGAGCTGGTGCCGGAGCAGATGAGGAAGTAGTCCGTGAAATCACAGACCTTGCGCAGGTCCAGGACCCGGAGATCTACCGCCTTGCGCTCCCCGGCAGCCTCGACCGCGATGCGCAGGCACTCGTCGGGTCGGGGTAGGGCCGAGGATGCACTCATGAATAGAGCTGGTGCTTGAGGGCGTAGTCTACCACTGCCTCGGGCACCCAACCCGTGGGCGGACGATCACCCCGAGACAGGTAGCGGCGCACCTCGGTCGAGGACACGTCGACCGGTGGATGGTCGATCTCGACGACCCGGCCCTGCGTTCGGGCAACCCAGGCTGCCGAGCCGGGGCTCGGCTCCAGCGGCGCAGCGGACCGTCCGAGAACCGCGAAGGTCACTGCCGAAACGATGTCGCGCCAGCGCCGGAAGATATGAAGCTCCAGAAAGGAGTCGGTGCCGAGCAGAAGGTGCAGATCGACCTTCGGATCTGCGCCACGGAAGTGCTCGATGGTCTCGATCGTGTAGGCGGGCCCGTCCTCGCGCAGTTCGAAGCCACTGACCCGGAGATGGGCCTCCCCGGCGACCGCTAGCTCGACCATCTCATAGCGTCGCCGCGCTGGAGCCAGTGGGCGACCGGCCTTGTGTGGCGGTCGGGCTGTAGGCAGATAGATCGCCTCGGCCAGGCCGAGCTGGCCGACCGCAGCCAGGACCGGGTCGATGTGGCCGCGATGCACCGGATCGAAGGTGCCGCCGTAGATCCCCACCTTCAAGGGAGATCTCCTTCCGACCGGCGCGGCTCGGCGAGCAGCGACGACTCGATCGCCGCGACCAATACGTCGACTCCACTGCGAGTCACCGAGCTGATTTCGAAGTAGGCAAGCCCCCGGCGGCGCGCCAGTGACCGAAGCTCAGAGCTGCGCGACTCGATCGCGGCATCGACCTTGGTGCCTACCAGCATCCGCGGCCGATCGAGGAGCTCGGTATTGAATGAGCCTAGCTCCTCCTCCACGGTAACGACCTGGCTCACCGGACTCTCCCCAACCTGTGCCAGATCCACGAGATGGACCAGCACCCGGCAACGCTCGACGTGACGCAGGAACTGGTGTCCCAGCCCAGCGCCCTGGGCTGCGCCCTCGATCAGCCCAGGTAGATCGGCGATGACGAACGGATCACGCAGCGGGTCGACTGCCACCACTCCGAGCTGTGGCACCAAGGTGGTGAAGGGATAGTCGGCGACCTTCGGCCGCGCGGCGGAGACGACGCTGATCAGGGTCGACTTGCCGGCGTTGGGCAGACCGACCAACCCGACGTCGGCGAGCAGCTTCAACTCGAGCACCAGCTCGATCTCGCCACCCTCTCGGCCGTCCTGTGCGAAGTCGGGTGCCTGACGAGTGGCCGAGGCGAAGCGGGCATTGCCCTTGCCTCCCCTTCCGCCGCGGGCGACGACCAAGCGCTCGCGATCTTCGAGAACTTCGCCAAGCACCGAACCGTCAGTGGCGTCCTGCACGATCGTGCCGAGTGGCACCATCACCTCAGTGTCCGCCCCGCAGCGACCGGTGCGATTCGACCCCTCGCCGTGCTGTCCCCTCTCAGCGCGCAGATGACGGGAGTGGCGCAGGTGGAACAGGGTGTTGATCGAGCCGTCGCCGACCAAGACCACCGAGCCGCCGTGTCCCCCGTCCCCGCCAGCTGGGCCACCGTGAGGCACGAACTTCTCGCGCCGGAAGGCGACACAGCCGTTCCCGCCACGCCCGGCGAAGGCGTGGACACGGGCCTCGTCGATGAATACCAAGGCGGTGGCCGGCGCAAGCGCCCCGGGCCGCCAGCCGTCTTACTCGGCCGGCAGCACGTGGACGAAGCGGCCCCGGCGTCCTCGGTTCTGGAAAGTCACGACGCCGTCCGCTTTGGCGAAGAGCGTGTCGTCCTTGCCCCGGCCGACGTTCTCGCCAGGCCGAAACTTGGTGCCGCGCTGGCGCACCAGGATCGTTCCACCGGTGACCGGCTGCCCGCCGAAACGCTTGACACCCAGGTTCTGCGGATTGGAGTCCCGACCGTTTCGGCTCGAGCCCTGCCCCTTCTTATGGGCCATCAGGCACCTTCCTCGATCGCGTCGATGCGCACCCGCAGGAGGCCCTGTCGATGCCCCTGAGTCCGCTTGTAACCCTTGCGGCGCTTTTTCTTGAACACCTTGATCTTCGACCCGCGAACCTCGTCCAGTGCCGTGCCCTTGACATTGGCGTCTGCCACCAGAGGATCTCCAACCCTGATCCCGTCGTCGCCGCCGACGAGCAAGACCCGGTCGAACTCCACGGCGTCTTCGCCGGTGCTGGCATCGAGCTCGACATCTACAATGTCGCCGGCCTCGACTCGATACTGCTTTCCGCCGGTTTCGATGATTGCGTACATATCTGGAGAGACCTCCCCCACCCATGGGGAACGGCGCAATCTAACTCGCGCATCGGGTGGGGGTCAAGGGACGGGTCTTGGCTAGTTTAGCTGGTCAGCTCGCAGCCGCGCTGGGACTTGGGACCGGGGCGCTGGACGTCAGGGGTCGAGGCGTCGCTCGTGGAGTCCGGGCGGCGCGTCTCGCGCGGGATCAGGTGGTGTCGGTTTGAGTTGGCAACGACCCTCAGCTCCGGATCGAAATCGGTTTCATGATCGCTACTGCGGCGCGTCGACCAAGGGGCTCGGACCTGTCGTCGGGATCCGGAGCCGTCTACGAACGAAACAGCTACCGGAGCTCCTCTACGAACCGCCGCAGGCCTGCTTCGTCCAGCGTGGAGGGGTGGGCCGGGGCGCTCTTCGCAGGGGTGCCGGAAGAGAGCCCTGAGAGGTCCGATCCGAAGGGCACCGCGGCGCAGCGAGTTAGCAAGAAAGAGAGACGAGCTAACCCACGGCAGCGGGTCGTCCAGCGAGGCTGCTGGAGGTGCTTTTCTCGGCATCCGTCACCACAGGAATAGACAGGCGAGCGATCGTTCCGTTCCCCACGCAGCTGTGGAGTGAGAGCTCTGCATCGTGGGCGAGGGCGATGCGTCGCGCGATGGCGAGGCCCAGGCCGGTGCCGCCCCGGCGGGTCGAGTAGAAGACTTCGAAAACCCGCTCTCGCTCGTCGGGGGAGATGCCGTCACCGTTGTCTTCGACGGCGAACACCGCCTTGGCTCCCTCTCGCTCGACACTCAACCTGAGGGCTGGAGCACGGTCCGCCTCACGGGCAGCGGCGACCCCGTTCTGGACCAGGTTGAGCAGCAGTTGGCTCATCTGGTCGATGTCGACTTCGATCGTCACGTCGCCGGCCTGATCCACGACCTCAAGATCCACGGTACCGAACCGCTCCTGCCCAACGAGTAAGTCGTGCATGCGAGCGAGCAGCTCGCCGGCTCCGATGCGGGCCTTCTCCAGTGCGCGCGGGCGCGCGTACGAGAGAAAGTCCGACACCAGGTTCTCGAGGCGGGAGATCTCCGCCCGGGTGATGGTCAGGAGGCGCCCGGTCTGCTCACCCTCGCCGTTGTGCGACTCCTCCTCTAGCATCTGCATGTTGAGATTCAGCGAGTTCAGCGGGCTGCGGATCTCGTGAGCCAGGCCCGAGGCGAGCGTGCCCACGTGGGCCATCTGCTCGGCCTCCTGCGCGCGGCCCTCCAATCGCCGACTCCGGCGCAGAAGCCAGAGGATGAAGAGATAGGCGGCGAGAAGGACCACCACCGTCAAGATCGCGATTGGCGTGGCGGAGCGGAGTAGATCCATGCGCAGCCGCTCGACGCGACGATCCATCTCAAGCTGAGAGATGCCGATGACGAAGACTCCGACATCGCCCACGGGGACCTCGACGAGCTCGTAAGGAGCCACCTCCAGCGGCACCTCGGCGCGCAGTACCCAAGTCTCCACAGGCGGCGGCGACTCCGGATCGAAGGTCGGTAGCTCGTCGCTTTGGGTCTCCTCGCGCTTGTTCTCGAAGACCAGTGCCCCGTCGCTATTGAAGATCTTGACCGTCTCCACAATCTCGCGCTTGGCGAGCACGCGATCGATGTAGGTCTGTGTTTCCTGCTCCTGTATGAGAGCCGTGAACAGATCGGTGCCCTCGCGTTCGACCTCACCGGCGATCCGCCGAGCGAGATCCTCGGCCTCGGTGCGGGTCTCGAGCATGGTGCGGCGGATCTCCTGCGCCGAGAGAGATCGGAACAACAGGTAGCCGAAGAGCCCGAGGTTGCACAGGATCAGGACGCCGACCAGAATCGTCCCGTAGAGGAGGCGGCGCGACAAGTTCTCGCGGCGCGGCATGTTGCAGACAGAATAGCAACCGCATGCGCGCCGACCGCTTCGACTACGACCTTCCGCGGGAGCGCATCGCCGAGGAGGCCGCTCCCCGTGGCGAGAGCCGATTGATGGTGGTCGGCGAAGGCGTAGAGCACACCGAGGTGTCGGCCCTGCCCACCCTGCTGCGCAGTGGAGATCTCGTCGTCGTCAACAACACGCGGGTCCTGCCCGCCCGCCTGTACTCGACGCGGGCCGCGACCGGCGGTCGCGTTGAGATCCTGCTGGTTGAAAAGGTCGGCGAAAGAACCTGGAAGGCGCTGCTCAAACCGGCTCGTCGGCTGCGCAAGGGTGAGCGCCTGATGCTGGAACCCGGCCTTGAGGGGTCGCTAGCCGAAGATCCTGTGGACGGTCGCGCCACGCTCGATCTCACGCGCCCGGCCGAAGAGTTCCTGTCGCGCCTGGGACACGTTCCTCTGCCTCCCTATATCCACCGCGCCGACAACACCCACGACCGCGAGCGCTACCAGACCGTCTACGCGTCGGAGCTCGGAGCGATCGCGGCGCCGACGGCGGGCCTGCACTTCGGCGACGAGGACCTCGAGGCGCTGCGCGCCGCTGGCGTCGAGATCGTCGAGATCACCCTGCACGTCGGCATCGGCACCTTCCGC
>JAYZDP010000130.1:0-30418 GCA_036337765.1 Acidobacteriota bacterium
TCCCCTGCATCAGATTGATGAACATGTTGTCGACCGAGCGGTGTCCGGAGCCCGACCAGTTGCGCGGATCCACGACGTTCGGGTTCGACGGTGAGTTATCGAAGTAGCCGACGAGGTGGAGGATCGTGCCCTTCGGCAGCAGTGGGGTGGCGTCCTCCTCGTACTGGTATACGCGCACCCAGTTGTGGTCGTAGCCGGCGCAGTTCAGCGTCCACGAGGTCACTCCATAGGTGGCCTCGAGGCACATGCGGACGCCCGGAGCGTGCATGTGGGGCTCGAAGACAGTGACGCGGGTGTTGTGGGTCAAGGTGAGGAACGCCTCGTGACGCTGGTCCGCCTCCATCGGCCGGATGTCGAGGTCGGGGCCGTTGCCGAAGAAGAGGAATTGGGTCTGTTTCCCCGGCTCGTAGCCTTTGGGATGGAACTTGAAGCCGATCTCTAGCCGTGCGGTGGTCGGGGTGCCGTTCGCGTGCACGTGCACCGACGGCAGCATCAGGGTCGAGCCCGCCTTGATCAGGCGACCCGACTCCTGGGGGAAGAAGTCGGCGTTGCGGCCGACCTCGTGCACCGGCCAGAAGCCGCTGGACGACCTGCCTTCCGGGCCGACGATGAAGGGGCCCGCGTGGTGGACGACGAAGAGGCCGCCGACCGTATCGCGTGTCGACTCGCCAGTCGCGACGCTGCGCTCCTTGTACTCAAAGGCGGCCACGTAGCGATCTTCCTTGTTTTCCATCGGCACGGCACCGAGGCTGCCCCACCAGTCGGGCGCGTTGGCGGGGACGTCGAACGACTTCGACGTCACGATCAGATCGGGCTCGCCGATCTGCCAATCGTCGGCGTCGCGAAAGGTGCGAGCCGCCGGCATGTCGCCCGGGTCACCCTCCTTGGCCCCCGTCTCCACCCAGCGGCTGATGAGATCGATCTCCTGCTCTGAGAGCGACGGGTCGTCCTTGAAGTCCTGGATCCCGATGTTGCGCTCGATGAACCACGGCGGCATCACGCCCTGGCGGTCACGCAGAGCCGTGCGCTTGCGGATGGAGCGTGCCCACGGACGTACCTCGTCGTAGGTGAGAAGCGACATCGGCGCCAACGAGTCGGGTCGATGACAGTTCTGGCAGCTCCGCTGCAGGATGGGTGCGATGTCCTTCGAGAAGGTCACCTCGGTCGCGTCCGCCGCGAGCGCGGGGCCGCCTACGAGGCAAGCGAAGATCGCGGCGACTAAGTAGGGGCTTGTGCGCTTCTGGCTGGTCACGTGCATGGGACGCTCCTGACTGAGGGCACCCATGGGGCCCGCCCCCGGCGAAGTCACTAGTGCGGCCGCGATCCTAGCAGGCTCGCACTGTCGCCCCTCACCCTTGGCCCAGCACCTGAATCGGGTCAGTGGCGGCGGCACGGCGAGCCGGGACCAGCGAAGCGACAACGGCGATCGAAAGGAAGATCGCCACTACAGTGACCCAGGTGGCTGGATCGGTCGGCGCGACGTCGTAGAGCAGGACCTTCAGAAAGCGGGTCAGGGCGAACGCAGCGGCCACTCTTCGGCGGCTAGCGCTTTTTCATACCTGGCGGAATGAGCGCCTGGGGTGAGCCGACGTAGGTGGGCACGCCCTCGTCGGCGAAGACCACGTCGATCTGCGAGCGGATGTCGTCGCCGAGGCGCCAGTCGGCGGCGGCCACGTTCTCTTTCAGCTCCCGCTCGTTACGCATCCCGACCAGGGCGACCGACACGGCGGGGTGGCCCAGCACCCAGGCGATGGCGAGCTGTGCGACCGACTTGCCGTTGGCCACGGCGATGTCTTTTAGCCGTTTGGTGACGCGGATCTCTTTGAGGAAGGGCTCCGCCTCGAACAGTGGCAGGTCGAAGGCCTGGCCCCGCGAGCGCCAGTCGTTGGTGGCGAAGGTCGTGTCAGGAGTGAAGGCTCCGGTGCAAAGACCGAAACCCAGCGAGCCATAGGCCATATAGCCGACCTGGTTCTCCAGGCACCAGGGCAGCACCGCCGCCTCCATCCGCCGGTCGAAGAGGTGATAGCCGACCTGGTTCACGGCCAGATTGCCGTAGCGTTGGCATTCCTCCAGCAACGTGACGTCGAAGTTCGATACGCCGTAGTAGCGGATCTTGCCGTCGGCGACTAGGCGCTCGAGTGCCCGCATCGGCTCCTCCATGGGTGTTTCGTGGTCGGGCCAGTGGATCATCAGGAGATCGATGACGTCGGTCTGTAGCCGCTCGAGGCAGACCTCGGCGCGGGCGATGACGTAGTCGTGGGTCGAGTCGAGCCCGGATATGCGGTTGTCCTCGTTGTAGCGGAAGCCGACTTTGGTGGCGAGGATGATCTCGTTGCGCCGATCGCCCAGGGCTTTGGCGAGTAGCTCCTCGGAGTGGAAGGGTCCGTAGACCTCCGCGGTGTCGAAGAGCGTAATGCCGTGGTCGATGGCGAGGTTGACGGCCTTCGAGGCTTCGGCGACGTCGATATCGCCGTACATCGTGGTCGACAGCTCCCAGGTGCCGAAACCGATGGCGGAGGTGACCAGATCGGTGTTGCCGATGCGTCGTTTTTCCATGGGCGAATGTGACCATCTTCGTAGAATCTGGTCCATACCTTTTTGTGGCGGTCGTCGCTGTTGGTAACGATGGCGTGGATGTCCTCGATCTCGATCTCGATCTGGGGGAACAGATCGCCTCGCACGTCCCCGAGAATCACCCGATGGCCGTCTTCCATGAGCCTGCGATCCGCATCTTCGTCGGACTCCACGATCAGCGTCTCCTGCCCCGCGATGCGCAGCTGCTCGATGAGGTCGGACACCGCGGGCCCGTACCCGAACACCAGGACGCCGTCGGTAAGTGGGGGGGCCAGTCGCGGAACCTGGCGCTCAAGCGCTCCTCGCGCGGCCATCCCGGCTTGGTAGAGAAAGGCCGTCAGGACGATGAACACGACCAGCGCGCCGACCAGGGTCAGCAACCGCTGCATGGAACGCCGCATACGCGGATTCTAGTTGCGCGCTACGCGGAGACCTGCTCGGACGGCGGATGGATCTCGTCGAGCTCGACGGCTACCAGCTTCGACACGCCCTTCTCTTCCATCGTCACCCCGTAGAGCGTCGAGGCGACCTCCATCGTCAGCTTGTTGTGACTGATGATGAGGAACTGGATGTCGAGTGAGTAGCGGCGCAGGAGCTCGACGAAGCGAAGCACGTTGGCGTCGTCGAGCGGCGCATCGACTTCATCCAGGATGCAGAAGGGCGAGGGTTTGGTGCGGAACAGTCCGAACAGCAGTGCGACCGCGGTCAGCGCCTTTTCACCGCCCGACAGCAGAGTGATGTTCTGGAGCTTCTTGCCTGGTGGGCGCGCCACGATCTCGATGCCGCTCTCGAGAATGTCGTTCTCGTCGAGCAGCCGCATCTCGGCCTCGCCACCGCGGAAGAGCTCTTGGAAGACCGCGGCGAAGTGCTCGTTGACCTTCTCGAAGGTCTCGCGAAACCGCTCGCTGGAGGTCTCGTTGATGTCGCGGATGGTCTTGCGCAGGGTGTCGATCGAGCCCTGGACGTCGGCACGCTGCTCGGTCAGGAACCGATGACGCTCTTCCTGCTCGGCGTACTCGTCGGCGGCGAGCAGGTTGACCGGTCCGTGGCGATCGAGCGCCTGGCGATGCTCTTCGAGCCTTAGCTCGAGCTGATCGATAGTCCCCGGCTCGGCAGCCTGCTCCTCTGCGAGCTCGGGCGTGTCGGCTTCGCGATCGGCGAGGGCCTCGCGAATGGGCTCGCCGAATCGTTCGGTGTAGCTGTCGTCGAGGTGGCTTGCCTCCTGGCCGAGCGCGGCCTCGTCGACCCGAACGTCCTCGATCCGGCCGCGTCGATCCTCACGCTCGGCGCGCGCGCCTTCGACCCGCTCCTCGCGGTCGCGTAGCTCTTGGCGTTTGGTCCCGAGCTCCTCCTCGGCGCGCCGGACAGCCACGGCGCCTTCGTCGCGTCCCTCGAGGGCCGCCTGCAGCTCTGAGTCCGCCTCGCGGATGCCGGCGGCGAGATCGATGCGCCGAGCTTCGAGCGCTCCCGCCTCGTCCTCCCAAGCGTGACTCTGGTGGCGGAGATCAGAGATCTGCCCCTCGACCCGCTCGGCCTCGACCCGGTGGGCGTCGAGACGCTCGCTCAGCAGGTCGAGCTTGCCGCGCCGGCCGGCGCCGGCGGTGGAGAGAAGCTCGCGGCGCTCCCTGGCCGTCGCCAGCTCCTGCTCAGACGCGTCGAAGCTCTCTTCGAGCTCACCGTGTCGGGACAGGCTATTGGTTAGGAGCGCTTGCAGCTTCTCGCGCCGCGTCGCGGTGGCCTCGATCTCGTCAACGATTCGACCCTGCGTCTCTTCCAGGCCCCGACGGGCGCCGTCGAGCTCCTCGCGGCGCGCCAGCGCCTCGTCGTGCCGCGCCGTGGCGACGGCGAGCTCGCGGCGCAAACCGTGCAGGGTCTGCTCGACCTGGTGCGAATGCTCGGCCTGCAGTGTGCGCGTACCGATCAGGGTTTCTAGCCGATGCCCGACGTTGCGCAGGGCCTCCTCGGTGCGGGGCAACTCGCGGCTGATCTCCACGATCTCGCGGCGGCGGGCGAAGGTCCCGGGTCGTGCCTCTTCTCCCTGGATGCGGATCAGCCCACCGTGCGCGTACAGGCGGTCGCGGCTGAGGAAGGCGATGCCCGGGTTCAGACGGGCGAGGCGCTCGGCGTCAGCGCCACTGTCGACGAGAAACGCCGGCGGCAGGCTGGTGGCGTACTCCTCAGGAAGGCCGAGGGCCGTGGACAGACTCTGGCGGATCGCAGAATCGGCAGGCACGCGGCTGACCCGGATGTCGTCGCTGCCGGCCTGCAGCAATGTGCCGCGGGCACCCGCCGCGCTCATCAGCGAGGCCAAGGTCATCGGGTCCTCGTCGCGAGGCACCAAGACTGCGTCGCGAACGGCCTCGAGGTAGAGATCGATCGAGTGCTCCCACTCAGGGGGCACGCGCAGGCTGTCGGCGAGGAAGGCGGGCTCGTCGATCCCCGCTCCGGCCAGCGCAGTGCAGACCGTCGAGCGGCGCTCCCTCTCCTCTTCCTCGAGCTCGTCGAGGAATCGGGAGCGCTGCCCGAGGCGCGTCGCCTCGGTGCGCAGCATGTCCCGCTGCTCGAGGGCCGCCGCCTCCTCGTCGAGCGTCGACTGCAGGCCCGCGGAGGCCTGTTCGAGCTCGGCCTGGGTCTCCTCGATCCGGCCCTCGAGATCAGCCGTCTGGAGGCTCGCCTGCGACAGGATCCGGTCGGCCGTGGCGTGCTGCTGCGCGAGCCTGGCGATCTCAGCGAGGTTGTGGTCCTTGCGGTAGCTCGACTTCTCGGCCTCGATACGCTCTTCGTGGAGCCGCGCCTGATGGCTGGCGACCTCGGCGTTAGAGGCGAGGATCTCAGCCCGTACCGTCTCCAGCCGAGCCTTCGCGGTGGCCAGCGCCTCGCGCGCACGCTCGAGCTCCTGAACGTCGAGGGCCACGGCCTCGCGCGCGCTGCCGAGCTCCGACTCGAGCTCGTGGTGGCGCGAGCTCGAGGCCTCGAGGGCACCGGTCAAAGTTGCGATCTCGTGCTCGAGCCGCTGCGCGAGCTCCTCGCCGCGTCGGGAGCGCTCCACGGCCTCTTCGATCGCCTGGCGGGAGCCGCGCAGGAACTCTTGGCGCCCTTCGATCCGGGCGAGCAGCTCGGCCTGCCGAGCGTGGGTCGTACTCAGGCCCTCGACGAGAGCCTCGGCGGCTTCACGGCCCGAAGCGAGCGCCGCCTCTTCGTGTGACAGAGCCGCTCCGAGCTCGGCGTCCTCGGCGCGCAACCGGGTGAGGAGATCCTGCTTTGCGGCGAGCTCGGCCTGCGCTCGGTCCCACTTGGCGAACAGCACCGTGCTCAGCAGGCCCTCGAAGGCCTCCTCGCTTTCCCGGTAGCGTCGGGCGGCGTTCGCCTGGCGCTTGAGTGAGCGCAGCGAGCGGTCGATCTCCGAGATCACGTCGTCGAGGCGCTCGAGATTGCCGACCGCCTCCTCGAGCTTGATCTCAGCGACGCGCTTGCGAGCCTTGTAGCGGGTGATGCCCGCGGCCTCCTCGAGCAACTTGCGCCGCTCCTGAGGCTTGCCAGACACGATCGTCTCCACCTGCCCCTGGCCGATCACCGAATAGGCGCGGATGCCGAGACCGGTGTCCATCAGCAGATCGCGGATCTGGTGCAGCGCGACCACCTTGCCGTTCAAGCGATACTGGCTCTCGCCGGTACGAAAGACGCGGCGGTGGATCTCGATCTCACCGTCGATCGCGGTCTCGAGAGCGGGGTCGGCATCGAGCTTCAGGCTCACCTCGGCCATGCCGAGCGGACGACGACCCTGCGAGCCGGAGAAGATCACGTCCTCCATGCGCTGACCGCGCAGGAACTTCGCGCTCTGCTCTCCGAGCGCCCAGGTGAGCGCCTCGGCCAGGTTGGACTTGCCGCAGCCGTTGGGGCCGACAATGGCCGTGATTCCGGGCGCGAACTCAGTCGACACCGGGTCGACGAAGGACTTGAACCCGGAGATTTCGAGTCGTCGGAGGCGCAGCATCGATCGGCCGGACGATAGCAGAGCGTTTCCGCGACCTACAAGGTCTAGGGCCTCTTTCTCTTGTCATATACAAGATATTGGGGTGTAGGGGCTTAGGAGCATGTCGATGAATGCAGAAAAGAGTATCGCCTTGTTCGCGTAAGTGGGTTTCGTTACGATCCCACGGACCTCGGCACACCCCTGCCCGCCGTGCCTCGAAGCACCCCAATTCTCGACGAGCGCCAGACCCTTCGGGCGTTGCGTCGTATGGCGGGCGAGGTGGTCGAGAAAGCCGGCGAGGCGCAGGATCTGATCCTGGTCGGTATCCGTACCCGCGGCGTGCCGATCGCCGAAGCCTTCGCCTCGCAGATCGAGGAGATCGAGGGCACCCGCCCGCCGATCGGGCTGCTCGACATCACGCTGTACCGCGACGATCTGTCGACGATCGGCCCGCAGCCGAAGGTGCGGGAGACGCGGCTGCCGGTGTCGGTCGACGGCCGGGTGGTGGTGCTGTGCGATGACGTCCTTTTCACCGGCCGCACGATCCGGGCGGCGCTGGATGCGCTCAACGACTACGGTCGACCCAAGTCGGTCAAGCTCGCCGTGCTCGTCGATCGCGGCCACCGCGAGCTGCCCATTCAGGCGGACGTGGTCGGTCGGGTGATCGAGACCTCCGCAGACCAGGAGGTACGGGTCCACCTCGAGGCGACCGATGGCGAGACCTTCGTGGAGCTGCTCGACGCCGAGAGGGCCGGAGGATGAGCGACACAACGCTCACCCCGGCCTGGAATCGGCGGCACCTGCTGGGCGTCTCCGAGCTCAGCGTCGACGACGTCGGCCTGATCCTCGACACGGCCGAGTCGTTTCGCGAGGTGGCCAGCCGGCCGATCAAGAAAGTCCCTACGTTACGCGGTAAGACTCTGCTTGGGCTCTTCTTCGAGCCGTCGACGCGAACCAGCTCAAGCTTCGAGATTGCCGCCAAGCGGCTGTCGGCGGACTGGGTCAACTTCTCGACCGCGTCGTCATCATTGAAGAAGGGGGAGAGCCTCCTCGACACGGCGCGCAACCTCGAAGCCATGTCGCCCGACGCGGTGGTCGTGCGTCATTCCCAGCCCGGGGTACCCGAGATGCTGGCGGCTCAGGCTCGGTGCAGCGTGATCAATGCCGGTGATGGGGCTCGATCCCACCCGACGCAGGCGCTGCTCGACGCTTTCACGATCCGGCGTGAAAAGGGCGCGATCGAGGGGCTCAAGGTCGCGATCGTCGGAGACATCGAGCACAGCCGGGTCGCGCGCTCCAACGTCGCGCTGCTGACGCGGCTCGGCGCAAGGGTGACCCTTGCCGGTCCGCTGAGCATGATGCCGGTGCAAGCGCACGCGCTCGGCGCCGAGGTAGCGACCTCGGTCGACGAGGCGGTTGCGGACAAGGACGTCGTGATGATTTTACGCATCCAGCTCGAGCGCCAGCACCGCGGCCTCTTCCCCTCGGTGCGCGAGTACTTCGACTTGTTTGCGCTCACCGCCGATCGTTTGGCGCTGGCGAAGAGTGATGCCATCGTGCTGCACCCGGGTCCGATCAACCGCGGGGTCGAGATCGCCTCGGAACTCGCCGACGGACCCGCCTCGGTGATCCTCGACCAAGTGGCGAATGGCGTCGCGGTGCGGATGGCGATTCTCTATCTCCTGGCTGGCACCGGAGGTGACGGGTGAGTCTGCTGTTGCGCGGTGGCCGCGTTGTCGATCCGAGCCAGGGTCTCGATGGAGCTTTCGATGTCCTGGTGGAGGGCGGACTCGTCAGCGCCGTCGGGCAAGATCTGGATGTGCCGGCGGGCACAGAGGTCATCGACGCCGACGGTCAGGTCGTCACCCCCGGGCTGATCGACATCCACGTGCACCTGCGCGAGCCTGGGCAGGAGTACAAGGAGACCGTGGAGACCGGCACTCGGGCCGCGGCTGCGGGTGGCTTCACTGCGGTCGCATGCATGGCGAACACCGATCCGGTCAACGACTCTCCATCGGTGACGGAGCACATCCTGTCGCAGGCCGCGCGTGCCGGCTTCGCGAGGGTCTACCCGGTCGCGGCGATCTCGAAGGGCCTGAAGGGCAAAGAGCTCACCGAGATGGGTCAGCTGTGCGCCGCCGGGGCGGTGGCCTTCTCCGACGACGGCCTTCCGGTCGAAAGCCCCGAGCTGATGCGGCGTGCCTTGAGCTATGCGCGCCACTTCGGGGTGCCTCTGGTGCAGCACGCCCAGGACCTGGACCTCAGCGGCGACGGCGCTATGCACGAAGGTGAGTGGTCCACGAAGATCGGGATGCCCGCCATTCCGGCTGCCGCCGAAGACGTGATGGTGGCGCGCGACATCGAGCTGGTGGCGCTGACCGGCGGCCGCTACCACGTCCAGCATCTCTCCTCCCGCCGTAGCCTGGACCTCATCCGCGAGGCCAAGGCTCGCGGGCTCGCGGTGACCTGCGAGGTCTCACCCCACCATCTGTTGCTCACCGATCAGGCGGTCTACGAGAGCGGTCTCGATCCGGGCTTCAAGATGAACCCGCCGCTGCGCTCGACGGCCGATCGCGAGGCCCTGGTGGCGGGACTCGCAGACGGCTCGATCGACGCCATCGCCACCGACCACGCGCCCCACCATCCGGACGAGAAGCTCGTTCCGTTCGGCGAAGCTCCCTTCGGAGTCGTGGGTTTGGAGACCGCGGTCGGACTGTGCCTGGACCGGCTCGTGAGAGCCGGCGTCATCGGCCTGCCGAAGCTCATCGATCTGCTGTCGTGCCGAGCGGCGGTGATCATGGGTCTGGCAGGCGGCACGCTCGCGCCAGGAAGCCCCGCCGACATCACCGTGCTCGATCTCGAAGCCGAATGGACCGTGGCCGCGGATCACTTCGAGTCGAAGAGCCGCAACACGCCGTTCGGAGGCTGGTCGGGCAAAGGGGCTCCGGTGATGACAATTGTGGGCGGCGAACGCACGCAGCTGTAAGGGGCGACGATGGCTGAGGAGATCATCGCCGTCGCCATCGAGGCGGCCCGACGCGGTGGCGAGGTGCTCGAGCGCTACTTCGGCGACGTCACTCTCGTGGCAGAGGACAAGGCACAGAACGACTACGTCTCGCGTGCCGATCGCGAGAGCGAAGACGCGGTCGTCGGGGCGATTCGCAGCGCCTTTCCCGGCCACACGGTCCTCGGTGAGGAGGGTGGAGAGTCGGTCGGGGAGGCTTCGAGCGAGTATCGATGGATCGTCGATCCGCTGGACGGCACGACCAACTTCCTGCGCGGTGTGCCGTACTTCTGTGTCTCGATCGCGTGCCAGCGGCGCGGTGAGACGGTGGCCGGGGTCGTTTTGGATCCGATCCGCGACGATCTCTTCGTCGCCTCGCGTGGCGGGGGAGCCAGCCGCAACGGCGAGCCGATCCAGGTGCGTGAGCAGGCCCTGAAGGGCGCCTTTCTCGCCACTGGATTTCCGTTCAAGGCGCATCCGGCACTGGAGACCTACCTGGCGATCTTCCGAGACCTGTTCCTCGAGACGCGCGCGATCCGCCGTTGCGGCGCGGCGGCACTTGACCTGGCCTACACCGCCCGTGGGGTGTACGACGGATTCTTCGAGTTCCGTCTCCAGCCCTGGGATCTGGCGGCGGGTGCGCTCTTGATCGAGGAGGCCGGTGGTGCCGTGTCGGATCTCGACGGGGGCGATGCCTACGTGGACGGCGGCAGCCTTCTGGCCGGCACCCCCGAAGTGGTCGACGGTCTGCGATCTGTGGTCGCCCGGCACACCTCCGAGGCACATCTCGAGAGCCTTTTTCGCACCTGAGCGAGGCGCAGGCCGCGGGTAGACTGGCGGTGTGCCGAGTGCACGGCGCGTCGTGGGCGCTGCCTATCTGGTGTTTCTCCTCTTCGGCCTGGCGGTCACGCCGCGGGTGCTGGGCGATCTGCGCCAGGTGCCGCAGGCGGAGCTCACGCGCAGCCGCATCGGCGAGCGGCTGGGTGCCATCCAAGAGCGCTATCGGCGGTTCGCGACCGAGACCCAGGATCTGTGGTTTCGGGTCGAGAAGATCCGCATCGCCTACGGCGTCAGCAACGAGCTCGAGGGGCCGCCCGAGCTCGTTCAGCCACCCGGTGCCTTCCCGCAGTCGATCTACCTAGAGGAGATTCGCGAGACCGCGCGGCTCGCCAGTCAGGCGCGGCTCGCGATCGGCGAGCTCGAGGCGGGAGTGACCGAGCTGCAGGAGCTGGAGCGTGGCGAGCCGGAGCGGGTCGGCTCGACGCCCTCGCTGTCGCCGGTGCTGGGGGAGTTCGTCCTGACCTCGGGAATGGGGCCGCGGGCCAGCCCGTTTACCGGCATCGAGGAGTACCACACGGGCGCGGACCTGTCGGCGCCAGTCGGCACCGTAGTGAGGGCTCCGGCCGACGGACGGGTGCTCTTCACCGGTCGCTTCCGCATCCGCCAGCGCTCGGCCTGGTGGCGCTTCGGAAAGATGGTCGCGGTTGCGCATGGCGACCGCTTCATCACGCTCTACGGCCATCTCGACGAGATCCGTGTGCGGCGTGGGCAGCGAATCGAGCGTGGCGCCGATATCGGGACGGTCGGCGAAAGCGGGGTGTCGGCGAATCCCCACGTCCACTATGCAGTCTGGCGTCGCGACGATCTGGGGGGCTACGAGCCCGTCGATCCGCGCCTGTTCATGATGGATCGGCGCTGGAGCGACGAAGAGCCCCTTTTGAGCGCCACCGAAGCGCCGGAGAGTTGGCGGTACGAGGGTCTGCCTCGTGCCCTGCGATAGGCACGCACAGGGTGGTTCGCGAGGAGTAGGATGTCGGTTGGAACCCGAACCGGGAGGTGATCAGATGAAACAGCTCAGTCCAATCGCTCTGGTGTGCATAGTGGCTCTGGCTGGATGCCAGGGAGGGGGCTACGAGGATGCCGGCCCTGTCGTTCTCCAGCCCGACGAGAACGCGCAGGAGACGGTCCAGACCGCTCTTCTCACGGCGCAGCCCGGCGACGTCATCGAGCTCACCGAGGGCACTTTCGAGTTCACCGGCAGCCTGTCGCTCGACGTCGCCGACGTCACGATTCGCGGCCAGGGCGTCGACAAGACCATCCTCGATTTCGCGGCCCAGCAAGCGGGCGCCGGCGCCGAGGGCATCACGGTGACCAGCGACGGCTTCGTCATCGAAGACCTGACCGTTCTCAACACGAAGGGCGACGGCATCAAGGTCGAGGGCACCGACCGTGCCACCTTCCGCACCATCAAGGTCGACTGGAGCGGGCCGCCGAAGACCGAGAACGGTGCCTACGGTATCTACCCCGTACAGGTGTCGAACGTACTGATCGAAGACTCGCAGGTGCGCGGCTCCTCGGATGCCGGCATCTACGTCGGGCAGTCGCGCAACATCATCGTGCGCGGCAACCGGGTGTGGCAGAACGTCGCCGGCATCGAGATCGAGAACTCCTTCGGCGCCGACGTCTACGACAACCTCGCCACCAACAACACCGGCGGCATCCTGGTCTTCTCGCTGCCCGAGATGCCGGTCAAGAACGGTCGCGACACCCGCGTATTCCGCAACACCATCGAGAACAACAACCACGCCAACTTCGGCAAGGCCGGTTCGATCATCGCCGCCCTGCCGACGGGCACGGGCCTGCAGGTCATGGCGAACGAGAACGTCGAGGTCTTCGACAACGACCTGCGCGACAACCAGACCTACAACATCGCCGTCCTGAGCTACCTCGTCACCGAGCGTGAGTACGACGACGCCGAGTACGACCCGTACGTCGAGGGTGTCTACATCCACGACAACCGGTTCTCCGGCGGCGGCGACAGCCCGCAGGGCCGCGGCGAGCGCCTCTCGAAGCAGTTCGGCGGCACCTTCCCCGACATCGTCTACGACGGTTTCGTCGACCCGGCCAAGATGGTCGACGGCGAGCTGCCGCCACACCTCGGCATCTACGTCGAGAACAACGGCGACGCCGACTTCGTCAACCTCGACCTCGGCGCCATGCTCGCGGGCAAAGAGCCGAAGCCTTATAACGACCTCGCAGCGCACGCCGGCTCGCTTCCCGAGCCGCCTGCGGAGATCGTGCTCGCCCCCGCCGGGGCCACCGGTGCCGGCCTGTAGGCCGTGACCAGAACCGGGTCACCTTGGCCTGCCCTCCTCGGAGCGGCAGGCCTTGTACTTTGGGCGGGCTGCGCACCGGGGCCGGTTGAGTTCACCGGCCTTCGCGACGCGCCGCAGGAGCTGTCGGCGTTCGGGCTGTTCGAGGGGGAGCCGGCCGACCATGTGCCGGCCGAGGGCGTCATTCCGTACGACCTGACGACGCCGCTGTTCTCCGACTACACCGAGAAGCTGCGCTTCGTGCGGGTACCCGCGGGGCAGGCGGCCACCTACCACGAGGAGGCGAGCTTCGACTTCCCGGTCGGCACGATCCTGGCCAAGACATTTGCCTTCCCCTCGGACGAGCACGCGACCGGTCGCAGGCTGCTAGAGACCCGGATCCTCGCGCACCTCGACAGCGGCTGGATCGGCCTACCGTACGTCTGGAACGACGAGCAGACCGAGGCGACCTTGAAGATCGCAGGAGGCCTCCTGCCCGCGAAGTGGGAGGACCAGTGGGGAAGTGTGCGCGAACAGGGCTACCTGGTCCCCAACGCGAACCAGTGCAAGGGCTGCCACGAGGCCACAGCATCAGGGGTCCGCCCCCTCGGCGCGAAGGCGCGCTACCTCAACCGCGATCTCACGTACGCCCACGGCTCCGAGAACCAACTCGTGCACTGGGGCGCCGCGGGCGTTCTCGGCGGTGCGCCGAAGCTCGATGCCGCACCTCGCTCCCCAGTCTGGAATGACCCGGCTACGGGCTCGCTATATGCCCGAGCACGAGCCTACTTGGAGATCAACTGCGCCCACTGCCACAACCCGGAGGGCCCGGCGCGAACCACCGGCTTGGACCTCAGCTGGTCCGCGGACGATCCGGTCGACCTGGGCGTGTACAAGTTCCCGGTCGCCGCTGGTCGCGGATCGGGAGATCGGCTGTACGGCATCGTGCCCGGCAGGCCGGAAGAGTCGATCCTGATGTACCGCATGCTGTCTTTGGATCCCGGCGTGATGATGCCGGAGCTGGGGAGGCGGCGGGTGCACAGCGAGGGGGTGGACTTGCTAGAAGAGTGGATCTCAGCAATGCCGGAGCCAGAGAAGGGGCGCCGGCACCGAGACCCTGCCGGGTGAAGTGCTCTCGGCGTGCCTTGGCCACCCGCCACGCCCGAGGCGGACGATGATCAGAGCGCCACGCTCAGCGGTGATCAGCCAGGCGGTCGCGGTTGCCTACCGGCTCCGTGAGAGCGTGGTGCCGACCGGGTTGATGACGGGCCGGTGTTCGTGTGGTCGAACCGGAAAGTGCGCGAGACGATGCCGGATCCGCTGCCTCCGCTAAGTTGGGATCTGTGGCGCGAGCACATCTTGCCGTTTCTGACCGAGAGCTTCTTCGGCGTGTCGAGGAAATCCGCTCATTTCGACGAGATCGCTGGCCTCGATCGCGTCCAGGGGCGGGTGTATTTCAACCTCAATGCCATGGTCGCTGTGCCGCTGCTCGGTCCGCTGGTCGGCAAGGTGCTCGGCAAGGTCGATGCGCGGGCCGGAGTCGTTGTTGGGGAGCTCATCGAGGCGGGGGTACTGACGCCGCGCCGCCTGTCTGGATCGCCCGCGACTCGGGGCCTTTTTCACATCGGCACAGCCCTTCGCGGGCTGCCGCGCTCGCTGCGAGTTCTGTGGCCGATCCAGTGCCGGCGCAACCTCGAGGCGGCGGCTCGAGAGGTCTGTGCTCGACCTCCGGTTGACGAGATCAGCAACGACGAACTGCTCGAAGAGCTCGGTCTGTGGAGCTCTCCCTCCGCGGGTGCGATGCGTGAGGGTATGGACATGCTCACCGGGGCCCTGATCACGTTCATGCAGGCGGAGAGGCCCTTCGAGCCATGACCTGATGCGCGACAGCTCCTGATGGTCGGCATCGAGGGCAACCCAACCACCGAGATCTCGGCCCAGATCGACGATCCCGTCGACGCCGCTCGTCCTCTCAAGCCACAGTTCGCTGGCGAGGCCTCCACCGAGGCCCGACTCACGAGCCTGGGCGAGTCGGAGGAGGGCCGCGCCTGGCTGGTGATGTTGGACGACTTCCTCGCCTTCGCGGGCCAGCGGGCACCTGGGGAGTTCGATTTCTCGAAGCCGCGCTGGATCGAGGATCCAACGATGGTGCTGGACCTTGTACGACTGGGCCTCGGCTCTCCGGTCGGCGAGTCGGTGCGCGAGCGGTTGGCGCGACTCGCAGTGGAAAGACGCACGGTGATCGAGGCGGCGGTCGTTTCGGCGCCGTTCTGGAAACGGCCCTGCTGCGTTTTCTGGCACGCGGCGTGGAGCTTCTGATGCCACTAGGTGAGGCCCCAAGCACTACGGGCTTCACGTCTTTCAGCGTATGCGGCTGGCCGCGCTCGAGCTCGGGTCCCGTCTCAGCGACGCCGGCGTCCTCGACGAGGCGGAGGACGTCTTCTTTCTCCACCTCGACGAGCTGACGGCGCTCGCTCTCGGCTCCGAGCCCGCTGCCATACCGGATCTGGAGGCGCTGATGGCGTTCCGGCGCGAGGAGATGGCGGACTTTCTCGCGCGGCCTGCTCCGGACGTGGTGCGCTCTGACGGTGTGCCGGTCGACGAGGCCCCAGCCCCGGAGAGCGGCGGGATGGTTGGTACGGGCGTCTCCAGCGGCGCAGCCTCCGGGCCGGTCAAGATCCTACTCGAGCCGGATCCCATGGCGATGAAGTAGGGCGACGTCCTGGTCGTCGCCTTCGCCGACCCGGGGTGGACGCCGCTCTTTCCGCGCTCAGCGGCCCTTGTCATGGAAGTGGGCGGCACTATGTGCCACGCGGCCGTCGTCGCCCGTGAGCTCGGAATTCCGGCGGTTTTCGGTGTGACCGACGCGACCTCGAAGCTCGAGAACGGTCAGCAGGTCGAGGTAGATGGAGCGAGCGGCGTGGTCCGGCTACTGGAAGGTTCCGACTAGCCTCCCGCGATCGCCGGGACGATCGAGATCTCGTCGCCGTTCGACAGCGCGGTGTCGAGATTGTCGAGGAAGCGGATGTCCTCGTCGTTCAGATAGATGTTGACGAAGCGATTGAGCTGGCCTTCGGGCGAGAACAGTCGCTTGCCGAGGACGGGGTAGGTCGAGGCGAGCGAGCCGAGTACCTCTTGGACCGTGGCGCCACTGATGGCAACCTCGGTCTGGTCGTCGACCTGCGCGCGCAGCTCGCCGGGGATGTGGACTTTGACTTCGTTGGACATGGTCTTTTCTCCTACGGCGGTCTATTCGACGGTGGAAGCCGTCGCCACCGCGGTCAGTTCGTTCTTTTCTGAGGAGGCCATCACCTCGGTGAATGCGTCGAGGCGCGCTGCGATGACGGGGGCTTCGGCGAACCGGCCACGGAAGGCCTCGGCGGTTTTCAGGCCGTTGCCGGTGATGCAGACGCAGATCGATTCGCCGCGCGGGATCTGGCCCGATTCGATGAGTCGAATGGCACCGGCTAGGGTCGTGCCGCCGGCTGGCTCGGCGAAGATTCCTTCTGTGCTGGCGAGGAGCTCGACCGCGGAGAGGATCTCCTCATCGGGCGGTGATGCGGAGGCGCCGCCCGAGTCGCGGACCACTTCCATGACGAAGAAGCCGTCGGCGGGGTTGCCGATGGCGAGGCTCTTGGCGACCGTGTCGGGCTTCTGCGGCCGGAAGACCTCGGCCCCCTCTTCGATCGCCTCGGCGACCGGGTTGCAGCCGGCCGGCTGAGCAGCGTGGATCGTAGGCTTCGTGTCCTCGACGAGGTCGAGGTCGATGAACTCCTGAAACGCCTTCCAGATCTTCGGCAGGATGGTGCCGCCGGCGACCGGAACCACCGTGTGCTGCGGCAGTCGCCAGCCGAGCTGCTCGGCGATCTCGAAGCCGTGGGTCTTGGCGCCCTCGGTGTAGAAGGGGCGCAGGTTGACGTTGACCAGAGCGTAGGGGAACTCGCCGGCGATCTGCGAGCACAGCCGATTGACGTCGTCGTAGTTGCCGTCGATCTTGACCATCCGCTGCCCGAACACCTGCGTGGCGAGGATCTTGCCCTCCTCCAGATCGTGGGGGATGAGCACCACCGCTTGGAGCCCGGCCTGAGCCGCGTGCGCCGCGACCGAGTGGGCGAGGTTGCCGGTTGACGCACAGCCGACGGTGTCGAAGCCGAGCTCGATGGCTTTCGTCACCGCCACCGAAACGACCCGGTCCTTGTACGAGAAGGTCGGGTAGTTGGCGCTGTCGTCTTTGATGTAGAGCTCGGCGACTCCCAACTCCGCCGCCAGCCGGTCGGCCTTGATCAATGGCGTCATGCCGGAGCGCAGACCGGCTTTCGGTTCGCCCTCGATCGGTAGCAGATCGCGGTAGCGCCACAGGGACGCTGGCCCGGCCTCGATCGACTGTTGCGACACGGAACCGCGCATCGCCTCGTAGTCGTAGCTCACCTCGAGCGGACCGAAGTCCTCGGGACAGATCGTCCGTGCTTCGACCGGATACAGAGTGCTGCAGACCTTGCAGCGTAGACCTTCGACGTAGCTCATCCAGACTCCTCTTCAAGAGGACAGAGGGACTGGCAAACGACAAGAAGTGTGAGAAGGGGAGCTTCTACCGCTTCTTATCTTCCCCTCGCACGATCGCGCGGGGCAGGAATTCGCACCATTTCCCACCTAGCCGGCGGGCGGTTGCGGTGGCTTCGACGGGCCAGTCCCTCAGCCACTCTTGATAAGAAACGACAGATCCTTGAGGGGACCTACCGTAGACGAAGGATTGTAGGGGTGGGGGAGCGGACCGTCAAGGTGGGGTGGTCTCCTCGGCTGCTGGGACGATGCGAGCCTCCCCGCTCAGACCGACTGTCGCGGGCTCGTTCGAGGCTCCGTGAGTGACGACTAGCTCGCCGCTGCGGGGACCCGCGGGTTCGTTGGGGGTGAAGCGGATGCCGACGGTGCACGAGCCTCCCGGGGCCAGGTGGTCGAGGCCGGCACAGGTGGCTGGGACGATTTGGAAGTCGTTGGGCCAGGGGCCGCCGATCTGGATGGCGCCGAGTTGGAGGCGGCCGTCGCCGTCGTTGAGGATGGTGACGGTGTGGATCTCGCTGCGGGCGCCGGGGTCGGCGGTGCCGAACTCGATGGCTCCGGGGTTGATCTCGATGCGAGCCACGGCGGGTAGGGTGGCGCGGCTGCTGACGCGGACCGAAGCGGTGCCGTCACGGCCATCGTGGCGGATCGAGAGGCTGGTTTGAGCGATGCCGGCCGCCGCCGGCGCGTGCTCGAGGACGACGGTGCAGAACGCGTCAGGGGCCAGCGCCCGCATGGTGCGGCAACCATCCACCGAGATACGGAAGTCGCGACTGCCGTCGAGGCGTACTTCGCGGATCGCGAGCGCGGTGCGGCCGGCATTGGTGAGGGTGAGCCGTCCTCGAACGGACTCGCCGACCTCGACGTCGCCGAGATCGAGGGCTCGTGCGGAAAGCTCCAGTCGACCGCGGACGCTCTCGCCGCGAAGCGAGACCGAGGTGACGGCGTCTCCTTCACGCTCCCGGATCGCCAGGCGCGCCTGGTGCAACCCCTCTTCGGTAGTGCGAAAGCCGATCTCGATCCGACACTCTTCGCCGGGCTCGAGGACGACGCGCGAACAGCGGTCGTTGGCGACCTCGAAGGCGCTACTGCCTCCGGCGATGATGTCGGCGCGACGGATTCCGAGCGGCGCGGTGCCGTCGTTGTGGATGCGGAGGCTGCCCAGAGCGCGGTCGCCTGTGACGGCGACGAGACCGAAGTCGAGCGACGTAGGGGCGACCACCAGCCGCGGCAGCACCGTGGCACCGGTCAGGTCGACGTCGATCGCGCCGTGACTCGCGTTCGAGGACAAGCGCACCCGCGCGCTGAAGCTGCCTTCCTCGCTCGCCAAAAAGCTGATGCCGACGTGACACTCGTCATTCTGCGCCAGCCTCGCGCCCTCACACTGGCCGGGCTCGAAAGCGAAGGCATTCGAGTCCGACATCTGGATTGAGGTGATGCGCAGGGTTCCCGTCCCGGCGTTGCGCAGGGTGAGGCGGTCGGTCTGTGTACCTGCGTCTGCACGGCGGGTTCCGAAGTCCAGTGCTTCCTCGGAGACCACCAGCGTCGGCACCGGAGAGGTGGCCTCGCCGACCAGTGAGATGTCGTGTGGCGCGCCGGGTGCGTCGCTCGGCACCGACAGGGCCTGGCGTCGGGTGCCCGCCTTCTTGGGGGCGAACTCGATGGTCAGCTCGCACTCGGCGCCGGGCGGGAGCTCGCTCTGGGAGCAGCCGTCGTCGCGTTTGAAGAATTCGTTGCCCGGCACGAAGAGCTTGCCGAGCGATAGCGCGGAGGTGCCCGAGTTGCGCAGGCGGATCTGGCGTCGCTCGGACGCTTCTCCGGCCAGCAGCGCCGGGAAGTCAAGGCTTGTCGGTGTCGCGACCAGCTCGGGCTGGACAGCCTGGCCACGGATTGGCAGCCGAAACGGGCTGTTGGGTGCGTTGGAGGCCACCACCAGGTCGATCTCGTGAGGCCCGAGGGCCTCTGGCTCAAAGAGCACCAGCGCTCGGCACCCCTGCTGCGCTTCGAGCCGTGCCTGGGTGCAGCCGTCGGCACTGAGCGAGAAGGCCTCGGCGTGCCCACCGTCCAGGGTGACGCTCAGAATCTCGAGCGGCCGTTGGCCGCCGTTGCGGATCTCGATAGGCCACTCGGGTCCCGGCTCGCCGATCCGTTGCTCGGGTACGTCGACGACGTTGAGGTCGGATGTCACTACCGGAGGCCCCGGCTTCGGTGCGAAGTAGCCGGCTGCGGCCGCGGCCGCGACGAGTACTGCGACCCACAGACCGCGCCGTGCCTTCGGCGGCGGGCCCTTCGGCGCTGCGGGGGCCGGTGGAGTGTTCTGGGACCTGCCGGGCTCGCCCGGCAGGGGTAGGTCGATGAGAGGCTCGTTACTCATCCGGCGGTGCCCTGATTCTAAACCGAGCCGGGAGGGGTAAATTCCGCCGATGTCGACTTTGGTGGTGTTCGATCTCGACGCTACGTTGATCCGTTCGGTGAGGCTCGACGCGGAGTGCTTCAAGGCGGCGTTTCGGGAGGGCTTCGGGCTCGAAGTGGTGGGAGACGATTGGCAGCGGTTCGAGCACGTTACCGACCAGGGGATCTGCCGTCACGCGGCGTCGTGCGCTCTTCGTGTCGAAGCTGGAAGAGGCGCTGGCTACCGGGAGTTGGTCTGCTAGCGCACGCCTGAAGCTGCGGGCCGCGGGCCTGCAGCTGGGGGGACTCCCGCTGGCGACTAGCGACGATGCGATCTCTCGGGCGGGCATCTTCGAGGTGGCCGTTGCGCTGGCCGCCAACCGGAACGGGGGCGCCGGGTTGGATCGTGTGGTCTCGGTGGGCGACGGTGTCTGGGACGTCGAGACGGCTCGACAGCTCGGTGTGCCCTTCGTCGGAGTCACCGCCGATGCCTATGGCGGCACGCTCGAAGAACTCGGAGCGGAGGTTCTCTCGGCGGACTTCCTCGATCCCATCCGCGTACATCAGGCGCTGGCGCAAGCGCCGATTCCGACCGCCACGTGGCTGCGGGGCTTCTTCTATACTGCCGCCGGCCGACACCCGACATGACGGCGTTTCTCCTCATCAGCCTCGGCGTCGTCCTGCTCTACTCGGGTGGCGAGGTTCTGGTGGCGGCCGTCACCAGGATGGCGAATGCCTTCCACGTCTCGCCGCTCGTGATTGGTCTGACGGTGGTCGCCTTCGGCACGTCGAGCCCTGAGGTGGCGGTGGCGATCGGCGCCGGTCTTGCGAACCGTCCCGAGATCGCGCTGGGCAACGTTCTCGGGTCCAACATCGCGAACATCGGTCTGATCCTCGGCGTTTCGGCGCTGGTGGCCGCGGTCGATGCGCACGCCGGCTTTCTCCGCCGCGATCTGCCCTTTCTTGCCGCGATCTCACTTCTGCTGTTGCCGGCGGTCTGGCTGGCGGACTTTAGCCAGCTCCTCGGGGTGGCCCTCGTCCTGTTGTTGGTGGGTTATCTGTGGGTGCTGCTGCGCCAGCGGGATGGTTCCGAGCTCGATGAAAAGGTTGACGACGGGGCGCTGCCCGCAGATCGCTTGGTGTCGAGTGTTGGCGTCGTGGTGGGTATCGGTCTGCTGGTCTTTGGCGCCGACGTCCTGGTCGACGCCGCGGTCGAGCTGGCGCGAAGACTCAGCGTGAGCGAACGCATCATCGGGCTGACTCTGGTCGCCTTCGGTACGAGCCTGCCGGAACTGGCGGGCTGTCTGGCAGCCGCGCGCCACAACCAGGGAGACATCGTCATCGGCAACGTGGTCGGGTCGAACATCTTCAACACTCTGCTGGTGCTGCCTGCAGCGATCCTGATTCGGCCGGTGGCGGCCACGGCGGCGAACTTCATCGACATGAGCGTGTCGCTGGGCTTCACGCTCGTCGCCTTCGCCTTCTTTTATCGCCGCGGTCAACTCGGTGCCGCCGGAGGCAGCCTGCTCCTGGCCTCCTACCTCGTCTATGTGGGGTTCCTTTTCTTGAGCTAGAGGAGCCTAGCCACACTGTCCCCGGGCCCGGAGCGCGTGGTCGGCGAGGGTGATGGCGACCATCGCTTCTCCCATGGGCACGAAGCGGGGGAGTAGGCAGGGATCGTGGCGCCCCTTGGTGGCGATCGTGGTGGGCTCGCCGTCGCTGGTCACCGTCGGCTGCTCGCGCGACAGACTTGAGGTGGGCTTGATCGCACAGCGCAAGACGATGGGCATTCCCGAAGAGATGCCCCCGAGCATGCCGCCGTGGCGATTGGTGCGGGTGACGATCCGGTCGCCGTCGGTGGTGAAAACGTCGTTGTTCTCGCTACCCTTGCTGGTGGCGCAGTCGAAACCTACGCCGTACTCGACGCCCAGGACCGCAGGGAGGCTGAACAGTGCCTTGCCGAGATCCGCCTTGAGCTTGTCGAATACCGGTTCGCCCCACCCCGCCGGCACGCCCGTGGCGACGATCTCTGAGATGCCGCCGATCGAGTCTTGATCCTCGCGCACCCGCTCGATGACCTCGATCATGCGCGCCGCGGCCTCGGCATCGGGGCAACGCACAGGGTTCGCCTCGACGTCCTCCAGCCGCACCGCGGTCGGGTCGTCGACCGACGCTCGCACCTCTCCGACCTGGCTGACGTAGCCGACGATCTCCACACCCCACTCGCTTCGTAGGAGCTTCTTCGCGACCGCGCCGGCAGCCACCCGTACCGAGGTCTCTCTGGCGCTGGATCGACCGCCGCCTCGATAGTCGCGAAACCCGTACTTGGCGTCGAAGGTTTGATCGGCGTGGCCGGGCCGGTACTTGTCCTTGATGTCTTCGTAGTCGCGCGAGCGCTGGTCCTGGTTGCGGATCAGGATGGCGATTGCAGTGCCGGTGGTTCGCCCCTCGAAGATCCCGGCCAGGATCTCCGGCGTGTCGGCTTCGTTGCGCTGGGTGACGAGCTTCGACTGACCGGGGCGGCGGCGGTCGAGGTCGGGAGTGAGATCTTCTACGTCGAGCTCGAGACCGGGGGGCACGCCATCGATGATGACCACGTTTCCCGGCCCGTGGCTCTCTCCGGCGGTCGTAACGCGGAAGGCCTGACCAATCGAGTTGCCCGACATCGAGCGGATGTTAACGCGCGCTGCGGCTTAGAATCGCGGCCGTGATCGCTTCGCGCTGGATCTGGGTGCTGCTACCGATGATGCTCGTCGCTGCCTTCGTGGCCGACATCACGACCGGCTCGGTCCGGGTACCGCTCGATGCGACGCTGGGCGCTCTGCTAGGTGACGGTTCGGTGGAGCCCACCTGGCGCAGCATCGTGTTGAACCTGCGGCTGCCTCGGGCGATCACGGCCGGGCTCGCCGGTGCTGCGCTATCGGTCGCGGGCCTCCTGATGCAGACCCTGTTTCGCAATCCGCTGGCGGGGCCGTTCGTGCTCGGCATCAGCTCCGGGGCCAGCTTGGGAGTCGCGTTGGTGGTGCTCGGGGGAAGCGCCGGTCTGGTCGTCGCCGTGGGCGACGTCGGCAACCTCGCCGCGTCGATTACCGGTGCCTCGCTGGTGCTGGTGCTGGTGGTCGCCGCCGCACGGTTGGTGCCGACCCTGACCCTTCTCATTCTCGGCGTGCTCTTCGGCTATGCAGCTTCCGCTCTGGTCAGCATCCTGCTGCGCTTCGCGAGCCCGGAGAGCGTGCAGGGCTACGTCATTTGGACCCAGGGTGAGTTCGGCGGCGTGACGTGGGACGAGCTCACCCTTCTGGCACCGCTGCTCGTGGCCGGCCTGGTGATGGCGTGGGTCGCAGTCAAGCCGTTGAATGCGCTGCTGCTGGGCGAGGCGTATGCCCGCTCGATGGGTGTCGAGGTGGGCCGGAGTCGGTTGTGGCTGATCACGGCGACGGCGCTCATGGCCGGAGCCGTGACGTCGTTTTGCGGCCCGATCGGCTTTCTCGGGGTTGCGGTGCCCCACCTGGGCCGCGGCCTGCTCGGCACCTCCGACCACCGGCGGTTGCTGCCGGCGGTGGCGGTGCTGGGGGCGAGCTTGGCGCTGGTGGCCAACGTGATCGCACAGGTGCCCGGTAGCTCGCTGGTGTTGCCACTGAACGCGATCACCGCCCTTCTGGGAGCGCCGGTCGTGATCTGGGTCATCGTGAGCCGGCGCTCGATCCGCGACTCGGGGGCGGGCTAGCGATGAGCGTGCTGGCGTGCAGCGCTCTGGCAGTCGGCTATCGCTCGGGCGGTCATGAGACCCGCCTGGTAGAGGTCGAATCGCTGACCCTGGAGACCGGCGAGCTGGTTTGTCTGCTCGGTCCGAACGGTGCTGGCAAGTCCACCCTGGTACGCAGCCTGGCGGGCATGCAGCCGCCGCTGCAGGGCGAGGTTGTGGTCCACGGCGACCCGCTCTTCGAGTTGTCGGCCCGGGAGCTCGCCCGTCGGGTCGGTGTCGTGCTCACCGAGCGTGTCGACGTCGGGGCGCTGGATGTACGGGCGCTGGTGTCGCTCGGTCGCTATCCGCACACCGGTTGGCGAGGCAACCTGAGCTCGGTCGATGTCGATCGCATCGACGATGCGCTGCGTCTGGTCGACGCGGAGGATCTGGCCGATCGGGAGGTGCGGACCCTCTCCGATGGCGAGCGGCAGCGAGTGCTGATCGCCAGAGCCCTGGCGCAGGAGCCTCGACTCCTGGTCCTCGACGAGCCGACGGCGTACCTCGATCTGCCGCGCCGCATCCAGACTCTCGGCCTGCTGCGCCGGCTGACTCGCGAGCGAGACATCGCAGTGCTCCTGGTCACCCACCATCTCGATCTGGCATTGAGCCACGGCGATCGGGTGTGGCTGCTGCCGATTGGCGGGCCGCTCGAGGTGCGTTCGACGGCGGACGAGTCGCTGGCCTCCGACCTGGGGCGGACATTCGGCGTCGAGGAGCTGGCGGGCGCCCGCGAAGAGGTCGAGGCGGCCCTCGGTCTCAGCGTCGAGCTGGGTCGTCGCGCAGACGAGAGAAGGCGAGCTCGTCGAGAAACAGGATGGCAGGATCGTTGATGAGTGCCAGACCCACCAGCACACGCTGGCGCTGCCCGCAGGAGATCTTGGTGGCGTAGCGGTCGACGATGTCGCCCGCGGTCGGTGTGATCACACCTTCGATCATCTCGACCGTCGTGGTCTTGCCGGCACCGTTCGGCCCGAGCAGGCCGAAGCAGATGCCCTTGGCGATCTCGAAGGAGATGGCGTCGACGGCGCGTACTTCACCGGGGATAGACCTTGGTGAGCGCGCGTATCCCGAGAAGTGTCGGCATAGGTGGACCGTTGCCGGTCGCGGTACTAGCTACGCAGGTCCCGGCCACGGGTTCTGAGGCCGCTTGCGGCAAGACCCGCCATGAAGATGGTCAGGGTACCGATAACGGTGATCATGTTGCTGTGAAACGGGCTCTGAAGCGCCGACGGCATCACGCTCGGGAAGGTCATCCAGAGGATGACCGACACGCCGAGGACGACACCCGTGATCGCTGCCGGCCGATCGGCGCGTCGGGCGATCATGCCGAGGAGAAAGAGCCCCAAGAGCCCGCCTGCGAAAACCCCCGACAGGGTCCACCAGGCGTCGAGGATGCTCTCGACCCCGATCATTGCCAGAGCCGTCAGAGTGCCGAGCGCGCCGATGCCAAGGGTCGATGCATGCAGCACGCGCATCGTGCTGCGATCGTCGAGATCTGAGCGGAAGTAGGTGCGATAGATGTCCGACAGCAGCACGGTTGCCGAGCTATTGAGGCTGGTGTCGACGCTCGACATCGCCGCCGCGAAGATGGCGGCGATGATCAGGCCCGCGACTCCGGCAGGCAGCTGGTGGACGATGAAGTGGGGAAAGACGTGATCCCCGAGAGTTTCGAGCTCCGAGGCCGAGGCGCCCACGGCCTCGGCGAGCGCTGCCTGGAGCTCGGGCTGGGTCTCGTAGAAGGCGTACAGGGCCGCGCCGACGAAGAAGAACGCCAGCGAGATCGGCACGTAGAGGATCGCCGCCAGCCACACCGAGCGTCGCGCCTGCGTCAGGCTGCGAGCGACGTGGTAGCGCTGCACGAAGCTCTGGTCGATGCCGAAATTGTTGAGGTTGATGAACAAGCCATAAAGCATCACCACCCAGAAGGTCGAGGTCTCGAACTCGGGTGCGAAGCTGCCGAGGCTGAACTTGTCGGCGGCGCCCGAGACCGAGGCGATCTCGCCGAGCCCGCCCGGAGTTCCAGCAACGAGTGCGACGATGACCCACACGGCCCCCAGCGTGAGCACGATGCTCTGAACGACGTCGGTCCAGATCACGGCCTCGATGCCGCCCACCAGCGTATAGATCGTAACCAGGGCGCCGGTGGCGACGATGATCGCCGCCATCGGCCAACCGGTCAGGGCCGTGAGCGCCAGCGCCACGCCGAAGAGGATCGATCCCACTCGTGCCAGTTGGGTCAGCAGGTAACACACGACGGCGTAGGTGCGCGCCCAGCGGCCGAAGCGCGCCTCGAGATGGGCGTAGGCCGAGATGTGGCCCCCGGTGCGGTAGAACGGTACGAACCAGCGCGTAGCGACGATCGCTGCGAGCGGCAGCGAGAGACTGAAGACGTAGGAGTTCCAGTTGGAGGCAAAGGCTTTGCCGGGTACTCCGAGAAAAGTGTTTGACGACAGGAAGGTGCCGAACATCGACAGGCCCACGGCCCAGCCCGCGAGTCGACCGCCGGCGGTCATGAAGCCCGCCGGGGTCGAGCTGCGACGTCCGAGTCCGCAGCCGAGGGCGACCACGCCCGCAACGTAGACGATTAGAACGACCAGATCTGCGCTGCGCATCATGGCGTCACGGGTGCTCGGCGGCCGTCGGTCAACCGGCGTTGGCGAGCTGGCGAGCCTCTCGCAGCGCCACGCCGACCATTGCCCAGTCGGTCGCTGCGGCGGCTCGGATCTCGCCAAGCATTCGGCGTAGCTGTGCGACCGTCCCCTTGCGATCGGCGATCCAGGAGCGTACGGCCGCCGTCGCCTCGGCGTCGGGCGAGGCCGTCAGCATCCCGAAAGTGACCGCACGTTGGATCTGGCCGATCTCGTCGCCGGCCGCGATCCGGGCGAGCTCGTGCCAGTGGTTGTGCACCGGGGCCGCGGCCACCGCCTGGTGCAGCGAGCGCAGTCCCAGGCGCTCACCGGCCTTGAAGTAGGCGGAGGTGGTTCGTTCCAGAGGGCAGTCCAGAATACGGCTCACGTCGGCGATATCGAGCGTTGCGAAGGCCGGGAGAAGCAGCGCCGCTCGGCGAGCCGTCTCCTCCGGCACGCCGTGATCTAGAAGCTGGCGCTCGCGTCTGCCGATGCGCGAGGCGTCGGCCGCGGGAAGCGCATCAAGAAGGTCGGAAAGGGCTCCTTCGACGGCGGGGCCGAACTGGTCGACGCACTCCGACACGTCCACATGGTCTGGGCAGTGACGCAGGAACCAGCGGGTGGAGCGTTCGCTGAGGAGCACCGAGTCGAGGAGGATGGCGATCTGGGTGCGAGCAGGCGAGGTGGTGTCGAGCGCCTCGACGTCGATCCAGAGCTGACGCAGGCCGAATACCTCGCGGGCCACGACGAAGGCGCGCACCACCTCGTCGGCTTCGGCACCTGTAACCTCGGTGATCTGGTGGACAAAGCGCGGGCCGGCACGGTTGACCAGGCTGTTCGTCACCTTGGTCGCTACGATGTTGCGCCGCAGGCGGTGGCTGGAGACCCCATCGGCGAAGCGGGTCGCGAGGTCGTCGCCGAAGTAGCTCGAGATCTCGCGCGCGAAGTGCGGGTCGTCGAGCACCTCGGATTCGAACAACCTGCTCTTGACGTCGATCTTGGTCCAGGCCAAAAGTACTGCGAGCTCGGGTCGGGTCAGACCCCTACCGGCCGCCTTGCGCTCGATGAGCTCCTGGTCGCTCGGTAGCCCTTCCAGCTCGCGATCGATTCGCCCGGATCTCTCGAGCGCTCGGATCGCCCTGCCATGGGCCTCGAGCAGGGCGGCGCCGCGGGCCTCGGCGACTGAGATCGCGAGCGCCTGGCGATAGTTGTCGAGAAGAACCGATTCCGCGACGCGGCTCTCGAGCTTCTCCAGGAGCTCGTTGCGCTCGACCGTCGTGAGTGCGCCGCGTGCGACCTCGGCGTTCAGCAGGATCTTGAGGTTGACCTCGTGATCGGAGGTGTCCACACCGCCAGAGTTATCGATGAAATCGGTGTTGATCGAGCCGCCGGCCGCCGCGAACTCGATGCGGGCTCGTTGGGTCATGCCGAGGTTGCCGCCTTCGGCGATCACCTTGCAGCGCAGCTGGTCCGCGTCGACGCGAAGACTGTCGTTCGAGCGATCGTCGGCGTCGGCATGCTCCTCGGTCGAGGCCTTGACGAAGGTCCCGATGCCACCGTTCCAGAGTAGGTCGACACGAGCCTTGAGGATGCGGTTGACGAGCTCCGCGGGCGTCAGGCGCTCGTCCTCGAAACCGAGAGCCTTGCGCATCTGGGGGGTGGTCGAGATCGACTTCGCGCTGCGCTCGAAAACGCCTCCTCCTGCCGAGATCAGGCTCGGGTCGTATTGGTCCCAGGAGCCGCGGCCGAGCGCGAAGAGTCGCCGACGCTCCGTGTACGTGGTCGCGGCGTTAGGTTTCGGGTCGACGAAGATGTGGAGATGGTTGAAAGCCGCGCGCAGCTCGATCGTCTCCGACAGCAGCAGGCCGTTGCCGAATACGTCGCCCGACATGTCGCCGATGCCCACTGCGGTGATGGCGTCGCGCTCGGCGTCGATATCGAGGGACCGGAAGTGGCGCTTGACCGACTCCCAGGCGCCGCGCGCGGTGATGCCCATCTGCTTGTGGTCGTAACCGACGGAGCCGCCTGAGGCGAATCCGTCGCCGAGCCAGAAGCCGCGCTCTTCGGCGACCGAGTTGGCGAGGTCCGAGAAGGTGGCGGTGCCCTTGTCGGCGGCGACGACCAGGTAGGGGTCGTCGTCGTCGTAGCGCACAACTTCGGCGGGCGGGACGATCTCGCCGTCGACGATGTTGTCGGTGATGTCGAGCAGGCCGCCGATGAACGAGCGGTAGCAGTGCTTGGCGTCCTCACGGGTCGGCGTCGGCGCGTCCTCTTCGCCCGGCTTGATCACGAAGCCCCCCTTGGCACCGACCGGGACGATGACGGCGTTCTTGACCACCTGTGCCTTCATCAGTCCCAGCACCTCGGTACGGAAGTCCTCGAGCCGATCCGACCAGCGGATACCGCCACGGGCCACGGCTCCGGCGCGTAGGTGCACTCCCTCGAAGCCCGGGGCATAGACGAAGATCTCGAATTGTGGCCGCGGCACAGGCAAGAAGGGCACGAGGGCTGAGTCGATCTTCAACGACAGATACTCGTGCGGTTCGCCATGGTCATCGGTCTGGTAGGCGTTCGTGCGCAGCAGCGCGTCGACGACTGCGAGAAAGGCGCGCAGGATCCGGTCCTCGTCGAGGCTGGGTACACCCTCGAGCGCGGTCTCGATGTTCGTGCGGATCACGACGGCTCGTGGCTCTCGGTCGTTCGCTTCGGGGTCGAATCGCGTTTCCAGCAGCTCGACCAGCGCCGCGGCGATCGGCGGGTTCCCGCCGAGCGTGCGCTCCATGTACGCCTGGCTGAAGCCGACACGAGCTTGCAGGAGGTAGCGACAGAGAGCACGCAGATAGGTGATCTGGCGCGCATCGAGCCCAGCACGGACCAACAGCCGGTTGAAGCCATCGTTCTCGACGCGTCCCGCCCAGATCTCCGACAGCGCCTCCTGCAGGCGAGGCTGCAGAGCCGCGATCTCGAGCGACTCCGGACCGCTGTGGCGAGTATGAAAGTCGTGAACGTAGACCGTCGGTTGGCCCTCGGGGTGGACCTCGTAGGGCCGTTCGCCGAGCACCCTGACGCCTACGTTCTCGAGGATCGGCATGAAGTCGGTGAGAGGCAGTGGGTGACCTTTGTGGTAAAGCTTGATGCGGATCTCACAGGGGTTCTCGCCGGGCCGTCGATAGACGGCGACGCCAACATCGCCGCCGTCGTGGAGCTGCTCGATCTGACGAATGTCCCAGACCGCCGCGCCGGGCGCGACATCGGCTCGGTAGCCTGCGGGAAACGCGTTCCGGTAGCAGGGCCAGAGCTCTGT
The DNA here is from genome assembly GCA_036337765.1 of Acidobacteriota bacterium. GTDB lineage: Bacteria > Acidobacteriota > Thermoanaerobaculia > Multivoradales > Multivoraceae > JAYZDP01. The sequence goes on from JAYZDP010000130.1 coordinate 29,271, forward strand.
GCCGCGCTCCTCGCCCATCTGCTCCTCGAGCGCGCCGCGAAGATCGTCTCGCCAATCGGCCGCTACCTGGGCGATCTCGGCCTCCAGGCCCACGACGTCGACTGGCGGGCAGCGATCGGCCACGCGGACGACGAAGTGGACTCGGGCGAGGACCGACTCCGAGAGGGTGAGCGAGAATTGCAGCTCACGCCCGTCGAGGCCGGTGAGCAGAATCTTCTGGATGCGCTCTCTCAGCTCGGTGTTGTAGCGCTCGCGCGGTACGAAGACCAGGCATGAGAAGAAGCGTTCGTAGCGGTCCGCCCGAATCAGCAGCCTGACGCGGCGGCGCTCCTCGATGCTCAGCACGGCTCGCGCCATCGACAACAGCTCGTCCTCGGTCGACTGGAAGAGCTCGGCCCGCGGCAAGGTCTCGAGGAGGTGAAGCAGAGCCTTGCCGTCGTGCGACGGCGGTCGCATGCCTGAACGCTCCATCACCGCCTCTACCCGGCGCCGCACGATCGGGATGCGGCTGGGGTGCGAGTTGTAGGCGCGGTCGGTGTAGAGGCCGAGGATCTGGTGCTCGCCGATCACCCGGCCGGTGGCGTCGAAGCGCTTGATACCGATGTAGTCGAGATAGATCGGGCGGTGGACGGTCGAGCGCGAGTTGGCCTTGGTGAGGACCAGGAGCTCGGGCTCCTGCGCCAGCTCGGCTGCCTTGCCAGAGAGGTGCGCGGCCTTGCGCCGCACCGTGGAGCCGCGGCGCAGGATGCCTAGGCCCGACGCCGCGACCGGCACGAGCGCATCGCCCTCATCGTCCGAGACCAGGTCGTAGCACCGATAGCCGAGGAAAACGAAGTGGTCGGCCGCAACCCAGCGCAGAAACTCGATGACCTCTTCGGGATCACCTGCGCCAGCCGGCGACGGTGCCGACGCTAGCTGGCCGAAGATGTCGGTCGTCTGGCGCCGCATCGGCTCCCAATCGCCAACCGCAGCGCGGACGTCGCCAAGCGCCCCGGTGATCTCCTCTCGCAGCGTCTCGAGAAATTCGAGGTCGGTGCGCTGGTCGATCTCGACGTGCATGATCGACTCGAGGCCAGGTGGGGCGCCGTCGTCTAGGCCGATCCTCACCAGCTCTCCACCGTCGTCGCGCTCGACGCCGGTCACCGGGT
>JAYZDP010000131.1:0-42326 GCA_036337765.1 Acidobacteriota bacterium
CGCCTGGAAACGCGTGGCCGCGGTCTACCGAGAGGTCGAAGGGTACCTGGCGGTCGTCACTCATGGCCTCGTCTGCCACTCGTTGGCGCTGAACCACCTCGCCATCGACCCACCGCTCGAGCCGCCGGAGCGCTGGGGCAACACTTCGCTCACCGAGATCGAGCCCGGGCCTCCGTGGCGTGTCGCCACCTTGAACTGCATTGCCCACTTGAACGGCGAAGTGGCCGACGACACCTCGTCGCGATCCGGCTTCTAGCGCCGCGGACGCTAAATCTGCTCGGGGGCGCCGGCCTCGGCGACTTGCTCGTCGTGGCGTGCCTTGGCCTCCATCAGCCGCGGCATGATCGAGTCGAGATCGCCCAGCGACCAGTGGCCGTCCTTGGTGAAGGAGCGGATCACCTTGGGTTGTTGCATGATGCCGACCCAGCCCTGCATGACGTCGATGATCTGCCCGGTCACGTCCTGCGCGGCGTCTGAGGCCAGCCAGGCGACGACCGGCGCAATCTGGCGCGGGCTCTGATCGGGGGCGTCGACGTCGACTTCGGTGCCCCGCGCTTCTCGCAGGGCGATGGTCATCCGCGTCGAGGCTCCGGGAGAGAGGATATTGACGGTGCAACGATACTTCGCGAGCTCGAGCGCGAGCACCCGGCTGAAGCCCGCGATACCCGCCTTTGCCGCACCGTAGTTGCTCTGGCCGAAGTTGCCGTACAGGCCCGACACGGACGAGAAGTTGATGATCCTGCAGCCCTCGCGGCTCGTCTCGCGGATGTAGCGCGCGAACGGGCGTGAGCAGCAGTAGTGGCCGCGTAGGTGGACCGCGATGACGGCATCCCAGTCCTCTTCTTCGAGGTTGAAGAGGGTCTTGTCGCGCAGGATGCCGGCGTTGTTGACCAGGATGTCCAGCCCACCGTAGGTGTCGAGTGCCGTCTGGACGATGCCTCTTCCGCCCTCGACGGTGGCGACGGTGTCGTAGTTCGGTGTGGCCTCGCCGCCGCCGGCAGAGATCTCTTCGACCACCTGATCAGAGATGTGAGACCCGCCGGTTCCGTCGACGTCGCCGCCGAGATCGTTGACCAGGACCTTGGCGCCTTCGGCGGCCAGCATCTTTGCGACCTCACGGCCGATCCCGCGCCCAGCGCCCGTGACTGCAGCTACCTTCCCGTCCAGAACACCCATAGGTTTCCCTCCTGGAAAGCGTCGATGTTATCGCGTGTCCCGAGCGAGGGCGGCGGCTCGGGCGGCAGCGAACTCGTCGCCGCGGTTCCATGACGGCAGCTCCTCCGCCTCTGCGATCAGAAGCCCACACAGCAGCGCCAGGGCGGCGTCCTCGGCCATGCCGTCGAAGGACCAGCTGTCATGGAACTCGTCGCTCGGCTGGTGGTAGTCGTTCAGCGTGTACGCCTCCGCCTGCTCGCGACCCCAGCCTTCGGGGCGGCCGATGTAGTCGATCCCGGGCTTGATGTAGAGCGCGGGTACCCCGATCTTGGCGAAGTTGAACTGGTCGGACCGGTAGAAAAAGCCCCGGTCCGGGAACTCATCTCCGCGCAACATCCGGCCCTGAGAGGCGACCACCTGCTCGATCACCCCATCGAGGCTCGATCTTCCGTAGCCGATGTAGCCGACGTCCGTGGTTCGACCGAGCACATTACCGCCGTCGAGGTTGATGTTGGCGGCAATCCTGCCCGCTGCGAAGGTCGGGTGAGACGCGTAGTGCTGCGAGCCGAGCAGACCCTGCTCCTCGGCGCCGACGAAGGCGAAGACCAGCGAGCGCCTGGGTGGCTCAGGAAGGCTCGCCGCCGCCCTAGCCATCGCCATGACCATTGCTGTGCCGCTGGCGTTGTCTTTGGCTCCATTGTAGATCCGGTCGGCACCGGCTGGGGGACCGCCATGGCCCGCGTCGTGCGCTGCCATCCCGAGGTGGTCGTGATGGGCGGTGAAGATCACCGCCTCGTGGGCCAGCTCCGAGTCTCGTCCTGGAATCAGGCCGATCACGTTCGCGGTCTGGGTGCGCTGCAGCGTGCTCTCGAGCGTCATCGAGGTGGTGATCCCGAGCTCCACCGGCTCGAATTCGCGTGTGCGAGCCGCCTGGCGCAGCTCGTCGAGATCGAAGCCCGCCAACTCCACGAGCTCGGCGGCCGCGGCCTCTGTCAACCAGCCTTCGACCTGGACTCTGGGCTCGCCCGCGGCCGGCAGCTCGAACTGCTCGCCGGTCCACGAGGTCTGCACCACCTGCCAGGGATAGCCGGCCGAGGCGTTGGTATGGATGATGATCGCTCCGGCGGCGCCGACCTCGGCCGCGACCTCGTACTTGTAGGTCCAGCGTCCGTAGTAAAGACGTGTGGCGCCGGCGAAGAGCCGGGGGTCCCAGTCCGGGTCGTTGTTCATCATCAGGAGCACCTTGCCTTTCAGATCGGCGCTCTTGTAGTCGTCCCAGTCATGCTCAGGGGCACGGATGCCGAAGCCCACGAACACCAGCTCCGCGTCGGCGAGACTCGCCGTTTCGTTCTGCAGGCCAGAGGCGGCAACGTAGTCTTCGAGGACGCGAAAGCTCTGGCGGCCCCCGTCGGTGGAGAAGCTCCACTCGTCGGGAAGGAAGGAGGTGATGCCGACGATGTCGAAAGGCTGCTCCCACGACCCGTCCGCGGCACCCGGCTTCACTCCGGCCGACGCGAGAGCCTCGGCGATCGTCTTGCGGGCGCGTGCATCGCCGGGCGTGCCCGGGCCGCGACCCTCCATCTCGTCCGACGAGAGATCGCGCAGGGTGGTTGCGAGATAACCCTCGTCGATCGAGGCCGCCGCGGCATCGCTGCCGGCGGGTAGGCCATCCGAAGTCGCCCCGGCTGGCTCTGATCGGTCTTCGGGAGAGGCACACGCCACGATGGGGGCGAGCAGCAGCAGTGACATCAAGTCGCGGCGCAGCGGCGTCACGGGGAGCTCCCCTCGGACGTCGGGAGCAGCTGATGCAGGGAGAGGTCCTCGGCGCGGCGCATCTCGCGCTCTTTGAGCCAGACGAGAAAGCGGCTGCCTACTTCGCTATCCTGATTTGGGACCGGCTCGAGGTCGAGGAGTTCGGATACACGAATCGCGGCGGCGGGCTTCGCCAGTACCACGACCCGCTCACCCTCGGCGCCCGCCGCGCGGCGCACCAGCCCCCTGCGCTCGAGGATTCGAAGGTAGGGGCGCAGAAACGCAGGGCTGAGTTGGCATCTAGCGCAAAGGCCCTCGATGCCGATCGTCCGACCTTCGGCGAAAGCGGTGCCTATGTGGACCATGATCGGCACGAACCAGCGCGGGTCGCCAGTGAGCGGCTGGCGTATCCCGGTGACGCCCAGCGACAGGAACTGCAGGCTGTAGGCGAGGGCGAGGCCGAAGAGAACCAGGAGCCAGCTGCCGTAGATCCAGAGAAGGAAGAGCGGTACCAGTGCGAGGGCGCCGTAAAGTGAGGTGAGGATGGTCTGGCTGAGGTAGAGGCCGAACAGGCCCTTGAAGAGCAGCCAGGCGGCGGCGCTCACGAACGCCCCCGAGGCGGCGCAGCGCCAGCGCACGCGGGTGTTCGGCAACAGGCGGAAGAGCAGGAACAGCACGACGAAGGTCGCCGCGAGGGGTGCCAGGGCGGCGAGAACACGTGACAAGAGCCCGGCGAGTCGTCCCACGATTCGATCCTGGAGGAGCTGCGCGGCCACCAGCGCGACCGGGCTCATGGTCACCACCGAGAAGTACAGCGGCAGGCGGGTCGTCAGGGGCCGGGTCTCCTCGGCCTGATAGATCGAGTTGAAGCTGCGCTCAATGGTCGACATCAGAATCGTGGCACCGTAGAGGAAGACGACGAAGCCGACGATGCCGATACCGGTGAAGCTGACTTCGGAGAGCCGCTGCAGCAGGTCGTCGATGCGGGTTCGTAGCAGCTCGCGCGCCTCGTCGAACTCGTTGCCGGTTGCTGTCGAGCCAGCGACGCGCGCGACCTCGTTCGACACCAGGCTCTCCGGCAGGATGACGTCGACGACCGTGCCGCGCAGCCGCTCTCCTGCCGACTCGAGCCCCTGTACCGACTGGAAGACGAGCAGTCCCAAAACGAGCATCGGGATGAGGCTGAAAAGTGTCTGATAGGTGAGCGCAGCGGCGACCTGCGGTGCGTTGTCGCGGCGCAGCTTCGCGGCACAGGCTGCCGACAGGCGGATCCAGAAGGCGGCGGTCCGGTTCCAGAGGCTGAGCTCCTCGCGGGGGCGGGTGAGGAGCTGGCGCACGTGAAAGCCAGCCGTGGTGAGGATTCGCTGAACTCCGGTCAAACGACGCCGCCTTCGGTCAGCTCGTCGATGGCGTCGTCGTCGTAGCCCAGCTCTACGAGGACCTCACGGGTGTGCTCGCCGCGCTCTGGCGCGGCGGAACGCATGCGCTGGGGCGTTCGCTCCAGATGTACGGGCTGGCCCACGACGCGGATCTCGCCGAGCTCGGGATGCTCCACAGGGGTCGCGATGCCGAGATGGCGGACCTGGGGGTCGTCGAGGGCCTGTTCGATGTCGTTGATCGGCCCACAGGGGATGCCGCGCCGATTGAGATCCTCGATCCAGTGAGCGGTCGGTTTCTCGCGCGTGTGGCGCGAGATCTCTGCGATCAGCGGTTCGCGGTTGCGGGATCGCAGCGGCACGGTCGCGTAGTCGGGATCGGAGACCAGATCCGGCCGGCCGATCGAGTCGCAAAGCTCGCCGAACATGCGGCGGCCCGATGCCGCCACGTTCATGTGGCCGTCGGCCGTGGGGAAGACGCCCATCGGCGCCACCGTCGGGTGATGGTTGCCTGCCTGGCCGGCGACGTCGCCCTCGATTAGATAGCGCGCGACCTGGAAGTCGAGCATGCCGAGCTGCGCCTCGAGCAGCGACGTATGCACCCACTGGCCCTCGCCGGAGCGCTCGCGCTCGTGCAGCGCTGTCATGATGCCGAAGGCGAGGTAGAGGCCGGCCGCCAAGTCCGAGATGGCCGTGCCGACGCGCACCGGCCCCTGGCCAGGAAGACCCGTGACCGACATCAGCCCGCCCATGCCCTGGGCGATCTGATCGACGCCGGGGCGATCGCGATAGGGGCCGGTCTGTCCGAAGCCGGAGATCGACCCGTAGACGATGCGTGGGTTCAGTGCCCGCACCGAGTCGTAGTCGATGCCGAGCCGGGTCTTGACGCCGGTACGGAAGTTCTCGACGATGACGTCGGTACGACGCGCGAGCTCAGAGAAGATCCGCTTGCCTTCATCGGTCTTCAGGTTGAGGCTCAGGCAGCGCTTGTTCCGGTGGAGGTTCTGAAAGTCCGAGCCATGTCGCGCCGAGCCAGTCACGTCCTCGCCGGCAACGGGCGGCTCGATTCGAATCACCTCCGCTCCCCAGTCGGCTAGCTGGCGCACCGCGGTTGGGCCGGCGCGGGCGATGGTGAGGTCGACGACCCGGATGTCGCTCAATGGCAGACCGGCAGCGGCTTCGGTACCGGTACTCATCGCTGCATTCTACGGGGCCCCGGCTCTCCGGGCTGGCGGTCGCGCCTGCCCGGGTCTTCTCTACAATTCCGCTAACTACGTACAGAGGAGACCCATGGAGCGACCAGATGTCATCGACGTTCCTGAAGACGGTCACGACCGCGCGATTCAGGCCCTGACGGCGGCATTCATCGCGGATCCGCTGATGCGCTGGATGTTCCCCGAGGCCGCGGACTACCTCGAGTACTTTCCGCGGCTTGTCCGGGTCTTTGTCGGTCCGGCCTTTGAGCAGGGAGCTGCCCACGCCACACCTGGCTTCGAGGGTGCAGCGATCTGGTACGCGCCTGGTGGCGGGCCCGACGAGGAAGGTGTGGGCAAGCTCGTGGCCGAGGCGTTCTCGTCATCGAAGCGGGAGGAAGTGTTCGCTCTGTTCGAGGAGATGGACCGCCACCATCCAAATGATCGGGAGGTTTGGTACCTGCCGACCATCGGCGTGGATCCTGCCTACCAGCGCCGCGGCATCGGTGCGGCGCTCCTGCAGCGGCAGTTCGGGGTCTGCGACCAAGCGGGCATCCAGGCCTACCTGGAGTCGTCGAACCCCGCAAATATGTCTCTCTACGAGCGGCACGGCTTCCGCACGACCGGCCAGATCCAGGTCGGTTCGTCACCGGTCGTCCACCCGATGCTTCGCCCGATCGGCGGGTAAGCCGCGCGTTCCTCTGCTAACGTCGCCAGCGTCGATTCGGTCAGCGCGGAGGTGGAGATGAAGCGAGTGCGAGTTCTCTCGACGACGTACGCCAGCGGAGCGCTAGTTGCGCTGTGCCTCGTGGCGACTGCAGCGGGCGCCCAACAGCAGAGCGGGTCCGCACGCACGCCGTGGGGCGCTCCCGACATCCAGGGCATGTGGGACTTTCGCACCCTGACCCCCTTCGAGCGCCCCGATGTTTTTGGCGACAGGGCGGTGCTGACGCCGGAGGAGGCGAAAGCATTCGCCCAGGCAACGCTCGACACGCTCAACGTCGACGTGCAGCGCTCGGGGGAGGGCAACGTCGACGTCGAAGGGGCGTACAACAACTTCTGGTTCGACTGGGGGACAGAGCTCAGCGAGGACCTACGTACCTCGCTGATCGTCGACCCGCCCGACGGCAAGCTGCCGCCGATCACCGAGGAGACACGGGTCGCGCTTCGCGCACAGAACGCCGAGCGCCGCTACCCGGTCCGCGACCTCTTCTCGTTCAGCGCCGGTTCCACCACCTTTCGCCCCGAGGGACCCGAGTTCGTGGGCCTGTCCGAGCGCTGCCTGCAGGGCTTCAATGCGGGACCGCCCCTGAGCCCGAGCGCCTACAACAACAATCTCGAGATCATCCAGACCCGCGACTACGTGGTGCTGGTGACGGAGATGATCCACGACGCGCGCATCGTGTCGTTGGACGGCCGCCCCCATCTGCCTTCGGAGCTACGGCGTTGGCAGGGCGATTCGCGTGGGCACTGGGACGGCAACACGCTGGTGGTCGAGACCACCAACTTCAGCGACAAGACGCCTGCCTTTCAGCTGCCGGTCACCATCGCCAATGTTGAGGAGAGCGGAGGTGTGGGCTCGTCCGTCAACGTCCGCCTCGTCGAGCGCTTTACGCCCATCGGCGAGGGCCGCTTGCTCTACGAGTACACACTGAGCGATCCGAAGACCTTCACTGCACCGTTCACTGTCGCCATTCCTTTGCGCGCCAGTACTCAGCGGATGTTCGAGTACGCGTGCCACGAGGGCAACTACGCCATGGGCGGGATGCTCAGGGGCGCCCGGCTGCTCGAGGCGGAAGCGGCCGCCTCCGGTGGCCAATAGGCCTGGCGTTTCAGCCGAGGCGGACGAGCTCGTCTTTAGCGGCACGCTCGCGCTCGCGGCGCTTCGGGCAGGTGGCGCAGAGGAGCGATTCGCCATCTGGGCCGACGATGTCGGGACCGCCGCACGAGCCACGCAGGCACTCGCCGCTGAAGATCACGCCGACCGACATGATGAACATCATAACGGCCATGAGAGCGATGGTGACGAGGGCGACGACCATGGGAGCTACTCTAGTCCAGGCGGGTCGATTCGTCTGGCGAAGGCGATCGACATCTGCTCCACCAGCTCCCCGTCGATCCGGCTGAGCAGCAGAACGGCCAGATCCAGATCTTCGGCGAGGGCCAGGCCGTCGTCAGGCCCGAGGACCATCATCGCGGTCGCCCAGGCATCGGCCAAGGTGCAGCTGCGATGTGCCACCGATGCGGACACCAGCGCATGGGTGACCGGTCGACCCGAGCGGGGATCGATGGTGTGGGAGTAGCGTACGCCTCCGTGCTCCCAGAAGTTGCGGTAGTCACCCGAGGTCGCGAGCGCCCAACCGTCGGGCGAGACCACCCTGTGTGCCTCGAGCCGCTCGGCGCGGGGGTGCTCGATGGCGATGCGCCATGGCCCTTCGGGACCCTGCCCGCTGGCGTACACCTCGCCGCCCACCTCCACCATGAACCGCTCGAACCCCATCGACTCGAGCCGGCCAGCGACCCGATCGACGCCGTAGCCCTTCGCGATTGCCGAAAGGTCGACCCGAAGCTCCGGTGAGTGCTTTGCGACCGTGGCGGCCGCGAGATCGACCTCCAGCAGCTCGTGGCCGACCGCGTCTCGAAGGGCGTCGATTCTGTCCTGATCCGGCGGCGCGTCGGGAGCGTCCCGAGGGCCGAAGCCCCACAGGTCGACCAGCGGCCCGACGGTGACGTCGAACGCCCCTGCGCTGGCGGCGGCGACGTCCGAGGCCATGCCGAGTACCTCCAGCAGATCCGGATGCGCGACCTGGGCTGTGGTCTGAGTCGAGGCATTGAACCGCGACAGATCGGAGTCGTCGCGCCAGGTCGACATCCGCACGTCGACTCCGTCGAGCTCGTCGACAACTGCCGTCCGGAGTGCGCTCTCATCGAGATCCAGGTTGTCGGTGACGATCTTGACCAGGAACGAGGTCCCCATGGTGGGACCCGTCAGCTCCAAGACACGCGGCGCCGGTGCGACATCCGTCGCCCCGCAACCGAGCAGGGTAGCGACGATGACGAGGCCGCTACGAGCCGAAGTCGTCGAAGAGAACATTCTCGGGCTCGACACCGAGATCGTCGAGCATCTTCTGGCAGGCCTGCAGCATGAGCGGCGGGCCACAGATGTAGTACTCGATGTCCTCCGGCGCTGGATGGTCCTTCAGGTAGTTGTCGTAGAGCACCTGATGGATGAACCCCTCGAGACCGGTCCATTGGTCTTCGGACTGCGGGTCCGAGAGCGCTAGATGCCAGGCGAAGTTGTCGTTGTCCGCCGCGAGTGCGCCAAACTCGTCGTCGTAGAAGTCCTCGCGCAGGCTGCGGGCGCCGTACCAGAACGACACCTTGCGGTCGGTCTCGACCCGCTTGAACTGGTCGAAGATGTGGGAGCGCATGGGTGCCATACCCGCGCCTCCGCCGATGAACAGCATCTCGGTGTTCGTGTCCTTGGCGAAGAACTCGCCGAACGGCCCAGAGATCGTCACCGAGTCGCCGGGCTTGAGGCCGAAGGTGTAGGAGGTCATCGCTCCCGGTGGATTCCGTGCAGAGCCATACTGGAGGTCTAGTGAAAGTGCCGTCGAGGCTGCAGAGCTTAGATTGTGAAATTGTTCACAATATCCATGGAGTCGCAAGAGTCAGTGGGAATCGGAATGTGACCCGGGCGCCGTAAGGCCCGCCAGCAGGGCCGAGTACCCTTCCCGAAAGGTCGGAAAGCGGAACTCGAAGCCCGATTCGCGAAGGGCTCTGCTGTCGCATCGCTTTCCGCTCGCCGCCGAATTACCTTCGGGGGATCGTGGGGCTGTGGCATCGAGCTGTTGCCTCAGCCACGCCATGACCTCTGAACGGCGCGCCGGCTCTTCGTCGACACCAATGTAGATCGATTCGAGTGCCTCCAGGTGTAGGAGGTGGTCCAGAGCCCGCGCCGCGTCGTCGGCATGAATCCGGTTCGTGAATCGGTCGGTCTCGATGTCGTAGGAGGGCGATGCGGCACGAGCCGCTTCAATGAGATGGGTTCTGCCAGGGCCGTAGATGCCGCCGAAGCGGATGCAGGCGCTTTGAGCGGTTTCGTGTCGAATCGTCTCCTCGGCCTCGATCAGGATCTCGCCCCGAAATCCTGCGGGATACGGCTGTGTCGTTTCGTCGACCCAGCTCCCGGCGTCCTCGCCGTAGACCGAAGTGCTCGATGCAAAGAGGAAGCGCGTTGGTATCGCCTCCCGGCTCGCACGCCGGAGAAGACGGAGCGGACCCTCGACGTACGCCCTGCGATAGGCCTCGGGCGTCGACTCGTCGGCTGCGACGGTGTAGACGATCGTTTCGAACGGGAAGGGGAGGCGGTCGACGGCGTGCTCGTCGCAGAGGTCCGCGGAGATGGGTCTCAGCGCGGCGCCGAGGGAGCTCGCGTCTCGGCGAGCGCAATGAACGCTGTGTCGGGAGTGGAGCAGGCGCTGGCCGAGGCGCTCGCCCACGTAGCCGCAACCGGCGATCAGGACCCGCGCCATCGCCCGCTTGCTGGCGTCAGGTGCCCTGCGACTCGACCACGGGTGAGGCGGCGTCGGGCTCCGGCCCCTGGTAGAAGGGGTTGGTGCCCGCGGCGTGATCGGTGGTGTCGAGGACGTCGCGCAGCTCAGGGACGGCCTCCTTCATCGCTACGCGGACACCGTCCTTGAGCGTCACGTCGGCCATGCCGCAGCCCTGGCAGCCGCCGCCGAACGAGATGTAGGCTACCTCGTCCTTGACGTCGAGCAGAGTGATGAACCCGCCGTGCGCGGCGATCGAGGGGTTGATCTTGTCGCTGATCACCTGTTGCACGGCCTCGGCCATCGGATCGCTCCACATCGAGTTCGGGTTGACGAACTTGAAGCCGCTCTCCTGCAGACGAGTGATGAAGTCGACCGTCACGCCCTCGAGCTTCTCAGCGCTCTCGCGATCGACGACGACAGTGAACTCGTCCAGTGACACCGCGATGTCGTCGTCGGGGTGCTCCTCGGGAGCGACCAGGTCGAGTGAGTACTGAAAGCCGCTCGGACCCTTGCCGACGATGGCGACGCGCAGGCGAAGGTCGTCGCGATCCTCCTCGGCGATGGCCGCCACGACCTGCTCTCGCGCCATCGGTGTGATCTCGAGCTTCATGTCGTTCTCCTAGGCATCGGGTTCGACCAGCTTGCCGGAGGGGATCGTCGCCGCGAGCTCGGTGGCCGCCCGGTCGATCGAGCCCTGGTCGATGCCGTCGATGGTCAGTTTGACACGGTAGTCGGTGCGGTCGGTGACCGGATAGCTGCCGATCTCAACCTGGTCGTGGCTGGCTGCAATCTCGGCCATCTGCTCGGCCAGCTCACCCTCATCGCAGGTCGTATAGAGCACTCGGGTCAAGAAGGGGAGCTCCGTCCCGCGCAGGGAGTCGCGTAGTGCCGGCAGCTTCAGGCGGAAAACCTTCGGGAGGCCCGGGAGGACGAAGACGTTGTCGACGACGACAGTCGGCCAGCGAACCTCCTTCGAGCGCATCAACCGGGAGCCGGCGGGAATGTCAGCCATCAGCAGGTGCCCCTCGGTGCAGCGATCACCCAGAGAGGTGCGAATGAGGTCCTCGAGCTCCGGGCTGCGGAAGAGTTCTCGACCGAACGATTGCGCGACCGCGAGGTGGGTCACGTCGTCGTGTGTTGGGCCGACACCGCCGGTCGTGAACACCAGGTCGTGACTCTCGCGCAGGGTCGTCAGGTCGGCGACAATGGTCTCCACCACGTCGCGGCAGATTACGGTGCGCTCGAGCGAGATACCCAGCTCGAAGAGCTCGGTCGCCAGCTCCTTGAGATTAGTCTCCTGGATCTTGCCGCTGAGCAACTCGTTGCCGATGATCAGGGCAGCCGCAGTGCGTCCCATCCGGCGATGATATCGCGAGCCATCGCGGCGCCGCGGAGTGGAATTCGGACAGGCGGGTGGCCGTTTCCCCCCTGATACCCTCGATTAACACTAATAGGACCGAAAGCGCCATTCATGAACGAAAACAGCTCCTTCTCGACTCCTCGCGGGAGGCTGGGATCTCGCCGTCTCTCCGCCCTGGCAGTGGCCCTTCTGCTGGTCGGTTCGGCGGCGATCTTGGGTGCCGCCAAGCCGGCGGCCGAGTACGGCCTCGACGAGGTTCTGCCGGTCGACGAGAGCCTGCGCGTCGGCGTCTTCGACAACGGCCTGCGCTACTTCATCCGTACCAACGCGGTACCCGAGAACCGAGTCGAGCTGCGGCTGGTGGTCGATGTCGGCTCGATTCTCGAGGACGAGAGTCAGCTCGGTCTCGCGCACTTTCTCGAGCACATGGCCTTCAACGGCTCGCGCAATTTCCGCAAGACCGAGCTGGTCGACTACCTCGAGTCGATCGGCATGCGCTTCGGTCCTGACCTGAATGCCTACACCTCGTTCGATCAGACCGTGTACATGCTGCAGCTCCCGACCGAGGACGAGAAGATCCTCGACAAGGCGTTTCTCATTCTCGAGGACTGGGCCCACGGCATGTCGCTCGAAAAGGACGAGATAGACAAAGAGCGCGGAGTGGTGCTGGAGGAGTGGCGCGGTCGTCGCGGCGGCAACGCGCGGATTCAGGACGAGCAGCAGCCGATCCTCTTCAACGGCTCGCTGTATGCCGAGCGTTTGCCGATCGGCAAGCCCGAGGTACTGGAGTCGTTTCCGGCCCAAGAGCTGAGGGGATTCTACGAGGACAGGTACCCGCCCGAGCTGATGGCGGTCATCGCCGTAGGGGACTTCGAGCCGGACGCCATCGAGGCGCGGATTCGGCGCCACTTCGAGAAGCTGCGCAATCCCGCCGATCCGAGGCCCCGGGTCGCCGAGCCTGTACCGGACCACGCCGAGACCCTGATCTCGATCGCTGCCGACCCGGAAGTGACAAGCACCAGCGTGAGTGTCGCCTTCAAGCGTGACCCCGACCCCGACGGCAAAGTCGCAGACTATCGCCGCGATCTAGTCGCAGGCCTCTTCTACGGCATGCTCAACTCTCGGCTCGGCGAGCGTGCTCAGGAGAATGATCCTCCCTTCCTCGGTGCCTCCGTGGGCGGTGGGCGCTTTGTGCGCACCAAGGACGTCAACATGCTCGGCGCCGGCGTGGCCGACGGCGGCCTCGAGCGTGGGCTCGAGGGGCTGCTGCTCGAGACCGAGCGGGCGCGTAAGCACGGCTTCACGCAAAGCGAGCTCGAGCGACAGAAGACCGGCCTGCTGCGCTTCTACGACCAGGCCTTCAACGAGCGCGACAAGACCGAGTCGCGCTCCTATGCCAACGAGTACGTGCGCGTGTTTCTCGATGGCGAGCCGACGCCTGGCATCGAGTTCGAGCGCGAGCTCGTGCAGGCCGTGCTGCCAGGCATCGGCGTCGATGAAGTCAACCAGTTGGCGGCGCAGTTTCTCGGCGAGTCGAATCGTGTGATTCTGGTGGCCGGTCCCGAGGGCGACCAGCCGCTCACCAGCGAGAAGGCCCTGCTCGCGACCTTCGAGCGCGCCCGCGCGGCAGAGGTCGATGCCTACGTCGACCAGGTCTCCGACGAGCCGCTCCTCGGTGCCGATCTCGCGCCGGTCGAGATCGTGTCGCGGTCGTCACGCCCCGATATCGGCGTAACCGAGTGGGAGTTGGCGAACGGTGTGCGGGTTGTGCTCAAACCGACCGACTTCAAGAACGACGAGGTCGCGTTCACCTCGTACAGTCCGGGCGGGCACTCGCTGGTCAGCGACCAAGACTGGGTCGCCGCGTCCACCGCCTCGTCGGTCGTCGACGTCAGCGGTATCGGCGAGCTCAGCTTGGTCGAGCTGTCCAAGGCCCTGACCGGCAAGGTCGTGCAAGTGTCGCCCTACATCTCGGAGCTCAGCGAGGGCTTCGGCGGTGGCGGTTCTCCCGAAGATCTGGAGACGATGTTTCAGCTCATCTACCTCTACGCTACGGCGCCGCGTGACGACCCGGACGCCTTCGCCTCGTTCCGGGCGCGGACGGAGGGAATGGTCGCCAACCGCGACAATCGGCCCGAGACCGTGTTTCGTGATCGCATGGCCTACGTTCTGTCGCAGCATCACCCGCGGCGGCGGCCCTTCACGACTGAGCTTCTCGAAGAGCTCGATCATGAGCGCTCGCTCGAGATCTACCGCGATCGCTTCGCCGATCTAGGTGACGCCAGCTTCTACTTCGTCGGGTCCTTCACCCTCGAAGGGATGGAGCCACTGGTACGCACCTATCTCGGCAACCTGCCCGCCGGCAACCGCCGCGAGGCCTTCCGGGACGTCGGTCTAGAGGTTCCGAAGGGAATCGTGCGCGAGACCGTCTACGGCGGAATCGAGGAGAAGAGCCAGGTCTCGATCATTTTCAACGGCGACTTCGAGTGGACGCGTGCCAACCGCTACTGGCTCGGCTCGATGGGGGAGGCGCTGAGCCATCGTCTGCGGGTCAGCCTGCGCGAGGAGCTCGGCGGCACCTATGGAGTTGACGCGTCGGCAACGCCTGGGCTGTTTCCCAATCCGAAGTTCAACATTCACATCAACTTCGGTTGTGCCCCGGGTCGGGTTGACGAGATGGTCGATCGCGTGTTCGCCGAGATTCGCGACCTGCGTCGCCATCTGGTGGATGACGACCTCGTTGAGCAGATCAAGGAGGCTCAGCGTCGCCAACGCGAGACCAGCCTGAAGCGCAACGGCTTCTGGTTGTCGACGCTGCGCTTCTACGACTACCACGGGGAAGACCCAGCCGAGCTCCTCGAGCTCGATCAGTGGGTGAAGAAGCTCAACGCGAAGAAGATCCGGGCAGCGGCGCGCACGTATCTCGATCCAAAGAACTTCGTTCAGGGCGTCCTGATGCCCGAGAAGTACGCGCCGAAGGAGGCGTCGGTGTCGCTGGCGCGGCCCACGCAGATCAGTGTGACGAAGGCGGGCGCTGGTTGAGGGTCGGGATCGCACTCATCGGCTTGGCACTCTCCGTCGGGGTGGCCGGGGCCGAGAATTGGCCCCAGTGGAGGGGCCCCGAAGCCACCGGCATCAGTCACGAGACTGGCTTGCCGGCACGATGGAGCGAGACCCAAAACATCGACTGGAAGATCGACATGCCCGCCGTGTCGGGCTCGACCCCCATCATCTGGGGAGATGTGATCTTTCTCAACGTCGGCCAGGAGGAGGAGATCTTCCTTTGGGCGTTGCGAAAATCTAGCGGCGAGACGCTCTGGCAGCGGCGACTGGGCGACCGCAACCGGGTGACACGGAAGCAGAACATGTCGACGCCGTCACCAGTGACTGACGGTGAGAGGGTGTGGGTGCTGACCGGCACCGGGGTTCTCGGCGCCTTCGACTTCGACGGCGCCGAACTCTGGCGCCAAGACATCCAGGATCTGTTCGGCCGCTTCGGCATCAACCATGGCTACGCCTCGTCGCCGCTGCTCTACGACGGCTCGGTGATCGTCCAAGTGCTGCACGGTATGAAGACCGACGACCCGTCCTACGTGGTCTCCTTCGAGGCCGAGACCGGCGGGCTCGACTGGCGGGTCGAGCGCCCGACCGATGCCCGGATGGAGGCGCCCGATAGCTACACGACCCCGGCGGTGGTGGAGACGGCTCGCGGACCGCAGATCGTCATCAGCGGCGGAAACTATGTCACCGGTCATGACCCCGCGACGGGTCGCGAGGTGTGGCGCGGCGGCGGCCTCAACCCGAAGGACAATCCGATGTATCGGGTCGTCGCTTCGCCGGTCATCATCGGTGAGCTGGCGGTGGTGCCGACACGCGTCGATCCGATGATCGTCTACCGCGCCGGAGGCGAGGGCGACGTGACCGACACGCACGCGGTCTGGAAGCTCGATCGCGGCCCCGACGTGCCGACCCCGGCCACCGATGGCGAGACCCTGTACGTGCTGCGCGACCGTGGCACCCTCGCGGCCTACGACGTGGCGACCGGCGAGACGATCTACGCCGAGCAGCGGGTGGCGCCCGGCACCTACTCGGCGTCGCCCCTTTTGGCCGACGGCAAGATCTACGTCACCAACGAAGAGGGAGTGACCACGGTGGTCAAGGCCGGGCCGGAGTTTCTGGTTCTGGCCCAAAACGAGCTCGACGGCTACACCCTGTCCTCGATAGCGGTGTCCGAAGGAAAGCTGTACTTTCGCACCGACAGACACCTCTACGCCATCGGTGGTGCCGAGTAGCCGAATTCAGGACGCCCGGTCGCCGCCGTGAATTGTCGGCCATCTGGTGGGTCGGTGGAACAGTTCTTTCTCCCTTCGTCGTTCCGAATGTATTGCCCGAGAGGAGTCCGCTCGCCGATCCTTGTGATCGCGGGGCTCGGCCTGGCGCCCTTCGGTGCCGCGGATGCGCAGGTCGCGCCACCAGAGCTGAGGGCGCATCGTTTCGCTGTGCCACCGGCGATCGACGGGGAAGTGATCTCGGAGTCCGTGTGGCAGGCGCTCGAGGTGGCGACCAACTTCGTCCAGTTGCAACCGTTCGAGGGCGAGCCAGCGACGGAGCGCACCGAGGTGCGGATCGGCTTCGACGACACCACCCTCTACATCGGCGTGGTCTGTTACGACTCGGAGCCTTCGGCACTCGCGATCTCCGACAGCCGTCGCGACGCCCAGCTCGAGGAAGAGGACAGCTTCCGGGTCGTCCTCGACACGTATCACGATCGCCAGAACGGCCTGATCTTCGGCACCAACGTCGGGGGCATCCAGTACGACGGTCAGATGACGAACCAGGGTCGCGGGCAGACGCCGAGCATCGGTAGCTCGGGGCCCACCCGGGGCGGTAGCGCCAACCTGGATTGGGACACCTCCTGGAACGTGGCGACACGGACCTCCGACATCGGGTGGAGTGCCGAGCTCGCCATTCCGTTCCGCAGCCTGCGCTACGGCTCGAGCGCGACCTGGGGCATGAACTTCGAGCGCAACATCCGGCGCAAGAGCGAAACCAGCTTCTGGGCACCGCTTGGAAGAGAGTTCGATCTCTTTCGAGTCTCCGAAGCTGGGGTGCTCGTCGGGCTCGAGGCGCCCAACCGCCGTAGCCTTCAGGTCGTGCCGTATGCCCTGACCTCGACGCGTGACGACGGCGTCACAGAGCGGAAGACCGATGTCGAAGGGGGCTTCGACGTTAAATACGGCATCACCCCGAGTCTGACCCTCGACGGGACTTTCAAGACGGACTTTGCCCAGGTCGAGGTCGACGACCAGCAGATCAACCTCGACCGCTTCAGCCTCTTCTTTCCGGAGAAGAGACCCTTCTTTCTGGAGAACGCCGGGTACTTCACGGTCGGCACCACCGGCCCGAGGTTTCCCGGCTCGGGGTTCGTCGATCTCTTCTTCAGCCGCAGGATCGGGCTCGACGAGGGCGAACAGGTGCCGATTCGAGCTGGAGTGCGCGTGTCCGGCAAGGCAGCGGGTCTGAACGTGGGCTTTCTCGACATGCAGACCGAAGAGCTTGGCGATCTGCACGCCAACAACTTCGCCGTCGGTAGGCTGAGCCGGGAGTTCGGCAAGCGCGGCCGGGCGGGCCTGATCGCGCTCAACCGTCAGGGGACCGGCTCAGCTCCCGACGATGACTACAACCGGACCTACGGTATCGACGGGCAAATCGGTATCGGTCGCTATGCCGACCTCTCCGGCTTCATCGCCAACACCTCGACTCCGGGGCGGGAGGGTCACGATCATGCGTTCGCCCTCGAGGTCGGCCAGGAGTCACCTCGATGGCGCAACCGGGCCTCCTACTCGGAGGTGGGCGAGGACTTCAATCCCGAGGTGGGCTTCGTGAATCGGTCGAACTACCGTCGCTTCACGGGTTCTTTCGGTCATCGCATCCGGCCCAAGGGCTCGCGTATCCAGGAGTGGGGGCCGCGCTTTTTCTTCGACGACTACCGCGACTTCGACGGCTTTCAAGAGACCGGCCGCTACTCCTTCGGCGGCGAGGTCCAGACCCGCAGCGGCGCCGGGGTCACTCTGTTTGTCGGCAACACGCGCGAGGGAGTGCGCGAGCCGTTCGAGCTCTTCCCCGGTGTCATCGTTCCGGCCGGCACCCATCGCAGCAAGTCGCCGTACTACTTCATGTTCTTCAACTCCAACCGCGGCCGGGCCATCAGCCTCGGCGGCCGGATCCAGGCTGGCGGCTTCTTCGACGGCGAGCAGCTCTCGATCAACCCGACCCTGAACCTGCGCATGGGGGACTACTTGAGCTCCGAGCTCGGCTGGTCGTACAACGACGTCGAGCTTTCGGGCGGAGACTTCAACGCGCAGCTCGGTCGGCTCCGGCTGACCTATGCCTTCAGCACCGAGATTCTGCTGCAGGCGCTGATCCAGTACAACGACGTCAACAATGACGTCTCGACCAACCTTCGCTTCAGTTGGCTCGGCGCCGCGAACACCGGGCTCTTCCTGGTCTATAACGAGGTTTCGGAGTTCGGAGCGATGGCGGCGCTAGAGCCAGACCGCAGTCTGATCCTCAAGTACAGCCGTCTTATCGAGGTATTTCGCTGACCGCCAGACGCCGGCACAGCTTCGCTTCAGGCTGCGCCGTGACGATAGGATGCACGCCCTCCATTCGGACGATTTGGCGCAGAGAAAGGCGCATCATGAGAGCTCGATTCTTGGCGGTATCCGCTGCGCTGTTCGTGTTGACGATCGGCTCCACCTGCGGCCGCCCGGACGCCGGTGACTCCGGAACAGCGAGCGCGGAATCGACGGTCGCGCTTCATGCGGTTCAGGACGAGCAGGCCGGCACCATCTCCATCTTTCGCGACGGCGGTGAGCAGCCGATCCTCACCCAGAATGCGGGTACTGAGCATCGGCCGTTCCTCCATCCGATCGTGGCACCGGATGGCAATGGCAACGTGACCGAGTACAGCCCGGGGCATCATCCGCATCAGACTGGTCTGTACTGGGGCTTTACCAGGGTCAACGGTGAGCCGGTGCCGGAAGAGACACTTAGGGAGTGGTTCTACCGGCGCGACAAGCCGGAAGACATCGCCAGGGCCATCGGCCGTGACTACTTTCACAATCCGGGCGCCGCCTACTGGCGACTGAAGTCGGCCTCCGTGGTGACGGCTGCCGGAGAAGAGGTCCGGTGGCAGACGGTCTACGACATGTTGGACGCAGACGGTAGCGCCTTCATGACCGAGACCCAGAACTGGACGATGCGACTCGACGTCGGCTCAGAAGCCGCAGATGAGAACCGCTACATTCTAGATCTCGAATGGTCCGGCGACGCCCATGTCGACGTTTCGATTAACGAGATGCAGTACGGCGGCATGTTCTTGCGCATGCCGTGGCACGAGGGCATCGAGGGTGAAGTTGTCAACGCGGCGCGGCAGCGAAACGGGGAGGCCGAGGGCCAGCGTGCGATGTGGGTCGATGTCGGCATGCAGGTCGACGGACGCGACGATCTCGCGCACGTCGCGATCTTCGACCACCCGATGAACAACGGCTTTCCGCAGACCTGGCGAGTGGACGGCCAGCTGGGCGTCGGCCCGGCCCGCGCTCGCATGGGCGACTGGCACATCCCCGAAGGCACGAGTGAGGTCATACGCCATCGGCTCATCGTCTACACGGGTGAGCTCAACGATTTGGAGCTGACCGAGGAGTGGCAGGAGTACTCCGGCACGTACTACACCGCGTCGCTATGGGGACTGGCGCAGAAAGAGGCCCTGCAGGAGAAGTTTCTGACCCCTGACGAAGCTGTCGCTAGCATGACCGTGCCGGCGGGGTACGAGGTCAATGCCTGGGCATCCGAGCCGATGATCACGCAGCCGATGGCGTTCGCCTGGGACGATCGAGGCCGGATGTGGATCGCGGAGAACCGCGACTACGAGAGCCGCGGTGCGGGGTTTTCGAACTTCGGAGACAGTCGCATTCTCATCCTGGAGGACACCGATCGAGACGGCACGGCGGACAGCTCGAAGGTATTTCTGGAGGGCATTCCGTTCCCTTCCGCGCTGGCCGTGGGGTTCGATGGCCTGTTTCTCGGCGCCCCGCCGCATCTGCTCTTCATTCCGGATCTTGATGGCGATGACGTCGGGGACATGGACGATGCGGAGATTCTCCTCACCGGGTGGGGCATCCGTGATCGCCATGAGACCATCAACAGCTTCCACTGGGGGCCCGATGGGTGGCTCTACGGGCTCGAGGGATTCGCGACGCCCTCGAAGATCCGAAAACCGAGCGCTGACACCAAGTTTTTCGGGCACAACGACCCGTTTCCCCACGATCTACTCGAAGCCGAGGGCGTGGACATCAATGGCGGAGTGTGGAGATACCACCCGACAAAGAGGGTGTTCGAGGTGGTGGGGCACGGCTTCTCGAACCCCTGGGGCATCGACTACGACGCCAAGGGTCAGCTGTTCATCAGCGCCTGTGTCATCCCCCACCTCTTTCACGTAGTTCCGGGCGGGATCTATCACCGCCAGGGCGGCCAACACTTCAACCCCTACGTCTACGGCGACATCCGCACCATCGTCAATCACCGGCACCGCTCCGCGCACGGGGGTGCGCGGGTGTACCTGTCGGACGCGTTCCCCAAGGAGCAGTGGGGTCGACTCTTCATGGCGAACATCCACGAGCATGCCGTGCTGACGGATGAGCTCGAGCCGAAGGGATCGGGTTTCGTCGCCCATCACGGGGAGGACTTCCTGCTCGCCAATAATGCTCAGTGGGTCGGTTTTTCGATGGAGATCGGCCCAGCCGGCGACGTGTTCGTGCTCGACTGGCACGACGCTGACATCTGCGGCAACAGCGTCCACCACAAGGAAACCGGAAGGATCTTTCGCATCGCACCGCAGGAGTCGCTTGCCGAGGACTGGGAGGGCCGCTACGACGACATCAAGTCGATGACCGGCGCGCAGTTGGTGGAGCTTCAGCTGAAGAAGAGTGCCTGGCACGCGCGCAGGGCAAGAGTCGTTCTCCAGGGTCGGGCCGCCACCGGCGAGCTCGATTTCGGCGTGCGCGATCGGCTGCACGAGATGTTCGCCTCGAACCCGGATCCGGACCTGCGCTTGCGGGCAATGTGGGCACTGCACGTCACCGGCGGCTTCCAGGCTGCGCAGCTCGTCAGCGCACTGGAGGACCGTGACCCCCATGTGCGCGCTTGGGCGATTCAACTGCTGAACGAGGACCACTCGGCGCCTCCTGAGGCCGTGGAGGTGTTCGCCCGGATGGCCGCGCGCGACGACTCCCCGGTCGTGCGCCTCTACCTCACGGCCGCGCTGCAGCGCCTCGATTACGAAGCTCGGTGGGCGATTGCCGAGGGGCTGGTCCAACACGGCGACGACGCCGACGATCACAACATCCCGAAGATGCTGTGGTTCGGTATCGAGCCGCTGGTCGCCGAGAATCCTGCCCGTGCGCTGGCCCTTGCCGCGCGCAGCGAGATTCCGACGATCGTCGAGAACATCAGCCGGCGCGTGGTCGATGCCGACGAGCTCGGGACACTCGTCACCTCGCTCGAAGGGCGCTCGGAGGTTCGCGCGGGTCTTTTGCGTGGCATGCGTGCCGGGCTCGAAGGGCGATTCGACACCACGCCTCCTCCCAACTGGGACGCAGCCTACACGAAGCTGCGCAAGGACCGATCGATGGCGGAGCTCGCCCTGGAGGTGGAGCAGCAGTTCGGCGGCATCGAGGCCGCGAAGCAGTTCATGGCGACGCTCACGGACGAGGGCGCGTCGACCGAGGGTCGCAGCAAGGCGTTGAGTGGGCTGGCCGCTCAGCAGTACGACGACCTGGCCGAGGAGATCCCTTCGCTGCTGGACGATCCAGGCTTGCGAGTGGCCGCCATCCGTGCCGTCGCTGCTTTCGACGAGCGCTCACTCGCGGCCCTGCTGTTGGAGCGCTACGACGGCTTCGACCCGGACGAGAAGCTGGCCGTTGTGCAGGCTCTCTCCTCCCGCTCCGCCTACGGTCGGATGTTGACCCGGGCGATCGCGGAGCAAGCCATCCCCAGGCGAGACGTGCCGGCGTATGTCGCCAGGCAGCTTCATAGAGTCGTAGGAAGCGGGTTTCTCGAAGTCTGGGGGCCGATCACCAGAGTCTCGAGCGAGAAGACGGCAGCGCTTGCCAGGTACAAGACCCTGCTCGGCGACCAAACCCTCGCCTCGGCCGATGCCCACAAGGGGCAGCAGATGTTTAACGACCTTTGCGGGGTCTGCCATCAGATGTATGGCGAAGGCGGCCTCATCGGTCCCGAGCTCACGGGCTCGAACCGCACCGAGCTCGACTATCTGCTCACCAACATCATCGACCCCAGCGGTGACATTCAGGACGACTACCGCACCGTGATGGTGACCACGCGCGATGGCCGGACCTATTCCGGAACGATTGCCGGCGAGAGCGCGCGGACCCTCACCATGCGGGTCGTGGGCCAGGACGCTGTGGTCATCAGTCAGGCGGACATCCAGTCGCGCGACCAGTTCCCGCTTTCGATGATGCCGGAGGGCCTGCTTGAGCCGTTTTCAGCCAGTCAGGTGACGGACCTGGTGGGCTATTTGATGACTGCCGGGCAGGCGAGCCCCTTGCTCAGAGAGGAAGCCGAAAGAAAAACGTGGCCATGGTCGGGCTCGGCTTCGGCGCCGAGTTCATCCCGATCTACCAGAGTCATCCCGACGCCAACGTCCATGCGATCTGTCGTCGCAACGAGGACGAGCTCAATCGGGTCGGCGACCAGTTCGGGATCGGGCGGCGAGCGACGAGCTTCGAAGAAGTCCTGGCAGATCCCGACATCGATTTCGTTCACATCAACAGCCCGATCCCGGATCATGCCTGGATGTCGCTGGCCGCGCTCGACGCCGGCAAGCACGTGATGTGCACGGTGCCGATGGCGACGACGATCGACGACTGCCGAAAGATCGTCGAGAAGGTGGAGGCGACTGGCCTGAAGTACATGATGGCGGAGACGGTGGTCTACAGCCGTGAGTTTCTGTTCATCAAGGAGCTCTACGAGAAGGGCGAGCTCGGCGAGATTCAGCATCTGGCCGCCTCGCATCCCCAGGACATGGACGGCTGGCCCGCGTACTGGGAAGAGATGATCCCTATGCACTATGCGACCCACGTGGTCAGCCCATGCCTGGGGTTGGTCGACGGGCTCGCGGAGTACGTCAGCTGCTTCGGCTCGGGCCGGGTGCGTGACGACATCGCAGTGAAGTCCGGCAACCGCTTCGCGGTCGAGACCTGCCACATCAAGGTCAAGGACAGCGATCTGACCGCGCACATCTGGCGTTTTCTTTACGACGTCGCCAGGCAGTACCGGGAGAGCTTCGACGTGTACGGCACGAAGAAGAGCTTCGAATGGACCCTGGTAGAGGGCGAGGCCCATGTCCTGCACACCGCCAAGAGGCCGGAGGCCGAGATCCCGTCGAAAGTCGAGGTCCCCGACTACGCGCACCTCCTGCCCGAGCCGATTCGCCGGTTCACGCTGCCACAGGAGATCCAGGACGCGGAGCACCTCTCGTTCATCCAAGGCGGCGGCCACGGTGGATCCCATCCTCACCTGGCGAATGAGTTTCTGCGCGCTCTCGAGGATGACCGTGAGCCGAGGCCGAACGCGGTCACCAGTGCCAACTGGACCTGTGTCGGCATCTGCGCGCACATCTCCGCCACCAAGGGCGGCGAGATCGTGCCTCTGCCGGAGTTCACCCTGTCGTCATGATCGCCGATCCATGCACTTTCGACCCAACACCCGAGGCTGAATGAACCATACAAAGCTGCTGATCGCGAGCTTCCTGACCATCCTCGTTGCCGGTCTCGGCTTTGCAGTCCGCGGGGGACTGCTCCTCGAGTGGGGGACAGCCTTCGGGTTCACCCAGACCGAGCTGGGCCAGATCACTGGCGGCGGCTTCGTCGGCTTCGGCATCGTGATCCTCATCGCCAGCCTCTTTTTGGATCGCTTCGGATACAAGCCCTTTCTGATTCTCGCCGGCGTGCTGCACGTGGCGTCGGTGGTTCTGACAGTTGCGGCCACCTTCGTTTACAACGGCTCCGTCGATACGAACCTCGAGGCGGCTCGCTCGGGTGCCTTCTTCTGCCTGTTCTGGGGGATCTTCATCTTCGCCATCGCCAACGGGATCTGCGAGGCGGTCGTCAATCCGTTGGTCGCCACGCTCTACCCGAAGGAGAAGACCCACTACTTGAACATCCTCCACGCCGGCTGGCCTGGCGGAATGATCATCGGCGCGCTGCTCGGCGTGGTGATGATCGGCAGAGTGCGCTGGGAGATCGTTCTCGCGCTCTATCTCGTTCCGACGTTGATCTACCTGGTCATGATGCTGAAGGAGAAGTTTCCCGAGTCCGAAGCGGCCGCCGCGGGCGTCTCCTTCGGCGAGATGCTCAAGGAGTTCGCGGCACCGGTTCTCATGCTGCTTCTGGTTCTTCACGTCTGTATCGGCTACGTCGAGCTCGGCACCGACAGCTGGATCGTCAACATCATGGACACCGTGCTTGGTGGCAAGGGCCTCTTCATCCTGCTCTACACCTCGGTCCTGATGTTCGTCTTGCGCTTTTTCGCCGGGCCGATCGTCCACCGCATCAGTCCCCTGGGGCTGCTCTTTTCGAGTGCTGTCCTCGCGGTGATCGGCCTCTACGCCCTCGGGAGCTTCTCGACGGCGGTGACCGTGATGGTGGCGGCAACGATCTACGGCATGGGCAAGACCTTCTTCTGGCCGACGATGCTGGGCGTCGTCTCCGAGCGCTTTCCGCGCGGCGGCGCCCTCACGCTGGGAGCGATCGGTGGTGTGGGCATGCTCTCGGCCGGGCTCCTAGGAGGCCCCGGAATCGGTTACTTGCAGGATCGCTACGCCTCCGAGAAGCTGGAGGAGACGTCGCCGGCTCTGTACCAGGAGTTCGCGGCTGAAGGGTCGAACCGCTTCCTCTTCTTTCAGGCCGTCCAGGGCCTCGACGGCTCCAAGATGGGTCCCGTCATGGAAAAGGCGAAAGACTTCAGCATCATGCTCACGCCCGACGAGCAGGCGGTGCGAGACTCCTCGTTCTACGGCGGACAGATGGCACTCAAGGTGACCGCCATCGTTCCGGCTGTGATGGCTCTGGGCTTTCTGTTCCTGATCGCCTACTTCAGGATGACCGGTGGGTACAGGCAGGTCGCCTTGTCTTCGTCGCCCGACCGAGCACCGCCGGCGCCCTAACGCCCCAAGACCCGCCGGCCTGGTGGCCGACGGGTCTTGGCCCATCCCACCTACCTAGGATCCTGCTGCGCAGGCTCCTAGGCGTTGATCGCTGTCTGGAACGCCGGTCTGGACTCGATTCGCTGGACGTAGGCCTTGGTGTTGGCCATGTCATCGGAAACCTGGCCGAGGCGGTTCGCCATGTACATCGAGTGACCGAGCATGATGTCGGCGGCTGAGAAGTCGCCGATCAGATAGTCACGGCCGTCGAGTGCGGAGTCCACGGGTGTGACGGCTCTCCCGAGGAGCTTCCGAGCCTGTCCGAGGACCGTCTCATCTCGCCGATCGGGCGGCAGCAGCAGCGTATGCACGACGATCGTGTTGATCGACGGCATCACCATGCCCTCGCAGTAGTGAAACCACTGCAGGTACTCCGGGAACTCGGCGGCGTCAACAGCAGGCTTCAAACCACCTTCGCCGTGGCGGGCCATGACGTACTCGACGATGGCTCCCGACTCGAAGATCGAGACAGCTCCGTCTTCGAGGACCGGGACACGGCCGAGGGGGTGACGTGCCCGATGCTCCGGCGACTTCAAATCCTTCGGGTGGAATTCCATCCTGTTCAATTCGTACTCGAGTCCGAGCTCTTCCAGTAGCCAGACGATGCGCCCGGCGCGTGAGTTGGGAGCGAAGTGAAGCTTCAACATGTCTTGTCTCCTCCTAGGACGTCTGATCTGCGGGGACGGGGAAGTAGGCCAGCACCATCAGGCGCGTCTCGTCGTCGGGCGCCGGGCTGTCGGCCTCGGCCTGCAGGTCCTTGAGAATGCGATGCAAACGCCGCTCGTACCGACGCAGCGTCTTGTCGTCGGCAGTGATTCGGGCTCCGACGATCAGACCCCCACACGTTGCCGGGTCGACACTAGTGAGCTTTTGTAGCTCCATCGAGGCGGAATCGAAGACGGTGAGCCCCGCGGCCGTCCAGACAAGGGGTATCGGCACCCTCGCCGCCGAAGAGCCTGGGGTCGGCACGAAAGCCCCGAGCTACGGCACGAAAGTACTTTTCCGTGGTGCCACGTTTGCGCCGCGTTGTTACCAGCCGGATGAGGCCCGCGCGCTCGAGCGTCTCCACGTGTCGATACAGCTTGGTGGGCTTGTCGTCGCTTCACCACGGGGGATGATAGGCCATCGACATGAATATTCACTAAATAGTGAATATCTATGTAGTCGAGCGCGACCTCGGTGCACAGCTCGACGAGCTGGCGCCGCTCGTGCCGCGCAAGGCGACCGAGCGGCGCTCCTACAGCGGGGTGGCCTGGACCGCCGGGATCTGCGAGGAGATCATGTTCCGCGGCTACCTGATCTGGTACGTCTCCCAATTCACGCCCCTGCCCTGGGCCGTGGTGCTCTCGTCGGTGGCTTTCGGCGTCTCCCACAGTTATCAGGGATTCTGGCCGCACGTGCTCGCGACAGGCTCAGTCGGCCTGGTCCTGGCGCTGCTCTACGTTTTCAGCGGCTTTCTATGGTTGGCGATGGCCTTCCATGTCTACCTCGACATCAACCAGGGTGAGCTGATGAGCGGTACCACAGGATACTCGGCGCACGTCGGCCTCGATGGTACGGATCAGGGCCTCGTAGAGGTCGTTCAGATCCTGAGGTGAGGCGGCGACGACCAGAAGATCGGCGGCGAGTCCTTCGCGAAGACGACCGGTCCGCGCCCGCCGGTGACTTCGAGGCCTACATCGACAAAGGGTCCGCCTGGGAGAGGAGCGTGCTGGCGCGTCATCGGGAGCTCCTTCAGGCGGTGGGATTCGAAGAGTTTCGCGACTAGGACTAGGGACGGACGAACTTCAGCACGAAGCGATCGGTCTTGCGTCGAATCGTGGGGTCGAAGACCAGGATCGAGCGGTCGTCGTCGGGGTTTCGCAGGATGTCACTCGAGGCAGCTAGGGTGAAGCCAGCTGCCTCGATCGTCTTGCGGGCGTGGGCCTCGTCGATGCGGTGAAGACGGGTCCCGGCGTCCCAGGGCTCGGCGCCGGCGGGGGCGGAATGATCGACGATGCCGAGAATCGCGCCGGGCCGCATGGCACGGTGGAGGGTGGCGAGAAGCTTCGTGGGATCGATCTTGGTCCAGCCGTCGCCCTTGAACCAGATGTCGTGGAAGCCGAGAACGAAGACGACGGCGTCGAGCTCACCCTCGGAGAACGAGAGATCGTTGACCTCTGAGGTGATCGGTTCGACGTTCGGTAGGCGTCCATCGGCGGTCCGCGCCGGGATGGCTTCGCCGGCAAAGTTCAGGTACGCGGCGTTATTGTGGAAGATGACCGAGCCCTCTTTGCTCACCACGCGGGCGAGGATCTCGGTGTAGTAGCCACCGCCGGCGAGGAGATCGAGCACTCGCATGCCCGGGGCGATGCCGAAAAAGTCGAGCACCTCGGCGGGCAACCGCGCGGCGTCGTCGGTGCGATCGGCGGCGGGTCGGTCGCCGTGATCGACCGCTGTGGCAACGCTCGGGCTCTGAGCGATGGCGAATGTAGAGCCCGCTAGAAGCAGGAAGAGAAGTGGGAGGATCGAAATGCGGCGTCGTGACTGCATGGAGGTCTAGGTCGTCGCACGACCCGGGTTGCGGTGGACCCAGCTGAAGGCGGCGACGGCCGCGAGCAGAGCCAGGCCGACCAGGTTCGCGATCGCGAGGTCGACGCCCGCGACCGCGAAGTCGCGTCCTGGGTAAAGCAGCAGGGCCGCAGTGACGAGGGACAGCCCGCGCCAAAGGGTGTTGAGATCGCTGAAAAGGTAGCCCGCAATGCCCGCGGCCAGCGGGACGATGCCGAGGATCGCGATCAGGATCGTGGGAGCCACCACCAGAATCGGTGCCGGCTCCCCAGCGTCGGTCATGAGCAGTAGCCCGGGGCGGAAGACGAACATGAAGGGCAGGGTGAAGCCCACCAACGCGAAGCGAAAGGCGGCCAAGCCCGTGGTCATGAGACCCGACTTCGCGATCGAGCTCGCGGTGTAGGCGGCCAGCGCCACCGGCGGGGTGACCATCGACATCATGCCGAAGTAGAAGATGAACAGATGTGCCGCCAGCGGCACCACGCCGAGCTGTCCGAGGACCGGTCCGATCAGTGTCGCCATGAGCAGATAGCAGACCGCCGATGGCAGCCCCATGCCCAAAACGATCGACGACAACATGATGAGAATCAGCGCCAGGAGCAGGTTCGATTGCGACAGCTCGAGGATCGCCGAGGGGAACTTCGTGCCGAGGCCGGTGAGGGTGACGATGCCGAGGACCACGCCCACGCTGGCGGCGGCCGCGACCAGCGAGATGCCGTTCAGCGACGCATCGGCGAGGGCACGGAAGCCCTTGGCCAGCGATACACGGGTGCGACCGTTGAAGGCGGCTAGGACCAGGCTCACGACCAGAGACAGAGTGACCGAGCGGAACGGCGAGTAGCCGATGATCAGAAAGGCGATCAACGATCCGAGCGCGGCGAAAAACACCAAGCCCTCGAACTGCACGAGCGACGCCTTCTCTTTCTCGGCTTTGATCTCGGGCACGACAGCGCCGGAGCGACGCGCGTAGAAGTCGACGATCAGAAGCAGGGCCAGGTAGTAGAGGGCCGCCGGCACGATCGCGGCGCGCATGATCTGCACGAAGGTCACCGGCGGGTCGATGATCTCGAGCATCATGTAGGCGCCAGCGCCCATGACCGGAGGTACCAACGCCCCACCCGAGCTCGCTGCGGCCACCACGCCACCGGCGATGTGGGGGCGGAAGCCCGAGTTGGTCATCATCGGGATGGTGAAGGTGCCGGTGGTGGCGGTGTTGGCGACCGCGCTACCGGACAGCGACCCCATGAGCCCACTTGCCAGGACCGACACCTTCGCCGGTCCGCCCGCGCTCTTGCCGAAGGCACGCTCGGCGAAGTCGACGATGTACTGCGTCGCCCCGGTGAACTTCAGGAACGAGCCGAAGATCACGAACAGGTACACATAGGTGAACATCACCTTCAGCGCGGTCGAGAAGACCCCCTGGCTGTGCAGGAAGGTCTGGCCGACGATGCGCTCGAGGTCGTAGCCGCGGTGGGGAAACAGCGCGTCGGGGAGGTAGGGGCCGGCGTAGGCGTAGATCAGAAAGATCGTTGCCAGGATCGGCAGGATCCAACCGATCGAGCGCCGTGTGGCTTCGAGCACCAGCATGAGGCCGATGAGGCCGATCGCGAAGTCGAGGCCGGTCTCCTGGCCGGCGCGGTCGCCTAAGGACATGCCAGCGGACCACACGCCCTCGAAGGTAGGTTCGCTCTGGACGATGACGTAGCCGCAGGCAGCGATGGTGAGCGTCGCGAGAACCCAGTCGAGTCCTCGTACGAGGGTGTTCTCGGCGAGGCCCGCGTGCAGCGGGAAATGGAGAAAGCAGATCACCAAACCGAACATCGCGAAGGTCGCGAGCTCGGAGTGGGGAGTCAGCAGCGGGTAGTTGACCTCGACCAGCGTGTAGATCGAGAGCAGCGCACCCAGGCCGGCGATGAGGTTTTTTCTCACCTGATGGCTACTCGGTCCAGACTCCTATCTCCTGATAGAAGCGGATCGCGCCGGGGTGGAAATCGGTTCCGGTGTTGCGCGCCACGTTGCCCTCGTTGATCGCGCGTCCCGTCGCAGTGCGCTGAACGACCGCCGCGCGGTTCTCCCAGATCGTCTTGGTCACCTCATAGACCAGTTCCTCGTCCTGATCGCCCGAGGTGATGAGGTGCATCGAGCCCACGTTCATGCCGGGGAAGTCGGCGTCCTGACTCTTGTAGGTGCCGGCCGGCACGTTGACCGGCCAGAAGAACGCGTAGGCTTCGGTCAGCTCCTCACGTGCCGTCTCGGCGTAGGGAAGGAACTGAACGTCGAGCGTCGCCGAGGCCTGAGTGATGGCCGGGTGGGGGACCGCGCCGCCAAGGAAGGCGGCTACTGCCGTTCCGTCCTTGAGCATGTCCACCGAGGCGCTTTGGGTCGCGTTGATCGGGCTGAAATCATCGTAGGTGAGGTCGTGCGCCGCCAACAGCGGCCCGACGAACTGTTCGAACCCGGCCCCTGCGGGCCCGACCGCGACACGGTTGCCGGCGAGATCGGAGAGGCTCTCGATGCCGGACCCCTTCTTGGAGATGAACTGCGCCACGTTCGGGGCCAGGGTCATGACGACCTTGACGTCGTAGGGCTGCTCCCACCCGGACTCGCCGCGCACGGCGTGGTAGGTGATCGCGGAGTTCGACATCGCCAGCTCGATCTGGCCCTGGGCCAGCCGGCGGATGTTCTCTTGCGACCCCTTGGTGGCCTCGGCGGTGACGTCCCACTGGATCGGTCCCTGGTTCTCATTCAGCACCTCCGCCAGGGCGCCGCCGACGAGGTAGAAGCCCCCGACCACGGGCGCAGTGCCGATCGACAGGAAGCTGCGCCGACCGCCGGGTGCGGACGCGTCGCCGCCACCGTCTCCGCCCCCCGAGCCGCCACAGGCGGTAAGCAGTCCGACACAGGCAAGGATGGACAGCCGTCTCGCGATTCTCATGGTGGGCTCCTCAAGGGCGCGCGGATGATAGCAGTCCGCCTGGCCGGCCAGGCCGCCCCTACTCACGACTTTCGAACACGAAGTGACGAGCCTTGAACTCGAAGCGGGGAAGCGTCGAAGCCTCGACGACCACCACCTCCGGCGTCAAGGTGATGCTGCCGTGGACAACCTCGGAAAGGGTACGTGCGACGGCTCCGGGCTCGTCGCCCGCGACCTCGATCTCCAGCTTCAGGTGCGGCAAATCACGGGTCTCGACGACGGTGGCGCGGAACTCCACGACCTCCGGTACCGAGCGGATGAGGTTCTCGATGGCACTCGGGTAGACGTTCACCCCGCGCACCACGATCATCCCGTCGGCGCGAGACAGTACGCCGCCGCGAAGCCGCCGGTAGGGGAGCTCCGGGTCGGCGGCCGCCACCATCTCCACGATGTCGCCGGTGCGGTAACGGATCACGGGGCTGCCGAGGCGCCCCAGATTAGTCAGTACCAGCTCGCCGCGCTGGATCCCGTCAGCGTTTGGCTCGACGAGCGCGTCGCCGTCGGGGTCGACGATCTCGGGGATGAAGTCGGTCTCGAGAACCGACATGTGGTTGTCCTCGCCGGGCGCGACACCCCAGGCACCGACTTCCGTGGCGCCGGCGTGATCGACGCAGCGCATGCCCCATGCGCGCTCGATACGGGCGCGCACGTTGGGCACGCTCGCGCCGGGCTCGCCAGCGTGAATCCCGAGTCGTACCGGCGACGACACCAGGTCGATACCGCTTCCCTCTGCCACCTCTGCCAGGCGCAGCGCGTAGGTCGGCGTACTTATGAGGACCGTGGCCCTCTGCTCGAGAATGGTGTCGAGGCGCTCCTGCGTTGACAAGGCGCCGCCGGTGAGGGTGAGCGCTCCCAGATCCTGGGCCGCTTCGAAGCCCCCCCAGAAGCCGATGAAAGGTCCGAACGAGAAGGCGACGAATACCCGATCGCTCGCCGCGACCCCGGCCAGCTCGAGGATCTGCCGCCAGCAGCCTCGAAACCAGGTCCAGCTCTCCTGAGTGTCGGGCCAGGCCAGTGGACGTCCCGTGGTACCGGAGGTCTTGTGCAGGCGGACGTAGCGTTCTACGGGGTAGGTGAGATTGGTTCCCCAAGGCGGGTTCTCTTCCTGATCTTCGACGAGCTCCTGCTTAGTGGTGAAGGGCAGCTTGGGGAGATCCTCGACGCCCATCGTGTTGGTGGAGAGATCGCCGAGCTTGGAGCGGTAGAAGGGATTGGTGCGCGCCACTTCGGTGAGGAGATGCTGCAGCCGTGTCCGTTGCAGTCGTCTGAGCTCGGTGCCGTTCACGCGCGGATCCTAATGGTCCAGCGACCCTCGAGAATGGACCAGCGTCCTCTCGTGAGGACGATCAGGGCTCGAAGGCTCTTGGGTGCGGTCGATAAGCGACTGTATCAAAAGGGCTTATGCGCGGGACCCGAAGCCGGCACGCGGTTTGCCTTAGAGATAGGCATGACGACTCCCGGGTACCGGAGTCGAATCTAAACGACCGGAGGGAACTCTCACATGAAAACAGCGTCACTCACCCTTCTCCCGCTTGCGCTGGCCCTGGTGGTGCCGGGCTTCGCGGTCGAGAATCAAGAACCTGGCTTCATGGAAGCCATCGACGTGACCGTCGTCAACGTCGAAGCCGTCGTCACGGATCGCCAGGGCGTTCGCGTCCCGAGCCTCGGCGCCCGCGACTTTCGTCTGTTCGTCGACGGGGTGGACACTCCGATCGACTTCTTTTCCGAGATCAGCGGTGGCGACGTGGTCGCGGCCAGCTCCAGGTCGGGTCGCCTCGCCTCGCTAAGAGAAGGCGAGCCTGTCGGCACCAGCTATCTGGTCTTTGTAGACGAGTTCTTCACCATTGCTGCTGACCGGCGCAAGGTGCTGAGGAAACTCTCGGGGGAGCTCGCATGGCTCGGACCCGAGGATCGCATGGCCGTCGTTGCCTGGAACGGCTCGGGGCTCGAGATGCTGTCGAGCTGGAGCCGGTCGCCGCGCGATCTCGAGAAGACACTGCGGGTGGCCGCCGAACGTCCCAGTGGTGGCCTGCATCGGCTTGCCGAGCTGCGGACTTTCGAGTCGACTCACCGTTTCAAGCGCAAGCGCCGTGCCCGCTACGACTCGTCGTTCGGGTCGGGGATCGTCGATCCCGAAGAGCGCATGTTCATCGAGCGTCTGAACCGACAGCTCGAGAACGGCGTCGCGGCAGCGACCGCGTCTCTGCGTGGCTTCGCCTCGCCGAACGGACGCAAGGTCATGGTCATGCTCACGGGCAGCTGGCCCGATCGGCGGACGGAGTACGCGCTGGTCGATCCGATCCGGAGCCACTACCACGGCTTCTATGACCATTACGGCCTCTACACCCCGCTCACTGAGACCGCCAACCTGCTGGGCTATACCCTGTATCCGGCCGACGTCGCGGGCCTGGAGGGCGAGAGCAGCGTGGACGCCTCGCGACCGACGCGCGACATTCTCGGCCGTGACCGCGACCATTACCGCGAGCGGACGGTCCACTTTGGGCTCGAAGACCTGGCCCGTGAGACTGGGGGCGTTGCCGTGCTGAACAGCCGGCGCAACCGTCCCCTCGAGACGGTGGCTGGCGACACCCGCACGTACTACTGGCTCGGCTTCGTTCCCCAGCGTCAGGCGGACGGCCGTCAGCACGACATCCGCCTAGAGGTCGTCCCGAGCGGTTTGCGGGCGCGCACACGAGGTGGCTTCACGGACCTGACGCGTGGCCAGGAGGTCGCGATGGCAGTCGAGAGCGCACTGCTCTTTGGGCACCTCGCGTCTGAAGAGACCCTGGAGGTCGCTCTGGGTCCGAGCCGCAAGGCGGGCTGGGGCAAGATCGAGGTGGCGCTCACGGTGTCGCTGCCGCTCGAGCGGCTGACGCTGCTGGCCGACGACCGCGAGTGGCTCGGCAAGGTCGAGATCCACGTGGTGGCGCGCGACGAGCGCGGCAACCGTTCGGACGTGGCCGTCATTCCGGTGTCTCTGAATCACGAGAACGCTCCCGGAGAGGGCGACACCTGGTCGTTCGAGACCATGCTGAAGATGCGTAGCCGCGATCACGACATGGTCGTGGCGCTGTACGACGCGACGAGTGGCGAGATGTTCGCGTCGACGGCGGCCTACTCGGTGAACTGATCTGGCTCGACGATCGTAGATCGAGCAGTCGCACTGCTTCCGTGGCCCCGGCTTCTTCGTCGAGCCGGGCCTCCTTTTCCACGCCGCCGCAGCGAGGGTGCCACCGCCCATCGGTACACTGCGAGCCATGGAACGGCGGCGTGACAGACGACCCCATGCGTCGACCGGGTGGCTTGCGGCCGCGGGGGTCCCGCTGGCGTTCGGGGCCGCACTCGGCGCCGACCCGCCCTTGGATTTCGACCTTGCCGACGGTACGGGCGTACGCTGGCAGGCCGACCTCGGGTCGTACTCGTATGCCGGCCCGGTAGTCGCGGCCGGCAAGGTCTTCGTCGGCACCAACAACGCCTCCCCACGCGACCTTTCGAAAACCGACGATCTGGGTGTGTTGATGGTCTTCGATGCCATCGACGGCACCTTTCTGTGGCAGGCGACCCACGCCAAGCGCGAGCAGGACATCGACTTTCCACTGCAGGGGCTCTGCTCGACTCCCGCTGTGGTCGGAGATCGGGCCTACTACGTCTCGAATCGAGCCGAGTTAGTGAGCGTCGACGCCGAGGGTTTCCGCGATGGCAAGAACGACGGCCCTTTCGCCGACGAGCCTGAGGTGGGTATCCACGCCGCGGACGTGATCTGGTCCCTGGACTTGCACGACGAGCTTGGAGTGACGCCGCACTTCATGGCCGCCTCGACCCCGGAGGTGGGTGGCGATCTGGTCTTCGCGGTGACCTCGAACGGCATCGCGCAGGGAGGGGGAGTGCCGTCACCTGAGGCCCCGAGCTTCGTAGCCGTGCGGCGCGAGACGGGCGATCTGGTTTGGAGCAGCGCGGCGCCAGGCTCGGCTCTGATCGACGGCCAGTGGGCGAGCCCCCGCAGATTCTCGCTCGGGGGCAGGGAACGGGTGCTCTTTCCCGGCGGCGACGGCTGGTTGCGAGCCTTCGAAGCGACGGCCGGCGCGCAGCTCTGGCAATTCGACGGCAACGCGATCCCGGCTGGTCGCGAGCCGAACCCGCGCGCTTTGAACGTCTTCGTGGCCACGCCGACGCTCGTCGGGGCACGGGCCTACCTCGTCCTCGGGCGGGATCCTGAGAAGGGCTCGGGCGATGGGGGCCTGTGGGCGCTGGACCTGGCTGCGGGTGACGGCCCCGAAGTGACCTGGTTCGTCGGCGGCGACGACTTTGGCCGCGCGATTGCCGACGCAGCGGTGGCCGACGGCGTCGTGTACGCGGCGGATCTGGATGGCTTCGTGGTGGCGGTCGACGCGGATACGGGCGTCGTTCGGTGGCGCTACGACGCGTTCGCGCCTATCTGGGCCACTCCGCTGGTCACCCCCGCAGGTGTCTGGATCGCCGATACCGACGGCGAGATCGTGGTTCTCGGCACGGGACCCGAGCTGGAGATCCTTGCCGAGCTCGAGACCGGCTCGCCGATCTATCGCGCGCCGGTCGTCGATGGGTCGCTCGTGTACCTGATGACGACCGACAGCCTCTACGCGATCGACGGGAAGGAGTGAAATGACCTACCGACTTGCGACGTCTTCTCACCAGGCCGGAGGTGGCGTGCAGGCTGGTAGAATTCGGCGGTCACGCCAGGCCCGGAGCGGCTTTCCCGGCCCGGACGAATCGGGCACTTCGGACTCCAAAACCGAGGAACAAGCAGACATGTCGAAGAGCAAGCAGGTCCTCGTCTCGGTGTCGATTCTGGCCATGCTACTCGCGGGCGCGTCGTTCGGCGCCGAGTGGCCCTCCTGGCGAGGTCCCTCGCAGATGGGCGTCTCCACCGAGACCGGCCTGATCTCGGATTGGAGCCCCGACGGCGAGAACCTGATCTGGCGCGAGGACTTCGTCGGTCGCTCGACACCGGTGGTGATGAACGGTCGGGTGTTCGTCAACGGCCGCACCGGCACCGGCATCGACAGCCAGGCGGTCATCGCCGCCTACGACGCTCAAACTGGTGCCCCGGTCTGGGAGCATCGCTACACCCTCTATCTCACAACCGTTCCCTACAATCGGGTCGGCTGGGCCTCTCTCACCGGCGATCCCGAGACCGGCAACATCTATGCACAGCTAGTCAACGGCACATTCCTCTGCTTGAACGGCGACGGCGAGACGGTGTGGAGCCGGTCGCTGAAGGAGGAGTTCGGTCGCTTCGAGGGCTATGGCGGACGCACCGCCTCGGCGGTCATCGACGAGGAGCGGGTGATCGTCAACATGATCAACGGCAGCTGGGGTCCGCAGGGACCGCCTCGCCATCGCTATTTCGCGTTCGACAAGCGCAGCGGCGACGTGGTCTGGATGTCGACGCCCGGTGGCAACGTTTACGATCGCAATACCCAGTCGGTGCCTGTCGTTTCGGTGGTCGACGGCCAGCGTCTGCTGATCGGCGGCAGCGCCGACGGGCACGTCTACGCCCTGCAGGCTCGAACTGGCAAGAAGGTCTGGGAGTTCGAGCTCTCCAAGCGGGGCATCACTGTGTCGCCGGTAGTGGCCGACGGCCGAGTTTTCATCTCGCACAGCGAGGAGAATGTCGACGAGGGAGCCCTCGGTCGCGTGGTGGCGATCGATGCCACTGGCAGTGGCGATGTCACTTCGACCCACGAGCTGTGGCGCTGGAACCGCCAGCAGGCCGGGTTCCCGTCGCCCGCCATTCACGACGGCAGGGTCTACGTGATCGACAACTCCGCCAACCTGTCGTCGCTGGACGCCGAGACAGGTGAGATCCACTGGGAGATATCGATCGGCACTGTCGGCAAGGCGTCTCCGGTCTGGGCCGACGGCAAGATCTATGCGACCGAGACCAATGGCCACCTGGCCATCGTCCAGCCTGGCGAGAGCGAGGCCTCGATCCTCAGCCGCCACCAGCTCGAAGTCCCGGAGGGGCGCTACGCGGAGCTCTACGGCTCGGCGGCCATTGCCTACGGCCGGATCTACTTCACCACCGAGGAGGGTGTCTACTGCCTCGGCGATCCTTCGGCAGACTTCGCGGCGACTCGCTCGCCCGAGCCGAGCCGGGGTGATGAGGGCGCGGCCGAAGGCGATCCCGCCATGCTGATCGTGGTCCCCGCCGAAGTGACGATCGCGCCGGGTGGAAGATTCGACTTCGAGGTCCTGGCTTTCGACGCCAAGGGCCGGCCGCTCGGTCAGGTCGATGCCGAGGTGGAGCTCAAGGGTCTCGCCGGTGACCTTTCGAGCAAGCGCTTCGCCGTCGGGGCCGACTCCGGCTTTCAGGCCGGCACGGTTATCGCCAAGGCTGCGGGTCTCGAGGCGGTCGCAAGAGTCCGCGTTTTTCCGCCACTGCCTTGGAGCGACGACTTCTCGGACGGCCGCAAAGGATGGTGGATCGGCGCTGGGCGCTACGAGGTGCGCGATGACGGCACCTTGGTCAAGCCGGTCGCTGCCCGGGGTCTGCTGCGCTCGCCGCTGCTTCTCGGGCCGCCGAGCCTCGAGGACTACACGATCCAGGTGGACATGAAGCCGGCCCAGAAGGGGCGTCGGCGCACCGACGGTGGCGTGATTAACAGCGGCTACATCCTCGATCTTCTGGGTATCCATCAGCGCTTACAGATCCGATCCTGGACGGCGGTTCCTCGCATCGACGTGACCGCCGATTACACGGTGGAGATGGATCGTTGGTACACGCTGAAGCTCAAGGTGACCCAGGACGGCGCCACGGCACTCGTGCAGGGCAAGGTCTGGCCCCGCGGCGAAGCCGAGCCCTCCGAGTGGACGGTGACGAGCACTGACCCGCATCCGGTTCTCCGCGGCTCGCCCGGTATCCTCGGCTACTCACCTGCCGAGGTCGCCTACGACAACGTTCAGATCACAGGAAACTGATTCATGACCAAGCTCACCGCCGCCGCCGCGGCGCTCCTCCTCCTCGTGTCCCCGAACGCCTCCCAGGCGGAGGACGTTCCGGCCATGTTCGGCGTGTCGCCGGCACGCAACATGATGTCGAACGAGACCGGCCTGCCAACGGAGTGGGACATCGACAGCGGCAAGAACATCAAGTGGCAGCAGAAGCTCGGCTCGCAGACCTACGCCGGGCCCTCGGTCTACAAAGACTGGGTGTTCGTAGGTACGAACAACGAGGGCGAGCGCATCGAGGGTCTGACGGGAGACAAGGGCGTGATCATGGGGTTCCGCGCGTCCGACGGCGAGTTCATGTGGCAGGCCACCCACGACAAGCTCGGCGCCGGCCGTGTCAACGACTGGCCCCTGCAGGGCGTCTGTTCGACGCCGTACATCGAGAACGACCGGGTCTACTACCTGTCGAATCGGGCCGAGATGGTGGCCGCCGATTTGCTCGGCTTCTCGAACGGCAATGACGGCTTCAACGGTGAGTCGTACACCGGACCTCAGGACGCCGACATTCTGTGGGCGTTCGACACCATCGGAGAGCTCGACAACTTCCCGCACAACCTCGCCGCTAGCTCACCGCTGATCGTCGGCGACCTGGTCTACGTGACCACCGGCAACGGAGTCGACGAGGGTCATCTCAACATCCCTTCGCCATTGGGTCCGAGCTTCATTGCGGTCGACAAGAACACCGGCGAGCTGGCCTGGGAGAGTGCACTCCCCGGAGAGAACATCCTGCACGGTACGTGGTCGAACCCGACCTACGGCGAGGCGGGGGGGCGGGCGCAGGTGATCTTTCCCGGCGGCGACGGCTGGCTCTACTCGTTCGTGCCGCAAACCGGTGAGTTGATCTGGAAGTTCGACACCAATCCCAAGGACTCGCGCTGGGAGCTGGGAGGTAGCGGCACCCGCAACAACATCATCTCGACCGCGGTCTTTCACGACGGCAAGGTCTACATCGGTGTCGGTCAGGATCCCGAGCACGGCGAGGGACCCGGCCACTTCTACGCCATCGATGCGTCGGGCACCGGCGACATAAGCTCGAGCGGCCAGGTCTGGCACTTCGGCGACGACGATTTCAACCGCACGATCTCCACGGCGGCGATCGCCGGCGACATGCTCTACATCACGGATCTGTCGGGATTCCTGTACGCGCTCGAGCTCGCGACCGGCAAGCACCTGTGGACCCACGACACGTTCGCGGCGGTCTGGGGATCCCCGTTCGTGGCGGACGGCAAGATCTATCTCGGCGACGAGGACGGCGACATCGTGATCCTGGAGGCCGGGCGCGAGGAGAAGATCATCGCCGAGATGAACATGGGCGGCGCGGTCTACACCACGCCGGTCGCCCGTGACGGCGTGCTCTACATCGCCACACGTGCCGATCTCTTCGCGATCGAGACTGAGTAGGAAGTCGCAGGCGCCGGGAGGGCCGTAGCTTGTCTGGAGTCGATACGATGTCCCTAGGTGCGCTTCCGACCACTGCGCCCGCCGCACTCGAGGGCTGGCAGGCGCACGTGCGGCCTTCGCGGGTGCTGTTCGGCGGTGGACGGCTGGTGGAGATCGGCGGGCTGGTCTCGGAGCTCGGTGCGAGTCGGGTGCTCGTCGTCACAGACCCAGGCATCGTTGCCGCCGGTCATGTCGCCCGCGCGGTCCGTTCGATCGAGGCGGCCGGCCTCGCCGTCGACATCTTCGACGGCGTCGGCGAAAATCCAACGTCAATCCACGTCGAAGCCGGAACCCGGTACGCGAGTGCCTACGATGCCGACTTTCTCGTCGGGTTGGGCGGCGGCAGCGCGATGGATTGCGCCAAGGGCGTCAACTTCCTGTTGACCAACGGCGGCGTCATGGCCGACTACGCCGGGTTCGGCAAGGCCTCCAAGCCGATGCTCGATTCGGTCGGTGTGCCCTGTACCGCCGGCACCGGCAGCGAGGCACAGTCGTTCGCTCTCATCACGGATCCCGAGAGCCACGTCAAGATGGCATGTGGAGACTCGAAGGCCAGATTCACGGCCGTGGTTCTCGATCCTCACGTTCTGCGTACGGCGCCGGCCGAGGTGTCGGCCGTGGCCGGGTACGACGCGCTTTCGCATGCGGTGGAAAGCTACGTCACGCGATCGGGCAACCCCCTGTCTCGACTTCTCGCGCACGAGGGGTGGCGGCTGATGGACAGTGCCTTCCCCGAGATCCTCTCAGGCGACGCGCACGACTCGGTTTGGGCCGACATGCTGTGGGGCGCTCATCTCGCCGGCTCGGCGATTGAGTTGTCGATGTTGGGCGCGGCGCACGCGTGTGCCAACCCGCTCACGGCGATGTTCGATGTTGTGCACGGCCGCGCCATCGGCCTGGTCCTCCCGACGGTGGTTCGCCTCAACGCCACGGTATGCGATTGCCAGTACGGTGATCTCCTGGGCGTCGACGGTGTTGGCGCCGAGAAGCTGGCCCGGCGCCTTGAAGAGCTGCGTCAGTTGGGCGGTCTGCCGACGCGCCTGAACGAGGTCGGAGTGGCCGCAACCGATGTGCCCGAGCTTGCCCGTCAGGCGATGGAACAGTGGACCCTGCGCCACAATCCTCTCGACCTGGATGTGACCGAGGTAGAGACCCTGTACAGGAGCGCGCTGTGAGGCACGAGCGAACACACCGTTGGTCTTGCATTGCACTCCTGCTGGTCGTGGGGGGGATCAGCGTCGCCTGCTCCGATGCCGAGAACGGGTCCGAAGGCGAGGTCGCTCTGACCCCGACCGGGGCGCCGGTCTCCGACTGGCCGCTGTTTCGTGGTGACTCCGCCATGACCGGCGTCGCGCGTACAACGCTGAGTGCCGAGCCGACACTCGCGTGGCAGTTCTCTGCCGAGGGCGATTTCGAGGCCACCGCCGCCATCGCCGACGGAGTGGTCTTCGTCGGCTCGCTCGACGGCTTTTTCTACGCCATCGACCTCGAGACCGGCGAGCTGCGGTGGAAGCTCGAGGTGGGCGAGGAGATCAAGGGCTCGGCCTCGGTGCACGAAGGTGTCGTCTACTTCGGCGACGAGATGGGCTTTTTCCATGCCGTCGATGCCGCCTCAGGCAAGGAGATCTGGCAGTACGAGACCCTGGCCGGAATCATCTCCGGCGCCAACTTCGACGGCGATCGGTTGCTGTTCGGCTCGTACGACAATTCGCTCTACTGCCTGAACCGCGCCGACGGCTCACTCGCCTGGCAGGTCGAGACCGAAGGCTACGTCCACGGAACGCCGGCGATCGTCGATGGAGTGACCACCGTCTCGGGATGCGACGGCTACTTTTGGCTGATCAACGTCGAGGACGGCAGTGTCGTGACGAAGATCGATCTGCACGGCCAGGCGGCGTCGAGCCCCGCGATCGTCAATGGTCGTGCCTACGTCGGTACCTACGAGAATCGCGTCGTCGCGCTCGACCTTGAGCTACAACAGCCGGTCTGGATGTACGAACACCCGAAGCGCAAGTTTCCGTATTACGCGTCGGCCGCGACCGACGGTGAGATCGTCGTCATCGGCGGCCGCGACAAGATCGTGCACGGCATCGATCCCGAAAACGGCGAGCCGATGTGGACCTACCCGGCAGGAGCGCGCATTGATGCCTCGGCGGTGATCGTCGAGGATCGCGCTTTTCTCGCGACGACCCGCGGCGAGGTGCTCGCGCTCGATCTCGCAACTGGTGAGAAGAGCTGGAGCTTTGAAACGGGATCCGCGTTCACCGCGTCTCCCAGCGTCGCGTCGGGTCGCCTCGTGATTCCGAGCCTCGATGGCGACGTCTATTGTTTCCAATAGATGCGCCTATCGCTTCCATTAGCATTGCCGCGCCTCTCCAACTAGCCATGAGTCAACTCGTGACGACTGTCGAGCGCCTCGACGAAGTCGCCGCCCAGATCGGCCGCGTCTTCGTCTCGAACAAACCCCCGTACTCGCAGTGGGACGCCGAGTCGGTACCGATGGCACACGACGCACTACAGCGTCCCGGGGACCCCTCGATACTGCTGGGCCTCTACGTGCACATCCCGTTTTGTCGCAAGCGCTGCAAGTTCTGCTACTTCCGCGTCCTCACCGACAAGAACAGCGAGCAGATTCGCACCTATCTCGATCTCGTCGGCGCAGAGGCGGAGCGCTACAGCTCGATGCCGGCAGTCGCTGGGCGGCCCCTGCACTTCGTCTACTTCGGCGGCGGGACGCCGTCCTACCTGAGCGCCGAGCAGCTGTCGGGCCTAGCGCAGCGGCTGCAGGGGGCGATCTCCTGGGACACCGCCGCGGAAGTCGCCTTCGAGTGCGAGCCTGGCACGCTGACCCGCACCAAGCTCGAGGCCATCCGCTCAATCGGTGTCACGAGGCTGAGCCTCGGCATCGAGAACTTCGACGACGAGGTCCTGCGCATCAACGGTCGAGCCCATGTGTCGACGGAGATCGATCGCGTTCGACCCTGGATCCGCGATCTCGACTTTTCGCAGCTGAACATCGACCTGATTGCAGGCATGCTCGGCGAGAGCTGGGAGTCGTGGAAGCAGACGGTGGCGCGCACGATCGAGTACGAGCCCGACAGCGTGACGCTCTATCAGCTCGAGCTGCCTTTCAACACCGTCTTCTCTCGTGACGTGATGAAGGGCGAGAGTGAGGCGAAATTTGCGGGCTGGAGCTTGAAGCGTGACTGGCACGCTTATGCCTTCGCCGAGTTTGAGGCGGCCGGCTACGAGCGCTGGAGCGCCTATACGGTGCTGAAGAGCGACCGCAAGCCGCGGCCGCGCTTCGTCTACGCCGACTCCGTATGGCACGGCAGCGACATGATTGGCGCCGGAGTCTCGTCGTTCTCGCATGTCGGCGGAGTCCACTTCCAGAACCGCGACCGCTGGGACGACTATCTGGCGACGGCGGGTGACGAACTGCCGATCGCGCGGGCCTTCGTCACCACGCCTGAGGAGCGCTGCACGCGCGAGCTGATCCTTCACTTGAAGACGGGAACCGCCGACCTCTCCTACTTCTCGGAGAAGTTCGGCTGCGACGTCACTGAGGCCTATACCGTGGCGCTC
Organism: Acidobacteriota bacterium; assembly: GCA_036337765.1. GTDB lineage: Bacteria > Acidobacteriota > Thermoanaerobaculia > Multivoradales > Multivoraceae > JAYZDP01. Next base: position 42,220 of record JAYZDP010000131.1, read on the forward strand.
GGTTCGCTGCACGACGACGGGTTGGCCGAAGTCCGCGACGGCAGGCTCGTGCTCACGGACGAAGCCCTTCTGCGCGTCGATCAGCTGTTGCCGCGTTTCTACGATTC
>JAYZDP010000132.1:0-6597 GCA_036337765.1 Acidobacteriota bacterium
ACAGCTCCCGACTTCCAGTCCGGGTTGCGTAGCTGCACCTGCCCCTGCAGCACGTAGTACTCGGCCTGCGGATCGAGCCGGATCGCCTGCCGCATCAGCTCGAGGACCGGCTGAAACTCTTCTTCAAGCATCATGCGCCGCGCCCGCAGGTACATGTCTCGGGCGACCGATGCCTTCTCCAGACGACGCTGCTCACTGTGCGGCTCGGCGATCTCGGGACCCAGGTCGCGATCGTACTCCTTACGACGGTCCGGGTTGCTGAGGGTGAGATAGGCCTGGGTCGCGACCTCGAAGATGGTCAGAAGAGCGGCATCCTGGCCCTCCAGCCCCAATCGGGCAGCGTTGTTCGGATGCGACACCTTCGCCAGCTCGACGTAGCCCCGGTGGATGCTTGCCTCGTCGTCGTGTCGCCCCACGCCGAGCAGCTCGTAGTGAGTCCAGACGCCGAAGTTGCGAAGCACGTCGGCCACCCGGATACAGCGACTCTCTGGCGACCCCTCGACCCCGCGCGCTTCCAGATCTCGACCAACCCGGCCGAGGAAGAGCTCGAGCGAGACGCGGGACAGACTGATGCTGGCCTGAGGATCGGTCTCGCTGACCTGAGTCAACAGGCCCACCGCCTGCAGTTGGACGAGCCGCCGCAACACCTCTCTGGCATCGTCGCTCTCGTCGAGCACGTCCTCGATCGGCTTCGGGCGCAGCAGTCGCGCCCGGAGGCTGTGGGAGCTCTCGGTCACAGGGGCGAGCTGGACCTGGCTGAATTCAGGGACGGCGATCAGCTTGAGCCGGGATCGGCGGCCCCCCAGGGCCTTCCAGAGCTCCGCCTCGTTCGAGTCGTGGGTCGGGCTTCGGCGAGTAACGGCAGCCGCGGTAGTGCGGCACCCAGCGTTCCCAGCTCGTCCAGTTGGCAGGCGACCATGCGCACACCCACGCCGGTGCGCCGGGCCAAGACCTCGACGAGCCGGGCCGCGTCGTCGCCAAAGCGACCTGCCAAGGCCTCGTCGCCGACCAGGCCTTCCGGCGGTGCCTCGTCGGCGAGTGTCCGTGCTTCGTCACCGATCAGACCGAGGGTCCATTTGCCCTCTTCCATTTCCAGCTGGAGCCGCCCGGTGGCGCCTTGACGCAGCATGGTCAGGACCTCGGCAATGGTGCGTCGGCCTGGGCCGACATCGAAGGTCGCCATCAGACGTCAGACCCTATAGAAGGTTTGCTCTGAGCGTCATCGGGAGCATGAACCTGCTCGTGTACCCGTGCGCCTAGTCGCACTCCGAGCACCTCCTGGATCTCTGCGAGCTCCGCCCGGGTGACACCCGCGAAGCTCCCGAACCTCCGCACTAGAAGTTTTCGCCGTTTCGCGCCCACGCCCCTGAGCTCGTCGAAGCGACTCTTTAGCAGGCGCTTGCTGCGCCGCCGACGATGACGGGTGATCGCGAATCGATGGGCCTCGTCGCGGATCTGTTGTAGCAGCTGGAGGCCAGGATCACGACGCGCAAGCTGCAGCGGGTCGGGCAGCTCGGGTAGGTAGAGCTGCTCCTCACGTTTGGCCAGCCCGACGATCGGAGTCTCTTCGACGCCGAGCGTCGCCAATGACTGGAGTGCTGCATTGAGTTGACCGCGGCCGCCGTCGATGAGAATCAGGTCGGGCATGGCTCCGACCTCCTCGAGACGGCGGCGATAGGCGCGCTCCACGACCTGGCGCATCGACTCGAAGTCGTCCGGGCGATCGAGACCGCGAATGTTGAAGCTGCGGTAGTCCTTCTTGCGCAGCTTCCCCCCTTCCCAGACCACGAGCGAGGCGACTGTCTCGCCACCCTGCAGGGTCGAGATGTCGAAACCCTCGATCCGTCCCGGTGGATCGTCGAGGCGCAGATTCCGAGCGAGGCTGTCGGCGGCCGCAGCATGTGCCGCGGCGCCGCGAAAGCGCCGCGCCCATGACATGCGGGCGTTGCGGCGGGCGAACTCGATTCGATCGGCCTTCGGCCCCCGTGCAGGCAGTCGCAAGTAGACCTTCTCGCCCTTACGCTCGCTGAGCCACGCGAGCAACGCTTCTTCGCCTTCGATGGCGACCGGGAGATGGATCTCCTTCGGAATGTACGTGGTGCGATCGTAGATCTGCGGCATGAGCTCCGAGAGCAGTCGCGCCTCGCTGAGGTGAATCTCGCCTTCCCAGAAGAACTCGCGCCGGTCGAGGATCTGACCACCGCGCATGACGAATGCGGTAACCGCCGCGTTGTCGCCGGCGATATGTACACCGTAGATGTCGACGTCTTCGCCTCGGTACGAGCTGAGTCGGCGGCGCTGACCAATCGACTCGACCTCGAATACCGTATCGCGGACTTCGGCGGCGTGCTCGTACTCGAGTCGGTCCGCGCGCCGGCGCATCTCGCGACGTAAGTCGCGGAGCAGGCCGCGGTTGCGGCCGGCGAGAAAGAGCCTGGCCTTGTCGGTCGCGTCGCCATAGGCCTCGAGGGTGGTGAGCCCGTCGACGCATGGGCCGAGGCAGCGCTTCATGTCGTGATAAAGACATGGGCGCGCCAGCGAGCCGTCGATCTCGAGGTCGCAGATCCTCACCTGGAAGAGCTTCTGCACCAGCTTGATCGCCTTGCGCGCCAGCCCACCCGGGAGGAAGGGACCGAAGTACTCTGCGCCATCGTCGCGGATCCGCCTTGTAAACACGATTCGGGGGTAGGCGTCGGTCATCGTCAGCTTCAGGTAAGGGTAGGTCTTGTCGTCGCGCAATCGGATGTTGTAGCGCGGTTGTCGCTTCTTGATCCAGTTGTTCTCGAGCAGCAACGCCTCGGCCTCCGACTCGGCTACGAGGAAGTCGAGCTGGCGCGCTTCATCGACCATGCTACGCAGGCGAGGCTCGAGGTCGCTCTTCAGGTAGCTCGCAGCACGTTTACGCAGCAAGTTGGCCTTGCCGACATACAGCGGGCCGCCCTCGTCGTCGCGGAAAATGTAGATGCCCGGCTGATCGGGCAGATTCCCCACCCGCTCCACGATGTCGGGATGCGCGACCATCGGGGATCAGCGGATGACGGCGAGGTCCTTCAGACCCTTGATCTCGTCGCGCAGCGCGGCCGCCTCCTCGAACTCGAGCCGCTTCGCCGCTTCGCGCATGCGCTTCTCGAGCGCCTTGATGCGATCGTGGACCGATCCCTGCGCTACCTCCGACAGTCGATCCAAGCCGGCGTCGTGATAGTCGAGATTACTCATCTTGACCAGCGGGCTGTGGATCTCTTTGATTACGCTCGCGGGCTCGATACCGTGCTCGAGGTTATAGGCGTCTTGACGCTCGCGCCGTCGCGCCGTCTCGTCCAAAGCGCGACGGATCGAGTCGGTCTCACGATCGGCGTACATCAACACTCGCCCACGAATGTTTCGGGCTGCTCGGCCGGAGGTTTGTACCAGCGACGTCTCGCTGCGCAGAAACCCCTCCTTGTCGGCGTCGAGGATGGCGACCAGAGCGACCTCGGGTAGATCGAGCCCTTCCCGCAACAGATTGATGCCGACGAGGATGTCGAAGCCGCCCTGGCGCAGCTCGGTGGTGATCTGTACCCGCTCCAGCGTGTCGATGTCGCTGTGGAGATAGCGCGCCTTCAGGCCGAGCTCGCGCAGGTACTGGGTGAGCTCCTCGGCCATGCGCTTGGTCAGCGTGGTCACAAGCACCCGGTCTCCCTGCCCGACGACACGCTGCACCTCGTCGAGCAGATCGTCCACCTGATTGCGAGCCGGGCGGATCTCGATGACGGGATCGAGCAGCCCGGTAGGTCGGATGACCTGCTCCACCACAACCCCGCCGGTGCGCTCGAGCTCCCAGCGTCCCGGAGTGGCCGATACGTACATTCGCTGCCCGACCTTATGGTCGAACTCGTCGAAGGTCAGGGGGCGATTGTCGAGCGCGCTCGGCAGTCGGAAGCCATAGTCAACCAGGGTCTGCTTACGCGATCGATCCCCTTGGTACATCCCCCGCACCTGGGGCACGGTCTGGTGGCTCTCGTCGATGATCAGCAGAAAGTCCTCAGGAAGGTAGTCGAGCAGCGTCGGTGGCGGCTGGCCGGGTGGTAGGCCGGTGAGGTGGCGGGAGTAGTTCTCGATCCCCTGGCAGTAGCCGAGCTCCCGCAACATCTCTAGATCGAAGCGCGTACGCTGCTCGAGCCGCTGCGCCTCCAGCAGCCTGCCCTCACGGTTCATCTTCGCCAGTTCGACGTCGAGCTCCTCCGAAATGGTCAGGATGGCGCCCTGCAGGGTCTCCTTCGGCGTGACGTAGTGGGTCTGCGGGTAGACCGCGATCTGGTCGATGTCTTCGAGGACGCGCCCGGTCACGGGATCGAAACGGTGAACAGCTTCGAGCTCGTCGCCGAAGTACTCCAGGCGGACACCTCGGTCGTCGTAGGAGGGCAGCAACTCGACCACGTCGCCACGGACTCGGAAGGCCCCCGGATAGAGGTCGAGGTGGGTGCGCTTGTACTGCATTTCCGCCAGGCGCTTGAGCGCTGGCTCCATGCCCTCTTCGTCGCCGACGCGAAAGAAGTGCAGCATGCCGTAGAAGGCGTCAGGTGAGCCAAGGCCGTAGATGCAGGAGACCGAAGAGACGATTAGCACGTCCCGGCGCTCGAACAGCGAGGCGGTGGCTCGCAGCCGCAACCGCTCGATATCCTCGTTGACGGTGGTCTCTTTCTCGATGTAGGTGTCGCTCTGGGGAACGTAGGCCTCCGGCTGGTAGTAGTCGTAGTACGACACGAAGTACTCGACGGCACTGTCGGGAAAGAAGCCGCGGAACTCCTGGAACAGCTGCGCGGCGAGGGTCTTGTTGTGCGATAGGACGAGGGTCGGCCGTTGCAGCGCCTCGATCGCCTTGGCGATAGTGAACGTCTTTCCGGAGCCGGTGACGCCGAGCAGAACTTGCTCTCGCTCGCCGTCCTGAGCTCGGGCAACGAGATCGGCGATCGCCTGGGGCTGATCGCCCTGGGGCTCGAAGTCGGACACGATCCGGAAGCCGGACATCGCTATGCCACGCCCGGCTCGAATGGTCCGAAACTCACCGAACTCGCGCTACTGCCGAGATCACCGAGTGCCCGCTCCAGCACCTCGAGCTGCTCACGGGTGAGCGTCCCCTGGCTGGCAGCGGTCAAGCTCTCCATCAGGCCCACCTGCAGACGCTGCATCTGCTCCGGTGTGCCGGCGTTGGACTGCAGAGCCCGCTCTGCGGCGTCGAAGGCACCCTCGAGACGGGCCTGGTCGGCCTCGCTCCAATCCTCAGGGGACTCACTGCGCAGCACCTCCTGAGACAACTCGAGCGCCCAGCCGAGCAAGCTCGATCCGCGCACGATGAGAACGACGAGCAACACCACCATCAAGCCGCCTAGAACCAGGCAGCCTCCGCCACAGCCGATCACTGCCCGCCGGTCGAGGTGCCACGGCGGGGCCTCGATCCCCTCCGGGTGAAACGGCCGCGGATCTTCCGCTGGCGGCGAGGATGGAGTGGGCTCGGTCATGGGAACGTCGATCGGCGCGGCCGTATAATGCTAGCAGCGAGCGACCATGGCGAAACGCACTGCAGACGAGCCCGCCGAGGGTGCCAGGCCGAAGCGTAGCGTGCTCCGCCGCCTGATTCAGGTGGCGGCAGTCGGCCTGATCGGTGTAGGCACAGGAATAGGCGTGGCAGCCGTCATTCGCATCCCTTCGGTCGAGTCGATCGATAACTTTACCCCGGGTCTGACGACGGTCGTTCGCGACAGTCACGGCACCGCCTACCGGACCTGGGCCACGGAGCGCCGAGAGCTGATATCGGAGACGGAGATTCCCGCCGTCATGCGCGACGCGGTCCTGGCCGCCGAGGACAAGAACTTCTACCAGCACGGTGGAGTGGACCTTGGCGCGATCATTCGTTCCTCAGTCGTTGACATCAAGACCGGTGAGCTGGCCACCGGCGCCTCGACCCTCACGATGCAGCTCGCCAGAACCTACTTCCAACTCACACGCGAGGCCCGCTGGAGCCGAAAGATCAAGGAGGCTCTGCTCAGCGTCGAGCTCGAAAAGCGCTTGTCGAAGGACCAGATCCTGGCGCTCTACCTCAACGTCATGAACTTCGGCGGCCAACCGGCACGCTACGGAGTCAAGGCGGCGACGCGGTACTACTTCGACAAGGACGTCGCGGACCTCAGCGTGACCGAAGCAGCGATGCTCACCGCCATTCTGCCGTCGCCAAGCCGGCTGTCGCCCTACCGCACGCCCGAGCGGGTACTGACGCGCCGCAACTGGACTCTCGATCGCATGCTGCGCGGCGGTTCGCTGACTCCCGAAGTTCACGCCGCCGCGATTGCGTCGCCATTGGGCGTCGTCAAGCGCAAGAGCCGCGCCTCCGGACCCGGGCCCTTCTTCGCAGAAGAGGTGCGACGCCACCTCGAGGCGCGCTACGGCGAGCAGACCTACAAGGAACGGGGGCTGCGGGTCGACACCACGATCGACCTGGATGCCCAGCGCGCCGCCGAGCGCGCCGTCCGCGACGGCCTCAGCGAGCTCGATCGCCGTCGCGGATGGCGTGACGCGACTCGGGTCGTCGAGGGGGACCCCGCCACCGAGGAGCTCTCCTCG
>JAYZDP010000133.1:0-37166 GCA_036337765.1 Acidobacteriota bacterium
TTTCGCTTTCAGAGCTCGCCGGCGCGCGTGCTCGCCGCGTTGATCGTGCTCTTTGCGAGCTTTATCTACATGACCGCGGTCTTCAAGGGCATCGGCAACCTGCTCGAGGCGATGCTCGAGATCCCCTACGCCGTGGCCATCGGCTTGGTCTGGCTGATCGTCACGGTCTACACAGCGGCAGGCGGCTTCCACTCGGTGGTGCGCACCGATGTCACTCAGGGCATGTTCATGGTCCTGGCGGCAGCCTTACTCTTCGCAGGAACGGCCCGTGCGGCGGGCGGCATCGGCGTGCTGCGCGAGATCGCGACCGCCGACGAGACCGCCGGACTCTTCGACTGGAACGCCGGCATCGCGTTTCCGCTCCTGCTCGGCGTGCTCTTCGCGACCACCGTCAAGTTCGTCGTCGAGCCTCGCCAGCTCTCACGCTTCTACGCCCTGTCCGACGCCAGGGCGGCTCGGGTCGGGGTCTGGGTCTCGACCCTGTCGTTTCTGGTGATCTTCAGCCTCCTCGCCCCGATCGGCCTCTACGCTCACCGCATTCTGACATCGCCGATCGACGACACCGATCGGGTCGTGCCAGAGCTCCTGGTCATGGAAGGTGTCTTCGGCACGCCGGTCCAGGCCTTTCTCTTCCTCGCCATTCTCTCGGCGGCGCTGTCGTCTCTCGACAGCGTGCTCTTGGTCGTGGCGTCGACCTTTCAGCGCGACGTCTGGCAGCTGTTGCGCTCGAAGTCGGACCCCGACTCCACCACGGTGCGCCAGACTCGGGTGTGGGTCGCGTTCTTCGCTCTGGTCACCGCCGGCATCGCGCTCGATCCGCCGGGAGGCATCGTCGAGCTGACCTCGTTCTCGGGAGCGCTGTACGGAGCGTGCTTTCTGCCGGCCGTGATCCTCGGCCTGCACTGGCGACGCGGCAACGGTCTCGCGGTGCTGGCGTCTTTCGCCGCCGGCATCCTGGTGTTGACCCTGTGGGGACGCCTCGACCTCGCCGAGAGTATTCATTCGGTGTTCCCCGCCATCGTGCTTTCGATCCTCGCCTACGTCGTCATCGCACTGACTACGCCCGAGGTTCGCGAGCCCAGCATCACGGCCCTGTTCGACGATCAGGCCGGAAAGACCTGATAGTAGCCGTCGCGCTCGATCACTTGAAGCCGCACGTCGAAGAGCTCCGAAAGCCTGGCGCTCGTCACCATCTCCACCTTCGGACCCTCGGCGAGCACAGAGCCGGCCTTGAGCAGCACCACCCACGATACTTCGGGGGGAATCTCCTGCAGGTGGTGCGTGACGAGCACGAGGCGGCGGCCACGGTTCAGCTGCCCGCGAAGATCGCGCAGCAGGTCGAAGGCGGCGGCGAGATCGAGGCTCACCGTCGGCTCGTCGAGAAGCAGGGTGTCGGGGTCGTTGATCAGGGCGCGCGCCAGTAGGCAGCGGCGTTGCTCACCCGCCGACATGGCTGTGATCGCCCGCTCGGCCAGATGGCCGGCACCGAGGCGCTCGAGCCACGACGCCGCGAGAGCCCGATCGGCCTCGCTCGGCGCGTGATTGCTGTGGATGCCGATGCTCGCGTAGAGGCCCGACAGCGCCACGTCGAGGCCGCTGGCGTCGCGCTGATAGCGCAGGTGCAACTCCTGCGACACGATTCCCAGGTGCTGCCGTAGCTCGTACACATGCCAGCGAGAACGACCGAGCACCTCGACCCGGGTCTCGGGACGCGCCACCGGATAGAGGTCCCGGGTCACCAGCTGCAGGAGCGTCGACTTGCCGGCTCCGTTGGGGCCGAGTACGGCCGTCGAGCGACCCGTGGGAATTACGAGATCGAGCGCGTCGAAGACGCGGGTGTCGCCGCGGTAAACCGTGGCGTTCTCGACGCGGAGAATGGGTGGTCCGCCCATGACCTGCGGGTTTTAGCACGAGCGGCTGATTCCTATGCGCAAGTCGCGATATCCTCATGTCTTCTGCTGTGGTCGCAGAGGCGGCGCTCTTGGGTGCCCACCGGTTCCTTTCGCGAGGAGGGTCGGACCCGTGAGCAGAATCCCCACGATCATCGCCGCGGCCATACTGGGGGCCGGACTGCTGGGACCGGGCACCTCCCGGGCACAGTCGTTCGACCCTGATCCGGTGTGGCCACTGTGCGGTCGGCTCACCGAGAACAAGCCGAGGAAGTGGAAGCCGCAAAAGGGCTGCCCGGTCGATCGTTGGGGCAACCCCACCCATACCGACACCCCGATCTCGTCGACCTACGGCCCGCGTCTACTGGTCTCGGAGGGCTATCGCTACGACTTCCACCGCGGTCTCGACATCGCGACTCCGATCGGCACGCCGCTCTTCGCCTTCAGCGACGGCATCGTCCAGCATGCCGGGCCGCACCCCTCGTACACCGATCCACACATCCGAGTCCGCCACTACCGCCCAGAGCAGACGAGCTGCTCGGGCGGAGGGGGTTGTTACAACTCGCTCTACCTGCACGTATCGGATTGGCGGGTGAGCGACGGCGAGAGCGTCTTGAAGAGAGACCTGATCGGCTACACAGGCGCGAGACAAAGCGGCTTCGCCCATGTCCATTTCGAGGTTCGTAGCGCCGCGGCGCAGGACCCCAACTCGTCGTGGCAGCGCGACACTATTCATCCCTTGGGGGTGCTTCCCTACCCCGATAGCGGCACCTCAAACATCGCTCTCACTCTCGACGAGCTCGACACCAGCGACCCACTCCATCCGCTCGTGACCGCATCGGCATCGGTGACCATGCCAACAGAGGTCGACCTCGAGGGCGTCGAAGTCGAGGTTTGGGAGCGCCAGCCCGACAGCACGTATCTACTCGTACAGCAGCCGGGTGACTCTCCGATCGGCAATACGATCGAGGGTGATGGCTACCTCGTGGAGCCCTCTTTGTACTCCGTCAACGTATGGAATCGCCACTGGACCTACAAGAACAGCTCATCGATTCCGTGGAGCTCCTTCGAGACGGCGGGCACCTACGAGAGTCCCTATGCCTCGATTCTGCCGGCGTCGTATGACCCGCACGTCCACCTCGACGCGCAAGATCCGGCCGACTTCCAGGTCGGTCTCTTCAACGGCATGAGCTTCGCCGCTGCACACACCAACGCCAACTCGAGCCACTACAACGTCACGTTCCGCTTCCTGGCGTTGGTTGGCACGGCAGATGCGGCCGATCTGTGCGTCCGAGTACGCGCCTTTGACGTCCTCGGTAACAACACCGACTGGGTCGGTGGCGCTTGCGAAGGACCCGTGCCACCCACGATCACCTCGACCGCAGTGGCGACGGCCACCGAAGGGGTCGCCTACAGCTATGACGCCGAAGCCACGGGCGTCGACAGCTGGTCTCTCTACGAGGGCCCGGCAGGGCTGTCGATCGACGACGGCTCGGGACTCGTGAGCTGGGCCTTACCGGTCCCCGGAACCTACCCGGTCGAGATCGCGGCCGCCAACTCCGTCGGTACCGATCTCCAGAGCTGGAGTCTGACGGTCTCACCCGCGGGTGACTACTGCGGCGACGCCACCTGTGGCAGCGGTGAGAGCTGCGACGGTCGCGCCGGAAAGCTCAGTTGCCCAACCGGCTGCGACGGCAGGACGAACGGCAAGCCGAGCAGGCGCTACTGCTACGTCGAGGGTACCTGCGAGGGCCCAGGCTGTTCCTGACGTCGGCCGCAGCCGATCACTCGGCCTGGTATCGGATCTCCCCTCCGAGGATCGTCATGTGCACCTGCACGCTCGATAGCTTGGCGTCCGACAAACCAAGGATGTCGCCCGAGAGAACGACGATGTCCGCAAGCTTTCCGACCTCGAGCGAGCCCTTCTCGCCCTCCTCGAAGGCGGCGTAGGCGGCATCGATCGTGTAGGAGCGCAGCGCCTCTTCGCGCGTCATACGCTGTTCCGGGTGGAACGTCGTCCCGTCTGCCGTCACCCTGGTGACTGACGCGTGGAAGCTGGCCAGCGGATCGATGTCCTCGACCGGAACGTCCGTCCCGTTGATCACCACCGCTCCGGCGTCGAGCAGCGACCTCCAGACGTAGGCGCCAGTTCGGGAGCGCTCGTTGCCGAGGCGCCTTGCGACCCAAGGACCGTCAGAGGTCGCGTGCACACCCTGCATCGAAGCAATGACGCCCAGCTCGCCGAAGCGCGGCACGTCGTCCGGATGAATATGCTGGGCGTGCTCGATCCGCCAGCGGCGGTCTGGGCTCCCCGCCAGCACCTCCTCGTAAAGGTCGAGCATCTCGCGGTTGGCGCGATCGCCGATGGCGTGAGTGTTGAGCTGGTAACCATGCTCCAGCGCCAGCTCCGCGACGAGGCGAATGTCCTCGATCGGTTCGAGAATCAGGCCGACGCTACGCGGAAGATCGTCGTAGGGCTCCAGCAGCCAGGCCCCGTGAGCACCGAGTGCACCGTCGACCTGACGCTTGATACCCCGTACGGTCAGGAAGTCGTTGTCGACGGCAACGGTTCGGAACTCGGCCAGGCGCCGCCCGAGCTCCGCCGCTGCACCTTCGACCGTGCCGTCTAGCTGCGGCCGCACCATGACGTAGAGGCGGACCGGGAGGGCGCCTTGTTCTTCGAGGCGACGATAGAAGGCGATGGTGTCAAAGCTGGAGCCCGCGTCTTGGAAGCTCGTCACTCCGTTGCGTAGAGCCTCCTCACCTGCCAGTGCGACTCGTCGTCGAAGCTCGATCTCCACCTCCTCGGGGCTTCGGCCAGAGAGCGATCGAGCGTAGGCGCCTGCGGCCGCCCGCTGGGCCGTTTCCCGTAGCAGGCCACTCAGATCGCCGAAGGCATCACGGACGAACTCGCCACCCGGCGGATCCGGCGAGCTGCGATCGAGGCCTGCCTTTTCTAGGGCACGCGCGTTCGCGAACGCCGCGTGACCGCTGGCGTGGGTCAGCAGCACCGGGTTGTCGGGACTCACGGCCGAGAGCGAACCATGAACGGGGCCACCCTCGGCCTCGGGCTTCGGCGGCAGCTCCCACTTCTCCTGGTGCCATCCACGACCTCGAATCCAGGCTCCGGGCTCCGCCTCCTCCGCCGCCCTGGCGACCTGTGCAACGATCGCATCCCAGCTACTGGCCTCGGTCAGGTCGAGAATCGTCAACGCCTCGCCGAGGCCGAGGAAGTGACCGTGCCCCTCGATGAATCCCGGGATCGCGAGGCGCCCATCGAGGTCCACCACCTGAGTCCTCGGCCCGATCCACCTCTCGATCTCGGCGCGTGAGCCCAACGCCGCGACCCGATGCTGCGTGACGGCCAGCGCCTCGACCTCCGGCCGCTCCGCCGATACCGTCACGATACGGCCACCAACCAGTACCAGATCGGCGAAGGACTCCTGCGAGCCACACCCTGAAAATGCGAGCAGCATCGACAACAGCACCAGGCTCAACATGAGCCCCGCCGCCCCTCGGCCCGGGAGATTTCGACGCCGCCTGGCGGAACTAGACGACGCGGCTGACTCCTGGCATGGCGACCGGGTAGCGCCCGTGGCCATCGGGCACGGACGGCGGCGCCGCGTCCCAGCTGTACTCCTGCGGCGCGATCCGGATCTTTGACGCCAGTGCATCGTCCCATGTGATCCGGCTGCCGGAGTAAGTCGCCATTCGCCCCAGAATCGCGGTCATCGTGCTCCTGGCGCCGTTGTGGGTCTCGTTGTAGGGCCGGCCCTCTCGAATCGCCGCGAACAGGTCGTCGTGCTCGACCTGATAGGGATCGAGCTCGGCGCCCTTGTAACGCCAGGCCCCCTTCTTGGTGTTCATCACGCCGGCGTGCAGCTCGGCCGAGCCCTTGGTGCCGTGGGCATACTCGGCGACCTTGTTCCAGCAGTTCTCGATGTGGCGGCATTGGCTGAGCATGGTGGTGCCGTCGGCAAAGGTGTACTCGACCGAGTGGTGATCGAAGATCTCGCCGTGATCGGGGCCGTTGCGCCACTGCCGGCCGCCCTGGCCCTGGGCCGCGATCGGCGTGCCGCCCTTGACCCAGTTGCCGACGTCGAGGTTGTGGATGTGCTGCTCGACGATATGGTCGCCGCAAAGCCAGTTGAAGTAGTACCAGTTGCGCATCTGGTACTCCATCTCGGTCATGTCGGGTTTGCGCTCACGCACCCAGACGCCCTGCGAGTTCCAGTACACGCGCATCAAGAGCACGTCGCCGATGGCGCCATTGTGGATGCGGCGGATGGCCTCGACGTAGCTGGGGTCGTGGTGTCGCTGCAGACCGACACCGACCTTGAGAGCCAGGCGCTGCGCCTTCTCGCCGGCGGCCAGGATCTGGCGCACGCCAGGCGCATCTACGGCGAGCGGCTTTTCCATGAAGACGTGCTTGCCCTGCTCCACTGCGTACGCGAAGTGCTCGGGGCGAAAGCCCGGTGGGGTGGCGATGACCACCACGTCGGCGCCGCTATCGATCGCCCTGCGGTAGGCGCCAAAGCCGACGTACCTGTTCTCCTCCGGAACCTGGATCTTGTCGCCGTGGTGCTCCGCGAGCCGACCGTGGCAGGCGTCGAGGCGGTCGCGGAAGGCATCCGCCATCGCCACCAGCTCGACCTTGCCCTCAGTAGCGAGGGCCTGGGCGGCGGCGCCCGTACCCCGGCCGCCGCAGCCGATCAGCGCGATCCGCAAGGTGGCGTCACCGCGCGAAGGCGCGAGGTCGGCTGCCCTGGCACCGGCCTGCGAAGCGATGGCGGTGCCGACCAGCGCTGCCGATGAACCCTGGATGAAGCGGCGACGTGAGCTACCCTGCGATTCCTGCGTCATCTAACGACCTCCTGCCGACTTGCCAGAACGGACGCCATGGTAGCAAGCGATCGCGGTCATCTCGCGCGCTGTTCGTCGAGGATCGCTGCTATCGAGTCGACGTCGGGTGCCCAGTAGCGCTCCTGGTCCTCGGGTGGCGGCACGAGTCGCGGCCGAACCACCCGCAGGCCTACGAACGGCGCATCGGTCAGAAACCAAATGCTCTTCGGAAACTGGGGATCGCGCCTCTTCCACGCAGCCCTCGATGCACGGCGAGCGCCGCAGCGGATCTCCTCGGTGCCATCGCGGAACGATCCGCCCCGCGTCACCCTGTTCCACTCCCCTGTCGGCCACGCGATCGGATCGGACGCCGCTCCAGGTGGATAGCTCCGATGCTCGTCGAGCGTCCACTCGGCGACGTTGCCGAGCATGTCCAAGAGCCCCCACGGATTGGCCGTCAGCTCACCGACCCGATGGGTTGCGGCGTCGCTGACCTCCTCGTACCAGGCATGCGGGCCGAGCCTCCTGACCTTGCCTTCCAGGTAGGTGGCGCCCGAAGTATCGGCGCGACAGGCGTACTCCCACTCGGCCTCGGTCGGCAGTCGATAGAAGTGACCGGTCATCTTCGATAGCCAGCGGGTGTACTGCCGCGCGGCGAACTGGGTCATGGCGATCGCCGGATAGCCGCCCACACCCATGCCGAAGTCCATCGGCACGTAGGGTGGGGTCGGTCGAGCGACGGCGTCCACCCCCTCGGGCAGCTCGTCTATACCGGCGGCCAGATCGAGGCTCGACATGAAGATCCGATACTCGTCCCAGCTGACCTCGCGTCGTCCCATCCAGTAGGCAGAGATCTCCACCTCGCGCTGCGGTCCCTCGTCGTCTCGCCGGCGCTTCTCCTTCGCCGGCGTTCCCATGACGAATAGCCCCGCCGGCACCGGCACCCTCTCGAACCGGACTTCGCTTCCCGGGATCGTCTCGGCATAGGCCTCGAACAGCACCGGCGCCTCGAGGCGCGGCGCCGCCGTCGCCAGCGCGCCGACGATCAAGAAAAGTCGTCGCACCACGCGTAGGCGTCGAGTACCGCGCGCTCACCCTCTTTGCCCGGCCTAGCATTGCCGTGCTCCATGCCGACGATGCCGTCGAAGCCCTTCTCGTAGATGTACTTGAAGAGGTTGCGGTAGTTGATCTCGCCCGTGGTTGGCTCTTTGCGGCCAGGGTTGTCGCCGACCTGGATGTAGGCGATCTCCGCCCACGCTCGCTCCAAGTTCGGTATTAGGTTTCCCTCGGTAATCTGCTGGTGGTAGAGATCGTCGAGGATCTTGCACGACGAGCTACCGACCGCCCGGCAGATGAGGTAGGCCTGCGGAACCTTGGTGAGAAACAGCCCCGGATGATTGGTCCACGGGTTGAGCGGCTCGAGCACCATCACCAGCCCTGACGGCTCGCAAATCTCGGACGCCCGTTTAAGGTTCTCGATCACGTTCGCGGTCTGGTAGTCCCACTCGAGCCCGGGGTCGAAGGCACCGGGCACGACCGTGCACCACTTCGCGTGGACGCGCTTGGCGAGTTCGACCGCGGCCCGCAGGTCGGCCTCGATGCGCTCGCGCGCGTCGGTCTTGTCAGACGCGAAGGTCACTTCGCGGAACTCGCCATGAGCAACGAACACTCCCATCTCCATCCCCAGGCGTTCCATCCCCTTGGCGATGCGCTCCTGCGCTTCGGTCTCGCGTCCGGGCATGCCGTTGTCTTCGATCGCGACGAAGCCCTCGTCCCTCATGAACTCGAGCTGCGCGACGTGATCCTCGCCAGCGTGGGCGCTGAACATGCCGAAGTGGGGAGCGTACTTGAGCTTGAAGCGCGGGCCCGCGTCGCGCCTCTCCTGTGCTCGTGCGGTGACACCCACCGCGACCCCGAGACCGGCCACGGCGAGCCCCTTCGCGAGCTGCCTACGATCAACCGTCTGCTCCTTCACCGTGCCCTCCGGCCAAATCCCGGCCCACCAACAGATGGGGACCTAGTATCGTTGCCACGACCGAACGCAACGAGCCTACAGGAGCGCTTTCGCATGGACATAGGCATCCAGATGATCTTCCAGAGTTGGGGGTATGGCGACGAGGTCAGCGACGGCCAAGTCTACGACGAGGAGATCCGCCTCGCCGTGCTCGCAGAGGAGCTCGGCTACGACGCCCTGTGGCCCGTGGAGCACCACTTCGAGGACTACTCCTTCTGCCCAGACAACACCCAGCTCCTCAGCTACCTGGCGGGGCGCACCTCACACATCAAGCTCGCCACGGGAGCCGTCATCATTCCCTGGCACGACCCACTGCGGGTGGCGGAGAAGATCTCATTACTCGACCATCTCAGCGGTGGCCGCGCCATCTTCGGCATGGGGCGCGGGCTGTCGCGGCGCGAGTACGAGCCCTTCCGCCAGGACATGAGCGAATCGCGCGACCGCTTCGACGAGGCGTCGCGCATGATCCTGGAGGCACTGGAGACCGGCTACATACAGGGTGAGGGGCCGTACTACCCGCAGCCCCGTACCGCGATCCGACCACGGCCGTCGCGCAGCTTCGTCGGCAGGGTGTCGCAGGTCGCGATGTCGCCCGACTCGGTGACGCAGGCGGCACGGCTGGGGGTCAAGATGGTGGTCTTCAGCCAGAAGGCCTGGGAGGATCAGCGAGATATCTTCGACGGCTACCGCGAGACGTTCAAGAGCCTCCACCGCCACTCGCCGCCGCCACCGTTGGTGTGTGATTTCACGTTCTGTCACCGCGACCCTGTCCACGCCGAGGAGACCGCGCGCGAGTACATCACCGGCTACCTGGCTTCTGTGCTGCACCACTACGAGCTGGCGAGCGATCACTACAAGGACATGTCGGGCTACGAAGAGTACGGGTCGAACGTCGAGGCGATCAGGCACATGGGGCTGGAGCGCATGGCCAACGCCTACCTCGACGTGCAGATCTGGGGAACTCCCGCCCAGATCATCGAGAAGCTGAGACACCGTCGAGACGTCATCGGTGACTACGATCTCGACCTTTGCTTCCGCTACGCCGGCATGACCTACGACATGGCCGAAGACTCGATGCGCACTTTCGCCGAGGAGGTGCTGCCCGCAATCCATACCTGGAGGAGCCGCGACGTCGCCTAGCCACTGCTATCATTCGAGACCCGCAGAAAGAACCCGACAGGAGTCCGATTGGGCGCTCTGAAGCTCGCGCAGGACGTCATGGTGACGAAGCTCGTCACCGTCTCGCCCCAGACCGAAATCTTCGCTGGCATCCGTACACTCCTCGACCACGGCATCACCGGGGCCCCGGTCGACGGCCAGGTGAGCCGGCGTGATGTGCTCCGCGCCGAGCGGACGCCTACGGAAGTGTGATCGCCATCAGACCAGCGTCCTGACCGGAGCCGTAGGCCATGGCGATGTACTGCTTGCCGTCGAGCATGTAGCTCATCGGCGTCGCCGACAGGTTCTGTTCGATCGGCATCTCGTGCACGACCTCGCCGGTCTTCTTGTCGAAGGCCCGCAGATGCGACGGGCCGCCGGTCCCCCCGAAGGCGACAGGCAAAGAGCCCTGGCAGAGGAAGAGAAGTGTCTTGGTCACCAGAGGGCCGCAGCCGAAGCCCGCGGCACCCACCGCGCCCGGATCAGGGATACCCATGTCGATGAGCTTCTGGCGGATGCCATCGCCATTCGGTACCTGCCATGCGATCTCTCCAGTCTTCAGATCGATCGCCGTCACCCGGCCGTAGGGCGGTTTGGTCAGGGGCAACCCCTGCGGGCCGGCGAGCCGGAAGCCCCCCGCTCCCCGACAGCGCACGTAGCGGAAGTTCGAACGCGCCGCGTCGGGCTCGCGCAGACCGACGGAGATCGGCCCGGTGAACGAAGGCACGTACAGGTACCCGTTCTCGGGATCGAATCCGGCGCCGGACCAGCTCGCTCCCCCGCCCCAACCGGGCAGCTGGACCGTCCCCTGGTTGGTTTCCGAGATGACGGTCGGCGGCATGAACATCGGCCCGACGGTGAACTGCTCGAGAATCTCCTCGGCCTCGGCCTTGAGCTGGGGTGTGAAGTCGATCAGGACGTCGCGGATGTCGCCCTGATAGTCGAAGGCCGGTGGCTTGGTCGGAAAGGGCTGCGTCGCGGCCGAGCGCTCGCCCGGCACGTCGGACTGCGGCACCGGCCGCTCTTCGATCGGCCAGATCGGCTCGCCCGTCACCCGGTCGAAGACGTAGGTGAACGCCTGCTTGGTGACGACCGCAACTCCCTTGACCGGTTTGCCGTCGATTACCGTATCGAACAGCGTCGGCGCGGCTGGGATGTCGTAGTCCCACAGGCCGTGGTGGATCAGCTGGTAGTGCCAGACCAGCTCGCCGGTGTCGGCCTTTACGCACACGATCGACTCGGCGAAGTAGTTGTCGCCCGGTCGATGGCCGCCGTACCAGTCGTTGGTAGGTGTACCGAAGGGCAGATACACCAGCCCGAGCTCGGTGTCGGCGGTCATGTTGGTCCAGACGTTAGCGTTGCCGGAGTACTCCGCGGAACCTTCCTCCCAGGTGTCGTAGCCGGTCGTGTCCTTCAGCGGCGGGTTGTAGAAAGTCCACGCCAGCTCGCCGGTGCGGACCTTAAAGGCATGCACGTCGCCCGGCGGCATCTCTTTGCGAGTCGGACCATCCATGATCGAGGATCCGACGATCACCACGTCGCCGACCACCAGCGGTGAGGACATGATCGTGACGTTGCGACGGTTGACTTCGCGGCGCATCGCCGCCACGACATCGACCTGACCGCCGTCGCCGAAGCCCTCGACCGGTTTGCCGGTCTTGGCGTCGATCGCCCAGAGCGTGGCGTCGCCGCTCGGCTGGAAGATCCGCTCCACTTCGCCATCTCTCCAGTAGGCAACACCGCGGCTGTTGAAGCCCAGGTTCGTGGGTCGGCCCGCCTCGCGGCTCTTGGTGTCGAAGGTCCACAGGGTCTCACCGCCCTTGCCGTCGATAGCGGCCACGAACCCCATCGAGGTGTTGACGAACAGCCGGCCGTCGACCAGAAGCGGGGTCGACTTGTATCCCCGCGGCATCATTCGCCGATCGGTGCCGACGACGTCGTTGTCGGGCGATGCCCAGGTCCACTCGACAGCGAGCTTGTTCACATTCGACGCATCGATCTGATCGAGCGCCGTGTACTGGGTCGACCCCTTGTCACCGTGGTACGAGACCCACTCGCCACTCGGGGCTCCATCTTGAGCAGCAGATGGGGCTACGCCCGCCGTTACGAGCCAACCAACCGCGATGCCGACCAAGATCTTCTTCAATGGACGCTCCTTCGGCCCAGGTGGGGGGCGACAATACCGTCGATATAGAAACGAACCGCAGGCTCGGACTGTTTCGCGCTACCCCTCGAAGGACTCTCCGGGGTACTGCGCCAACAGACCAGTCCTTGGGCGGCTGCTCGATGTCACACACGTGTTCAGACCCGAACCGTATCCGAGCTCCCCGCCTCAGACCCAGATTCTCGGCCGTTCCGGGGTCGCTATGACCGCAAGCTTCGACGGCGCCGAGGAACGCGAGCGCAGCCTGTGGCTCGCGGATCTGGCCGCAACAGACGACCTCCCGCCGGCGCCTCTCGGCTCGGAACGCCAAAACGACCTCGCGCGACGTCTGGTCGAGTCAAGACGACTGGCGAAGCCATCGGGCTCCCAGCCGTCCTGGAGCCTCGAGTGGCGCGCCTCGAAGCTCCAGTCAGATCTGCAGCGCCTGCGCATCGAGCCGAGCGAGGTCTTCATGCCGCTGGGCGCGGCGCGGGCGATGCTCTTTATCGTACGTGAGCTGGAGATCCTCGTCCTCGTCCTCGTCCTCGGCCTGCCGCTGGCGCTGTGGGGAATCGCGAACCACCTCCCGGCCTGGAGCACCGCACTCGGGATCGCGCGAGCCCGATCGAAAGAGAGGGAGATGTTCGCCACAAATCTGGTTCTGACCGGGACACTCCTCTTTCCTCTGGCCGCCGCGATTCAGATCGGCATCGCCGCCCTCTTCCTTTCCCCGGGATGGCTGGCGCTGTATGCGCTCAGCCTGCCTCTAGCGGGTGAATTCTCGGTCCGGTGGACCGACCGCCAGCGCAAGTGCGTACGGCGGGCACGGGTATTCCTTCGTCTCCGCCGTCGGCGAGCCCAGCACCTTCTCATCGAGCAACAGGCGCGCTTCCTGCTCGCCGATCTCGACAACCCACTCGGAAAACGAGCCGAGGCATAACGCCCGTGCAGGAAAGCGTCGACTTACCTATCGAGTCAGGCGGCGATAGGTGATGCGGTGGGGCCGGTCGACGGCCTCGCCCTTGCGCTGACGCAGGTCGCGCTCGTACTCGCTGTAGCTGCCTTCAAAGAAGGTTGCCTCGCTCGCGCCCTCGAAGGCGAGGATGTGGGTCGCGACCCGATCCAGGAACCAGCGGTCGTGGGAGATGACCAGGGCGCTGCCCGCGAACTCCTCAAGCGACGACTCGAGCGCGCGAAGGGTGTTGACGTCGAGGTCGTTGGTCGGCTCGTCCAAGAGCAGCACGTTAGCGCCCGAGGTCAGGACCTTGGCCAGGTGGACTCGATTGCGCTCGCCACCCGACAGGTGACCCACTTGCTTCTGCTGATCGGAGCCGGTGAATCCGAAGCGGGCGACGTAAGCGCGCGAGTTGATCTCGCGTGAGCCCAGCAACATGGTCTCGCCGCCCCCGGAGATCTCCTCCCAGACCTTGGCGTCGGCGCGTAGCGTCGCCCGGCTCTGGTCTACGTAGCCGAGCCGAACCGTTTCGCCGACCCTCAGGTCGCCATCCTGAGGCGCCTCCTCACCGGCGACCATCCGGAACAAGGTAGTTTTGCCCGCACCGTTCGGACCGATGATGCCGACAATGGCACCCGCCGGGACGTCGAAGGACAGGTCCTCGTAGAGCAGCAGATCGTCGTAGGCCTTACGAACCGACTCGGCCCGGATCACGATCCCACCGAGACGCGGCCCCGGAGGAATGTAGATCTCCATCCCCTCCCGGCGCTCCTCGGATTCCTGTTCGAGAAGACGGGTGTAGGCGCTGACCCGGGCCTTCGACTTGGTCTGGCGCGCCTTGGGCGTCATCCGGATCCAGTCGAGCTCGCGTTCCAGCGTACGCTGGCGCGCCGACTCGCTCTTCTCCTCACGGCGCAGGCGCTCCTGCTTCTGCTCTAGCCACGACGAATAGTTGCCTTTCCATGGGATGCCGAAACCCCGGTCCAGCTCGAGAATCCACCCCGCCACGTTGTCCAGGAAGTAGCGATCGTGAGTTACGGCGATGACGGTCCCCGCGTAGTCCTGCAGGTGCTTCTCGAGCCAGGCGACCGACTCCGCATCAAGGTGGTTGGTCGGCTCGTCCAAGAGCAGGATGTCGGGGCATCGCAGAAGCAGCCGGCACAGGGCTACGCGACGCCGCTCACCGCCTGAGATGACATCGACCAGGGTCTCTCCCGGCGGGCAGCGTAGAGCGTCCATCGCCATCTCGAGCCGGCTGTCGAGGTCCCAGGCATGGGTGCGGTCGAGCTGCTCCTGCACCTCACCTTGGCGCTCGATGAGCTTCGACATCTCGTCGTCGGTCATCTCCTCGGCGAACTTCTCGTTGATGGTGTCGAACTCTCTGAGTAGGTCCGCCACCTCCTGCACACCCTCCTCGACGATGTCCTTGACCGTCTTGGACGCGTCGAGCTGAGGCTCCTGCTCGAGAAAGCCGACCGTGAAGCCCTCGGACAGGACCGTTTCCCCCAGGTACTCCTTCTCGACCCCCGCCATGATCCGCAGCAGGCTCGACTTCCCCGAGCCGTTCAGACCGATCACACCGATCTTCGCGCCGTAGAAGTACGACAGCGAGATGTCGCGCAGCACCGGCCTTTCATCGTAGGCCTTGCCGACCTCGACCATCGAATAGATGACCTTCTTGGTGTCCTCGGTCACCGACCGGCTCCCGTCACCATGGCCACCGCAAGGCCGTCACTTGTCGGGGCCTCGCGCGCAAGCCAGCGCGCGATCACCACCAGGCAAACAACATTGACGACCACGCACGCCCCGTAGTGTCCACCGAAGCCCAAAAGCGCAGCCGAAAAGCCGCTCAACGACGACGCGACCAACGGACCGATCGCGCACAGTGACTGCTGCACGGTGAAGTCCGTAGCCGCGGTCTCCTGTGACGAGCGGTCCATCATGCTGGTGTAGAGGGCCGCTGTCGACATACCGCCGGCAAACGCGATCGCGAGAATCGGCGGATAGACGAAGGCAAGCTCGGGGCGCAGCAGCACCGCGACACTTAGCGCGGCGATCGCGATGCACTGCGCGGCGCCGAAGGTGAGCAGCGACGTCTTGCGCCCAAGTCGCTGAACGAACGCCCCGCCGAGGAGTGCTCCAGCGAAGGACGCGACCGAGCCCGCAACCCCCATGAGGAGGCCGATCCGGACCAGCGACAGGCCAAAATCAACCAGCATCGGTGTGACCATCGTCACGGCCATCGTCTCAGCCGCCCGATAGAGCAACAGCACCACCAGCCACACCCGCGACGTGTCTCGATTGACGAAGCGCTTGATGGACCCGAAGTCGACCTTGCGCGGCTCGTCGACACGCGCGTCACAGTCGTGCTCGATCGGCGTCTCGCGGAAGCGCAGAGCCGGCACCAGTGGCAGTGCCAACACGGCCGCCATCGCCAGCACGGCGGTCGTCCAGCCGTAGCGCTGGAACGCCACCAGCACGGCGCCGCCACCGAGGACCTGCCCAAGGTAGTAGCCACCCACCTGGATGCCGTTGCCGATCCCGCGCTCGGAGGCGAGCAGGGTGCGCACGGCCAGGCCGTCGGTGGCGACGTCCTGGGTCGCCGAGAGCAGCATGAAGATCGCGCCGATGGCTGCCAGCCACAGGATCTGCGTCGACAGATCGAGCCACGCGATGGCGGTCACACACAACACCGACAGGGTCTGTAGCGGCAGGATCCATGAGCGGTAGTGGCCGCGCTCCCGCGACCCGTACTGGTCGAGCACCGGCGCCCACGCGAACTTCACCAGCCATGGGAAAGCGATGACGCTCAACAGGCCGACGTACTCGAGAGACAGCCCCTGATCGCGCAGGATCGCCGGCACCGCGACGATGAAAAAGCCCAGCGGCACCGACTGCGATACGTACAGCAGCGAGATCAGGCTGAATCGCGTAGCCGTCGATGGGGAGGCGTCTGTCATGGGTTTCGCGGAAGGATCGGACACCCGGAATCGGGCGTGGGACCGAGACCCTACACGGATCCGAGACGCGAGGGAACCGACGACGCCGAGGCCGCTGGAGGCGGCGCTACACTCCGCCCGTGAACAGAATCGTCAAGTTCCTCGTCCGCTTCTTCCTGCGCTGGGTGCCCGACGCCTTCGTCGTCGCGGCGCTCCTGACAATGCTGACATTCGCGCTCGCGATCGGCGTCGCCGGCTATTCGCCGCAGGCGACTCTCGAGTCGTGGGGCGACTCGTTCTGGAACCTGCTCGAGTTCACCAACCAGATCACCCTGACCCTGCTCCTGGGCTACACCTTCGCCAACACGGCGCCCATTCGACGGGCTCTGCTCCGCCTAGCAGGCTTTGCACGAACGCCCGCGAGCGCCTACGTCCTCGCCTGTCTCATTACCGGCTTCTGTGCGATGTTCAACTGGGGCATGAGCCTCATCGCCGGCGGCATCATGTCGCGCGCGATCGGCGAGTCGTGCCATAAGAAAGGCATCAAGGTCCACTACCCGCTGCTCGTAGCATCGGCGTTCTCCGGGTTCGTGATCTGGCACCAGGGTCTTTCGGCGTCGATCCCACTGGCGCTGGCCACGCCCGGGCACTTCCTCGAGGCCGAGGTGGGAATCATCGGGATCTCGCAGACCGCATTCACGCCGTGGAGCATCGCGGTCGTCGTCGCGACCATGGCCACCCTGCCGTTCGTCATGGCACGGTTACGACCGCGAGGCGACGAGCCGGTCGAGGAGATCCCGCAGCACCTGATGGGCGCCCCGCAGGACGACGCCACCGAGATCGAGGCCACCACTCCCGCGGAGAAGATCGAGCGCTCGCGGGTCCTCAACCTCGTGCTGGTCGCGCTCGGGCTCTTCTACATCGGCGTGCACTTCTTCGGGCGTGGTGACGGCCTGAACCTCAACATATTGAACTTTTCGTTCCTGATCGCCGGGATCCTGCTGGCGGGCTCTCCCGTCCGCTACATCCAAATCATGCTCGAAGGGGGCCGCGTTGCGGTCCCATTTCTGCTGCAGTACCCGTTCTATGCCGCCATCTCGGGCATCATGGCCGACTCGGGTCTGGCGTTGATGGTCGTCGAGCTCTTCACCTCGATCTCCACTCCCGCCACCCTCCCCTTCTTCGGGTTCCTTTCGGGAGGCTTCCTGAATCTCTTCGTCCCTTCAGGCGGCGGTCAGTGGGCCGTGCAGGGCCCGATCATGATGGAGGCGGCAACGCGTGTCGGTGCCGACCTCCCGCGGGTGGCAATGTCGGTCGCCTTCGGAGATCAGTGGACCAACCTGATCCAGCCGCTGTCCATCATCCCGGTGCTCTCGATCGCCGGCATCCACCTACGCAAGATCATGGGCTACTGCTTCGTCGCGCTGCTGTGGACAGGCGTCATCTTCTCAATCGCCCTCTTGGCTTTCTGAGCAGCGCGGTCAACTAGTGACCGTCGTCGTGACGACGGCAGGAATGATGACCGCCGCCATGAAGGCCGCAGCCTGTGCTGCCTCGATCGCCTCTTTCGTCGCCTTGCCGGTCACGTCGCCGTTGATCAGCTTTTCGAGCCGATCCTTGCGCCCCTTGAGCTCCTTCTTGTCGAAAATGATCGGCAAGAGATTGGAGCTCTTCGCCAGCGAGACCAGGACCACCGTGCGCGGATCGACATCGCGGGCATCCGTGAAGATCGCCTTTCGCAGGCTCTCGATGATCGCCCGCTCTGGCCCGGGGTCGATCTCAGGATAGACCTTGCGCTTGAAGAGCAGCAGCACCGTGTCCTCGTCGGCGCGCAAGATCTTGCGCCGGCACAACCCCTGGGCGACTCGGTGGAGATTCGACATCGCCGTGAATCGACTGACCCAGGTCACCGCGGTGGCGCGACGCTTGGCATCACGCACCTTGACGAGGCACTCGTCCAGCACCGGGTCGCCGAGACGGCGAGAGCTCTCCAGCTCGATGAACTTGTGCTTCTTGGCGTCCATTCGCACCCGCTTACCGATCAGCAGCTCGGCCAGAATCGCGCCCCCCATGGCGTGCGTGTACATCGCGCCGGCAGCGGGAGTGCCCTTTTCGTCGCGTAGCGCAAGAAGGAGAACCTCTTCATGCAGGAACAGTTCGTTGCGGTCGGCCATCGTGATCAGTCCCCCTTCGCCTCGACGTTCGTCACCACCTTTCGAGCCCGGGGGCTCACCGACACCTCACCCAACCCACGCCCTGGCAGCAGGAAGCGCGCAGTCTGCTGCTCCCACGGCTCGGTCCTCGCGTTCTGGATGAGCTCGACCCCACCACCGCCACCGCCGAGGCAGCGGCCTCCGGAACGTCCTCGACAATGTCTGCGATACCCGCGACGTGCTTGTTCATCCTCTCTCCCTATTCGTTACGTGAATCTGACGTCGTGAGTTGCCACGCCCCGTTGACGGTCACCGCCTCGTCGACCCGCAGCAGATCGCGCACCAACCATTCGCCGGTGGTGATGGGATGCTTCAAACGCCCGCTGGCGCCGTCGTAGAGATAGAGGTGCCCCAGCCGTCGCGCTGCGAGAACCAGATCACCTCCCGGCCGTCGCCGACCACCCAGACGTTGGAGGGTTGTAGATAGCGCGCTAGGCCGTTGATTCAGCAGGACTACTCGCCGCGAAAGTCCAGATCCGACACCGTCCGGTCCATCATCTCGCGAACCGTCTGCCGCAGCTCCTCCGGGGTCGGCCGACCGACGAAGTACCAGCCGTTCCAGATCCGGTGGATCTCGAGGCTGGGCAGCAGCGCGAACGTGATGGGCACTGGTAACGGACCGTGGCGCTTGTCCGTGGTCTCGCGGATTCCGAGCTCGTCGGTGAGGAGAAGGTCTTCGTCGCTCAGGAGCGGGAAGCTCGCGCCGAGGCCGCAACGAAAGGCTTCCTGCACTCGTGGAGGGTCTACCGACACCGCGGCGACGCGGCAATAGGCGACCTCGGTAGATTGGTGGAACTCGACCAGCTCCTGCAGCTGCAGCTGTCACTTCGGTCACCACGGCCCTCGATAGAAGGCCAGGATCAAGGGGCGGCCGTCTGCCACCTCTGCGATGGAGACCGTCTGCCCTCGATCGCTGGTCAGCGAAAGCGATGGGAAGGTGTCACCGACATCGAGGTGGAGAGACATGCTCTTCAGAAGGTCTTGCTTCAGCTTCGGACCCGCCGACACTACCGTATGGCCGGTACCAGCTATCGCATGTGCTTCAGAAACCAACCGACGTAGCGCGTCGTGGCGTCGATCACCTCGGGGAACGAGCGCACACCGTGGGCTGCAGTCGGGTAGACGGATAGCACCGACTCCACGCCTGCCTCGAGAAGAGAGCGGTGAAACTCGAGAGCCTGCGTCGGCGGGGTGTTCTGATCGGTCTCCCCCGCCATGACGAGAGTCGGGCAGCGCACTCGGTCGGCGAACATCACCGGACTGCGATCGAAGAAGCGACCGCCCGGCTCGGAGGCGCTGGCATCGAGAAAGAGCTCGTCGAAGAAGCCGATCTGCGACGTGCGGTGCTGGCTGTACCAGTCGGTGACCGGCGAGATCGGCACTGCCGCGGCGAAACGGTCGTCCTGGGTGATGAGCCACGCAGACATGAAGCCGCCGTAGCTGATCCCGGTGACGCCGACTCTGGTTGGGTCGGCGATCTGGCGTTCGACGAGGGCGTCGATGCCGGTGAGGTAGTCCCAGGTGTCCTCGCCGCCCATGTCACCGACGACTCGACGAGCGAACTGCTGGCCGCGACAGCTCGAGCCGCGCGGGTTCGGGTAGAAGACGGCGTACCCCTTGTCGACGAGCAGCTTCGCGCCGCGCTGGCGTCCGTGCCAGCGGTTTCGGCACGCCCAAACGGGACCACCGTGGATGTCCATAACCAGGGGGGAGGGGCCTTCTGATCCGACGGGTCGCACCAGCCAGCCGTCTATCACCAGCTCGTCTCGAGCCGACCAGCGCACCGGCTCGATCAGCGAGTCGGGACGGCCGTCAGTGGCTGACTCGAGCGAGACAACTGGCCGCCGGTCGCCGTTCAGGAACGTCGAGATTTCCGGGGCCACTGACCACGCCTCGGCCACCCCGACAGCGCCGCCTTCAGGTAGCGCAGCGATCGCCGGGTACCAGTTGCCGATCGTGCGCTCCTCACCGGACCAGTGCTCGACGACCGAGCCCGCCTCGAGATCCACCTCCGCGACCACCGTCTCGAACGACCGGTGACCCGCGAAGACGATGTGGTGATCCCCTCGCCAACGCAGGTCCGTCACGTCGATGTGTTGGGTGTCGATCTCGACCGTTCCCCCATCGTGGCGATTCGCGATCAGGAGACGCCCCGCAACGATCAGCCGATCGCTACACACCGCTCTGACGAACGCCAGGCGGCTGCCGTCTGATGAGCCCGACGGTAGTCCGATCTGCTCGGCCGGCTCGTAGAGGGTGGTGATCGCGCCGCTGTCGACGTGGATCGCGACCAGCCGGGAGCCGTACCACGAAGCTTCGCTGTGCGACTCCGACACGACCGCGACCACCCCGTGGCTCCCGGCCCAGTCCGCCTCCCACGGGTTGAGGCCCGGCGTCGGCAGTGGGCGTAGGCGGGCAGGTTCGAGATCGAAGATCCACAGGCTTCGCCACAGGTTCTCGCCGTCGCCGGTCTCGACGCGAGGCATCCACAGCGGGACCTCATCGGCGCTCTTCACGGTCGTGGCGCCACCCTCACAACCGGCGAGGTCCGCTCCAAGGCCCGCAACTCCGAGAAGCACACTGGCCCCGTCGGGCGACCATCGAATGTACTCGACCACGCCCTCGACGCGCGGCGTCGCAAAGCACGCCCCCGACCCTTCGGCCCCACGCAGGCAGAGCTGACAGCTCCCCGGCTCTTCACCGTCGGAGAGAAAAGCGATCCACTTGCCGTCGGGCGAAAAGCGAGCCGCACGATCGTGCGAGCCGTGCGCCTCCAGGACGGTGAGTTCGCCCGACGCAAGGTCGACGCGACACAACCGGCTCGCGGGCGGCGACTCGAGGGTCTCGAAGATCGATCCCGTAAAGACCACCGTCGAACCGTCGGGGGCCGCGTCCACGCCGGCACCGTCGGTCACCACGCCCTGGCCTGGAGCGTGCACCGAGCGGAAGTACTCTTCGACCTCGCCGAAGAGCGCCGTCTGGCGGAGGTCTCGATCCACTACCGCAAAGCCCCATCGGACGAGATCTCTTCGAGCCGAATGTCGCGCCAGCGCACCTGCGCCCCCACCAGTTCGTCGTCCACGGCGTGGACCTGCAGCGCGATGAAGCCCTCGGCAGTCATGTCGTCGTCGAGGTCGGCAACCGCGATGCCGTTCAGCCAAGTGCGAATCGAGGTACCGATCGCCTCGACCCGCAGACGGTTCCACTCGCGGGCCCGAAACGACCCTCGAGCCTCTTGTTCGTCCTCGCCGTCGGGCTTGTCGAGCCAACCGCGCCTGGCCTCGTCGTAGATCCCCGCGGACCAAGCCCGAGGCGACGGATCGATCTCGACCTGGTAGCCGTGCACCCGGCCCGCCGGCATGGTGAGCTCGTGCAACTCGCCGCCGCTGGCGCGGGTCGTCACCCGGGTCGGCTGATCGTAGGCGTGGCTGCGAATCTGCACCCCAGAGTTGAGGCCGTCGTCGACGAAAAACTCGAGCTCGAGCACGAAGTCGGAGTAGCGGCGCTTGGTGCACAGAAAGCTGTTCGAGGTGTCGGCCACCGACGTCCCGATCACCACTCCGTCGGCGAGTTCGTAGAGGGCAGCACCGCCGCGCTGCTCCCAGCCGTCGAGACCGTCCGCTAGTAGGTCGGTGAACTGAGTCTCGGCCCCTACGGGAGCAGCCGTGACGCCCGCGCCTAGCGCTGCACAAGCCAACCACCCGATCCACTGACCTCGCGTCGTCACTCCTCACCTCCCTCGTCGTCATGAAAGCGATCGAACAGGGCCGTCACGACCTCGTGTACGAAGCTGGAGCTCTGGATACTGCCGTTGGTGGCGACCGCGAGCCCGATGTCGTCGTCAGGGACGAAAGCCACCAGGGCGTACCACATGGTGTTCGAGCCGTTGTGCCAGATAGTGTGACGGCCATGGACCCATTCCGGCTCATCGTCCACCCAGCCGTAGGCGTAGTTGTCGCCTTGCGATCGATGTAGCCGCTGAAACGTCTCAGTCTCGAGAAGCGTTCCCGCGCCGAGCTCGCCGCGCAGATGCTCCATCCCCCAGCGCCCCAGATCAGAGATCGACATGTGCACCGTGCCCGCTGGGCCGAGCATCGCCAGGTTGTCGCCGAAGGGTCCCGGAATCACCGGCGCCATCTTCTTGCCATCCTGCGACAAGTGACCCCGAGGCTGCGTGACCTCGCCGGGGTTGTCGGCGCCCGGCGCTCCGAACCCGGCAGAGGTCAGACCTAGAGGCAGAAAGATCTCCCGCCGCACGAGGCTCTCCCAATCGCGATCGGCCAGCGACTCGAGCGCCGCGCCTGCGGTGATGAAGCCGGCGTTCGAGTACAGGAACGTCTCCCCAGGCGCTGACACCGGCTCGGTGGCCGACAGCACCCCAAGCGCATCGCGGCGTTGGTCGCGAAGCGGCTCCTTGCTGGTGCGAAAGCGGGCAAAGTCGCGCATCGGAAGATTGGCGACCAGACCGCTGCGGTGCGACAGTAGCTGGGTCAGGGTCACTTCGCTGAAGACCGACTCACCGAAGGGCACGGGCAGGAGATCCCCGAGGGCAGCGTCCCACTCCAACCCGCCGCGCTCGACGTAGCGCGCCGCCAGGGTCGCCGTGAACGACTTCGTGATCGAGCCGATGTGCCAGAGATCGCCGCGCTCGACCGGCGTGTCGTCGTCGCTCTTTCGCGCCCCGGCCGCGCCGTAGGCGCGCAGACCTGCCGAATCGAAGACCGCGGCGGCGACGCCAGGCGCGCCCACCGACTCGACCCGCTCCTTGAGGAAGGCGGCAAGATCCTCGACTTCCGTTTGCTGAGCGGCGCCCGGCAAGGCCACCAGACCGATCGCCAGAGCCACGAGACCGAGGCGCGAAACGAACCGGCGCTCAGCGATGGCGGGCGCGTGTGCGAACCGTGTAGACACCGTCACCCGAGAGGATACCGCCTCGGCCGAACAGCCGACCGCCCTGCCAGTTCGACAATCCGAGCTCGGGTCGGTTGAGCGCCAGCTGCCCATCGACCCACCGGGTGTGGGAATCGCCGACGAAGGGCGCGTCGATCGCTCGATAGAAGGCCTCCTGCGTGTCGGGGTCCGGGCATACCAGGCTCGCCGCCAGCCGTGGGCTCTGGTCATTGAACAGCGCCACCGCCTGGTCGATGTCGTCGACGATCTTGAGAGTGATCTCGGGGGTCTGCTCCCACTCCCATTCGTGGCCGAGCGATCCCTCCGCCAAAGGTTCTGCCTGCTTCTCGATCACGTCACCCCCGGCGCGCCGCACGGTCACGTCGCGCTCGAAGAGCTCCGCCGGCACGTGCTCACGATCCCCCTCTTCTACGTGCACCTTGTAGGCCTGGCCCACACCCGCGCCGGCCGCCTCACACCCCGCGAGAACGCGCGGCACAATCGCGGCCGCAGCGCCGCGCACTACGCAGCAGGTGTTGAGCGTGTTGCAGACCTTGCGGTCCAGCGACCGAGCCACTACCTCCTCCACCGCGCCGGGCACCGCGTCTGCCGCGATGACGATCCAGGCACCGCCGGTACCGTGCAGGCTCACTGGGATGCCGGCCTGCCGCGCCAGATCGCCGAGCTGGCCGACAGCACCGCCGGAGCCGCGAGCGACCGCCAGAGCGAGACCCGAATTGGAGAAGAGTGCCCAGCCCGCGGCGTGCGCGGTGCTCTCGACCAGCACCACCGTGCCGTCCGGCAGACCGGCCTTTGCGAGTGCAGGCTCCAGCGCCTCCTGCATGATCGCCTTCGCCGTGCGCAACGCGTCCGAACCGATGCGAAAGACCACCGGATTGCCGCTGCGCAGCACGCCCGTAGCGTCGGCGAGGACGTTCGGACGGCCCTCGAAGACGAAGCCCACCGGCCCGAGCGCGGCACCGACGAGCTCTACCGTCCAGCCATCGTGCTCGATCGCTTCCAGCACCTCGCCGCGACGGCTCGGCGCCGCGATCCATCCGCGCAGGCCGGCGGCCATCTTGCAGCGCATCTCGTCGCTGGCAACCAGCCGAGTCGTCGAGCGGCCGCGCGCTTCGGCCAAGGCGACGTCGGTCTCGTTGACCGCCTGGATAACGCTCCAGACAGCATCGTCCTCGAGGCGGCCAGCGAAAACCTCGAAGAAACGCTCGATGGCGGAGTTGCCGACCGAGTTCAGGGTCGCGAAGGCCTCGAGCGCCCGCTCGACGGCCCGGTCCGCGAGCGCGCGCTCGGCCGCGGGCACGTGCAGGACGTCACCGGTCGACTGAACCACCACGATCGAGTCGCCTGGCTCGAAGCGCTCCGCCATCTCGGCCGACACCCGCACCACCCGGTTGCCGCCGAAAATCAGCGGTGTGCCAGCTGTCAGCTCTTCCAGGGGCTCGAACGACGCCATGGTCCACGCAGTCTCACGTCTCGGCACCGACATTGTCAAAGTGCATACCATTCCCGCCGTGCCGTCGCGATCCGACTACTTCTTCGAGCTCTTTCGCGACCTGCCCAAGCAGGGCGCAGGAAGCGACCTCTCGACGGGCCGTGCGCTGGCCTTTCTGCGCGATCTTCCCGCAGAGCCACGGATCCTCGACATCGGCTGCGGTTCGGGGCGCCAGACGCTGGCGCTGCTAGGCAGCACTGGCGGACGAGTGACCGCCGTGGACACCCACCAGGAGTCGCTGGACCGCCTGGCAGCAGCGGCACAAGAGGCGCACGCGGGCGATCGGGTCGAGACCCGATGCGAGTCAATGGACGCGCTCGACTTCCCAGCCGGGTCGTTCGATCTGATCTGGTGCGAGGGCGCGATCTACAACGTCGGTTTTCAGACCGGGTTGGAGATGTGGCGACCGCTACTGCGCGACGGTGGCTCGGTCGGCATCAGCGAGCTGACCTGGCTCAACGACCGGCGTCCGCAGCCGGTGGTCGACTTTCTGGCCAACGCCTACCCTGGAATGGGCTCGCTGGCCGAGAACCGCAAGCGCTCGGTCGACGCCGGCTACCAGCCGCTCGGAGGCTTCGTGCTTCCCGACGAGGACTGGTGGGACGGCTACTACGACGTGCTCGAGGCCCGCATTGCCGAGCAGCGCCCCGACGCGATCGACGCCGAGCATCTCGAGGTGCTCGACGGCACGCAAACCGAGATTGACCTCTTCCGCACCCGCCAGGGCTCGTACGGGTACGCCTTCTACCTGCTGAGTCGACTGGTCCGCGCCCGGTAGCTGCCTAACGGGGGATCGACAAGGTCTGCCCGGGATAGATGGTCGAGCGACGGCTGAGGCCGTTGGCCGACATCAGCAGATTCAGACCGACCCCGTGGGTCTGCGCGATCTTGGCCAGGGTGTCGCCGCGGCGAACCGTGTAGTTGGCACCGGCGGTCGCGGGAGCCGAGGCGCGGCCGGTACGGATCGAGAGCTGCTGGCCGATCGACAGCTGGGTGCCACGCAGTCCGTTGTCGGTCTGCATGCGGTTCACGGTCGTGCCGTATCGTTGCGCCAGCTTCCAGAGGGTGTCGCCGCGCCGCACCTTGTAGGTCAAGGTGCGCGGTGGGCCGTCGGCTTCGGGGGCGCGGGCGACACTCGACCGGCTGCGGGTCGCGGGCGCCAACCCTGGCACCTGCAGCTGCTGACCCGGCCAGATGCGGTCGGGGCTGCGCAGGTTGTTCATCGCCACGATCTCGCCAACGCGTGTGTTGTAGGCCGACGCGATCTGCGACAGGGTCTCGCCCGGACGAACGCGATGCACACCGCCAGGCCCCGCTCCTCCGGCCACCTCGGGGAGCTGGCCCAGCGCGGTCGTCAGATCGACGTCGGAGCCATGCGGAATGTGGAAGTCGTAGGGCACGCCGGGCGTGACCTTGCGGCGCAGCTCGGGATTGAGCTCGGCCAGGGTGCCCTCCGGCAGGTGCAGGGACGCGTCGAGGGCCGCGAGATCTACCGCGCGATCTATGCGCACCGTCTGCGAGCCGATGGGTGGAAACGGCTCCGGGAGGTCGAAACCGTACTTCTCGGGATCCTCGACGATCGCGAGTACAGCCAGAAGGCGCGGTATGTGGCGTCGTGTCTCGCGGGGCAGGCGCGAGTAGAGGTCCCAGAACTCGTCGAAGTAGCTCACCGGCTGTTGGCGGATCCGCCGCAGCACCAGGTGCTCGCCGCAGTTGTACGCGGCGACCGCGGTCATCCAGTCACCGAACAGGCCGTGCAACTCCTGCAGGTAGGCGATGGCGGCGCGCGTCGACTTGACCGGATCCATGCGCTCGTCGACCCAGTAGGAACGCTCGAGGCCGAAGCGATAGCCGGTCGAGGAGATGAACTGCCACAGTCCGAGTGCACGCGCCCGAGAGTAGGCGCGCACCTTGTAGCCACTCTCAATGAAGGGAACCCAGCTGAGCTGCTCCGGCAGGCCCAGCTTGCGCAGCTCCTCAAGGATCATCGGCCGGTAGAGGCCGGCCCGCTGGTAGGACTCGTCGAAAAACCGCCGTTCGCGCGTGCGAAAGCTGTCGATCTCGCGCTGGACGTAGTCGTTGATGACGATCGGGATCGAGCTGTTGACCTCGCCGACGACGATCCGCCGCGAGGCATAGACCTCGACGATCTGCCGCGCGATCAGGCGGCGCAGCTCCTCTTTCTCCTGGGCCACGGTGCCGTCACCGTTGGCTGGGACCGAGGCCATCAGGTCGTAGGCTTGATCCAGCGCCGCCATCGCGTCGTCATAGTTGCCCTCCTGCCAG
The DNA here is from genome assembly GCA_036337765.1 of Acidobacteriota bacterium. Lineage (GTDB taxonomy): Bacteria > Acidobacteriota > Thermoanaerobaculia > Multivoradales > Multivoraceae > JAYZDP01. Next base: position 26,843 of record JAYZDP010000133.1, read on the forward strand.
AAGGCCTGCGCCGACTCGAAGGTGGCGAGCGATTCGGCAAGCGTCGCCTGCGCGTCGACCGGCTCCTCGCTGAGCGCCTCGAGGGTCTCCGCGATGACATTCTCCGGATCGATGTCGGGGACCTCTTCGATCGCATCGAGGTCTTCGGCCTCGATCTCACTGATCAGCTCGGGGGCAGCGACCTCCTCGGCCTCGGGCAGAGTCCGAGCGACAGGCTCGCCTTCCATCGGAGTTGTGCTGCGCGTCGCTGCGCCACCGAAGCTCCGGCATCCGGAGAAAAGCAGGAGCAGCGCCGCGCCGGCGGCGAAGGCGTAGCGAGCGCTCATGAACCGCACATTCTACGCAGATTCGGCGCCTGCGATGTCAGGGGTCAATGGCGAGGGTCTCGCCCTGCGTAGATCCGCCCTGAATCTCCACCTTCAGTTTCAACGCGTGGCGCACCAACGGCTGCATGCCCAGCTCGCGCCCGATCTCGAGCGCCGCATCGAGGTTGTGCCTCGCCTCGGCAAGTCGTGAGTCGCCGCGCCGGGAGAGGAGCTGGGCCAGCGCCAGTCGTGACAACGCGGCGGATGGCCGGGCGCCGAAGCGGTCCGTGAAGTCGATAGCGCTGTCAAGGTGATCCTCAGCGGCATCGAAGCGTTCGAGAAGGATCGCCAGGGTTCCCAGCCGCAAGTCGACAGGCCCTACCCACTGGGCCTCGCCGACCACCGGCGAACCGCCCGCGTGCGGCACGAGATGGCGATAGAGCGCCGCGGCGTAGCGCGGCTCCCGAAGCTCACAAGTCGCGTCCGCGAGGCTGTGAAGGACCATGAAAAACACGGCGTCTCGCGGCACGTCGTCGAAGTCGGCCTTCCCCAGCTCGCCGAGGACCCGGCGCGCCTCGTTGGTCTGGCCACTGACCGCCCGCGCCCAGCACAGCCAACTTCGAAACAGCGGATGCCGCGAGAAACGGCGCGCAAGCTCCACGATCTCGTCAGGCGCGGCCTCCAGACCCTCCCGCTGCGACGACAAGGCCGTTCGCTGCCCGAGGACGATCGGCTCGAGATTGCGCCCCAGGGATCCTCCAGCCTCCTCCGTATAGCCGCGAATCCACTCTTTGGCATCGTCGAAGCGTCCCTCGATCAGAGCCAACATCGCCTCGTGTGCCGACGTGCGAAAACGTGCCAACGGCGTACGCACCGTGTCGGCGAGCCGACGCTCCTCCGCGACTACCTCCCGAGCCGCCTCGGCATTGCCGTTCCAGATCTCCGCCCGCAGTACGTACTCCAACCCCGTCAGTTCAGTCGACGCATCCGCCTTGCTACGGCCCAGCTCGACCAGGCGTTGACCCTGCTCTGCCATGCGCGTCTCGTCGCCCGGACGGATGCCGTCCCGGAAGGCGAGAAACGCCTGGGCCTGCACCCCCGGATCTCCACTCTTTTCGGCTAGCTCCCAAGACTCCTCCATCAGGGCATCGATCCGTTCTGTGTCGCCAGAGAAGAAGAGCTCCGTGGCGAGCCGGGCGAGAAGGACCGCTCGGGTCGAGAGGTCCTCGTTTCCCAGACGCTCGACCGAGGTCTCGAGAAACTCCACCAGACGCTCGTCGACGCGACCCATCTCGACCACGACATACCCCGAAGCGTAGGCGAGTGCTGCCCTCGCCATGAGAGACGCCGAGTCGAGCTCTCGAGCCATCTCGAAGCCGCGCGTGGCAGTGGCCCGGGTACGCTCCACCTCCCGCCCCAACCCCTGGGCCTCAGCCAGCGCGACCACCAGCTCGTTGTGGCGCCGGGGATCGCGCTCCTCCATCATCTCGAGCACCTGAACCGTTCTCTCCAGGTGCAGAGCGACCTCTTCCCACGCCTTGCACCCCCGCGCCCAGTCCGCGGCTCGCTCGGAAGCCTGAACCGATCGTTCCGGGTCACCGGCTTGGGCGGACTGGAAGAGGTGGTTTGCGATCTCCGCGGTATACGGACCCAGCTCGGCGCCATGAAGCTGCGACAGCACCTTGCCAGCCTCGCGATGCAGCGCCTCGCGGCGCGGTGTGGGCAGCTCCTCGTACAGCGTCTCGCGAACCAGCGCGTGCGAGAAGCGGTAGGAGCCGACGCCGTCGTCCATCTCCTGTAGCACCCGGGCGCCGCACGCCTCGTCGGCCGCCTCCAGAACCGTCGTCTGATCGAAATCGCCAACCCGCAGCAGAACCGCGAGATCGAAGCTTCGACCCAACACCGCTCCGACCGTCAGAGCTTGGTTGCAGGTCTCCGACAGTTGGTTCAGCCGCCGCCCGATCACCTCACGTACGCCCTGAGGAATCTCGAAGCTCCAGGCGCCCCGGGCGTCTGCTGACCCGTCGAGTCGCCCCTCCGAGGTGAGAAGCCGAACGACCTCGTGCACGAAGAACGGGTTGCCTTCGGTCTCCCTGTAGACCGCCTCGACCAGAGACGGCGGCGGGCGCAGGTTCGCGGTGCGGCTGACGAAGCGCTCGACGTCCGCCGCGTCGAGACCCCGAAGCGTCACGCGGTGCAGAGATTCCAGGCGCGACATCTCGCCGAGCGTCTCGGCCAGCGGATGCTGACGCCGCAGCTCGACGTCTCGGTAGGTGCCCACCAAGAGAAGGCGAGCGCGGCCGATCTCTCGAGCCACGAACTGCAGGAGCAAGAGCGACGGCTCGTCGGCCCAGTGAAGGTCGTCGAGGACCAACACGAGCGGCGCTCGCTCCGACGCGAGGCGCAGAAAGCTGGTCAGCGAATCGAACAGACGGAACCGGGACTGCTCGGGATCGAGCTGGGGTGGTGCCTGCACACCCGGTAGTGCCTCGCGAAGATCCGGAACCAGCTCGGCGATATCGCCGGCGCTGTGCCCGAAGTCCGCCATCAGCTCGTGCGGCTCGTGGTCGGCGACGTAGTCGCGCACGATCTGGACCCACGGCCAGAAGGGCGGCGCACCGTCGCCCTCGTGGCAACGGCCCCAGATCACGCGCGCGCTGCGCATCCGGCCGTAGGTCGTGAGCTCTTCACAGGTGCGGGTCTTGCCGATACCGGACTCGCCGGCCACCATCAGCACCCGTACCTCTCCCGACAGGCTCTCGTCGAGGCCGGCGCGGAGCTGTTCGAGTTCGCCTTCGCGGCCGACGAACACGCCGCTCGCGAGACGATCGAGCGGATTGGTGCCCGACTCACCGACCGGCTGGCGCGAGGACACCGAGTCGAAGGCCGTCAGCCGGCCGGCGACGACGGCGACGCTGGCAGGCCGTGACTCGGGATCCTTGGCCAGCAGATCGAGGATCAACGCCTCCAGCGGCTTTGGCATCCCGGGGCTGTGCCAGCTCGGCGCCACAGGGGGGGTGTTGATGTGCTGCGAGATGACGCCAACGGGGTCGTCACCAGCGAAAGGCGGTTGCCCGGTGACCATCTCGTAGAGAGTCGCACCCAGCGCGTACAGGTCGGAGCGGGCATCGGGAGTACGGCCGAGGGCCTGCTCGGGCGGCATATAGGCCACCGTACCCACCATCACTCCGTCGGACGTCAGCCGGGTCCGGTCCGCGGCCAGCGCCAGGTCGAAGTCCCCGAGCTTGGCCGTGCCGTCGTCGGTGAGCCACACGTTGGCGGGCTTCAAGTCACGGTGAACCACGCCGCGTTCGTGAGCATGCTCGAGAGCACCGCAGATCTGGGTCGCGATCGCGACGCTGTCCTCGAAGGTCAGCCGCCCATCAGGCGAAGTGCCGATACGGGTGTCGAGATCGCCGCCGCTCATGTACTGCGACACGATGTAGACCCCTGCGTCCTCCTGCAGTACGTCGTGGATCGTGACGACATTGGGGTGGTCTCCGAGCCGGACCATCGCCTGCGCCTCTCGCTGAAGACGCAGTCGACCCGCCTCATCGAGCCCCTCGCCGCGGATCGCCGCGACCGCTACTTCGCGATCGAGCCGTGTGTCGCGCGCGAGGTAAACGCGCTTGCTCGCACCCTCGCCCAGGAGGCGATCCAGGACATACCTGCCGTCGGCAAGCGCGTCAGGAATGGATCTTGGCAACTCTCGGCTAGGCGGTACACGCGAGAAGCCATCCACTGGCGAACCGGTTGCGGCCATCGTCTCGCTGACGATGTCGGGCGTCGGGCCTGTCCCCTCGAGCGCCGTGCCACAGCCGTTGCACAAGGCGGCTCCGCCGGGGTTGGCGCGATCACAAGTCGGACAATTCACGGGGTCGCATTCTAGGTTGTCGCCGGCGCCGCGACACCGCCAAAGCCAGACAGCCGGCCAGAGCGAGGATCGCAAAGACCGTCGCGATCCGATCGACCGTGGGGTCGACGTCGATCACCACCTCGTGCGCGCCGGCAAGCACCGTCACTCCGAGAAGGACCAGATTGAGCTGGCGGATCTCGAGATCTTCGGAGCCGTCCGCCGTGCGCGCTCTCCAGATCGGGTTGTATGACCGCCGCACCGCCAGGGTCCCGCCCTCCGATGACACCTGCACTATCAGCCGGTCGGGGGCCGCAGAGACGAACTCCACCCGACCGCGGCCCTGAGTCGGCGGCACGCCGATGACAACGGGGTAGGCAAGGGGATCGTCGCCGTGCGTGACCTCATTGAAGGCTTCCATCATCTGGGCGGCAGATCGGACAGTGGCCGGCCACCAGACGTCGGGCACAAGCGGATAGCCGAGCCCGAAGAAAGGGCCGGTCTCGAAGTCGAGGTCGGCGTGCGCGACGCGACGAAACAGCCGCTGGCTCGTGTCCTCGGAGTAGTAGACCGGCCGCGCTTCTCCGAAGACGGGCTCTCACGTCGATGAAACGACACTGGCAGCTGGCCCAAGCAGCGCGCGCCACGCGGCGGGTTGTCGAAACGGCTTCGAGTCGACGGTATGCACCAGCGAGCCCAATCGCGCCAACGCCACGATCTGCAGTACCGCCAAGGCGACCATGAGACCGCGCCGATGGGCCAACGCGGCCGCCTGCCATGTGATCTGATATGCGTCCCTACGACTGAAGGAAAGAGGAAACCATGAAGTTCGGAATCATGTTCGCCAACACTGGCCCCTTCACCTCAGCCGCAGGAGCGGCAGGCCTTGGGCAAGCCGCAGAAGCCGCCGGATTCGAGTCGCTATGGACAGTCGAGCACGTGGTCGTCCCCAAGGGGTACGAATCCGCATACCCCTACGACGAGAGCGGCAAGATGCCGGGTGGCCGCGAAGATTTCGACATCCCGGATCCTCTGATCTGGCTGTCGTACGTCGCGGCGACCACCAAGTCGATCAAGTTGGCGACCGGCATCCTGATCCTCCCGCAGCGCAACCCGGCAGTTCTGGCAAAGGAAGTGGCGACGCTCGACGCGCTCTCGGGTGGCCGCGTGGTCTTGGGGATCGGCGTCGGCTGGCTCGAAGAAGAGTTCGACGCTCTCGGCGTGCCGTTCAGCAAGCGCGGCGCCCGTACCGACGACTACGTGGCCGCGTTGCGAGCTCTCTGGACCCAGGAATGCGCGAGCCACGACGGCGAGTTCGCATCTTTCGACGAGGTCTACTCGCGGCCCAGACCCGCGCAGAGCAACGTGCCGATCGTGGTCGGCGGCCACAGTCCGCAGGCGGCACGGCGCGCCGGCCGGCTCGGGGACGGGTTCTTCCCGGGAAGCAGCGATGCCGAGAGCCTGAAACAGCTCATCGACACTGCGCATCACGCCGCCGAAGACGCCGGCCGAGATCCTGATGCGCTCGAGATCACGGCCTTCGGCGGGCCACCCGAGCACCTACAGAAGATGCGCGAGCTCGGCGTGGCGCGCATCCTCGTGCCGCCCATGGCGCCCGAGGAGCTCGCGGCCTTCGGCGAGAACGTGATCGCGAACTTCTCCTGAACCCGAAAAGGCACCGACATGCAGTACCTACACACGATGGTCCGTGTCACCAACGTCGACGCGTCGCTCGACTTCTACTGCAACCACCTCGGCATGGTCGAGGTCCGTCGCTACGAGAACGGGGCGGGCCGTTTCACGCTCATCTTTCTCGCCGCGCCGCAAGACACCGACCTGGCGACCGAGCGCAACGCCCCGCTCTTGGAGCTGACCTACAACTGGGACCCTGAGGACTACGACAGCGGGCGAAACTTCGGCCACCTGGCGTTTCAGGTCGACGACATCTACGACGCCTGCCAGCGCCTGCAAGACAGTGGGGTCACGATCAACCGACCGCCGCGCGACGGCCGCATGGCCTTCGTGCGCTCGCCCGACAACATCTCGGTAGAGCTGCTACAGGCCGGCGACGCCCGGGAGCCAAGCGAGCCCTGGGCGTCGATGCCGAACGACGGCGAGTGGTAGTCGGTCGCAATCCGACAATGCGACCTAATCGAGCCACCCTCGCTTCCGCACTCTTGTTCGCTCTCGCCGGCGCGACAGCGCAGGCACAACGCATCCCGGTCACCCTGAACGAAGGAACCAACCTGGCCGCCGCGCTGTCGCCGGACGGTTCGGAGATCGTCCTCGATCTACAAGGCACGCTCTGGCTGCGACCGGTCTCGGAAGGCGAGTCGATTCAGCTCACTGACGGTCTCGGCGACGACCGGCAACCGGCCTGGTCACCCGACGGCAACTCGATTGTCTTCCAGTCGTACCGCGACGGAAACTGGAACATCTGGAAGATCGATCGCGACGGCGACGGCCTCGTCCAGCTGACCGAGGGGCCCGCGGACCATCGGGAGCCTCACTTCTCGCCCGACGGCGGCGCGGTGGTCTTCTCGTCCGACCTCTCGGGCAACTATGACCTGTGGACATTCGACCTCGAACGCGGTCGCGCGACCCAGATCACGGACGAGCCCGCAAACGACTACGCGCCTGCCTATTCGCCCGACGGCTCTAGGATCGCCTTTGTATCGGAGCGGGAGCCAGGGGGCATCTATGTCCAACCCGCCGGCGGGGGTCAGCGCCCGCGACTCGTGGCGCGCGTCGACGGTAGTTCCGCCGGGCCGGCCTGGAACCCGGCCGGCGACACGCTGAGCTTTCAGAACTTCCGCCGAGCCGAGGGTGTGACCGAGCTGCTCACGGTAGGCCTCGAGGGCGGCACGGCGGTGCGGATCAGCGCACCCGGCGAGGACGTCTTTCCTTTTCGGGGGCACTGGTCGAGCCCGTCGGAGATCGTCTACACCGCCGACGGGCACATCCGCAGGGCACGGCTGGGCGGCGCCGCGACCGACATCCCATTCGAGGTCACGGTGGGTCTGGACCGCGGCTTCTACCCGCACCGGGCACGTGACCTCGACTCCGCAAGGCCCAGACCAGTGCTCGGCATACGCTCTCCCGCGGTTTCACCCGACGGCGAACGGGTGGTGTTCGTGGCGCTCGGAGACATCTGGATCCGCGAGCCTGGAGGGGCGCTGACCCGCGTCACCGACGACGCGTTCATCGAGGCCCATCCCCGCTGGTCGCCCGAAGGCACCGCGCTGGTCTTCGTCTCCGATCGCGAAGGTCGGATGCAACTCTGGGTGCACGATCTCTCGTCCGGGGCCGCGCGCCGCCTTGCTGGAGCCAGCGGCGCCGCCTATCCCGTCTTTTCCCCCGACGGCACGAGAGGGGCCTACTTCGGTAGCGAGGGCGCGAGCCTGCTCGGCGCGCGCCTCAGCGTGATGCACCTCGGCTCGGGCCTGATCACCACGCCGCTGGACCGGCAGGTGCCGGCAACCGAGATCTCCTGGGCGAGCAGCGAGGACGTCGCCCTGACCGCGCTCGGGCCCGAGTCGACCCGCTTCCGCGAAGGAGCCTACGAGGTGCTGGCGGTGCCGGCAGCCGGTGGTAGCCCCCGGCGGCTCTCCTTCGCCCGCCCCGACTCTCTGTCCCATGCATCGTTTTCCCCCAACGGGCGCAAGCTCGCCTTCGTGGCGGATGGGGTGTTCTCGGTCGCCGAGGTCGGACGCGAGACAACGATACAAGCCGATCTCGAGCCGCTGGTCGACGAGCTCATCGACTGGCCGACCTGGGCCGGCGACTCCCGCACTCTCGTCTACGTAACGAACGGGGAGCTCAAAAAGGTCGACTCCGAGACGCGAGAGACCGAAGCGTTACCGATCGAGTTCAGCTGGGTCCCCCAGCAGAACCCGGGTCGGACGGTGGTCCACGCCGGGCGCATGTTCGACGGCAAGACCGGCGGCTACCGCACGGACATGGACATCGTCATCGTCGACGGCCGCATCGAGCGTGTCGCGCCGCACTCCGAGGGCGCGCACGGCGAGAACTGGATCGACGCGGGCGAGCATGCCGTGCTCCCCGGCCTCGTCGAGATGCATGCCCACCAGGGCGTGGCGCCGGAGAGCCAGGGCCGCGCCTGGCTGAGCTTCGGTGTCACCTCCGTACGCGGGCCGGGCGAGGACGCCTACGACGCGCTCGAGCGCAAGGAGGCATGGGCCGCGGGGCGCCGCATCGGTCCGCGCCAGTTCTACGCCGGCCGGCTGCTGGACGGCCGGCGTGTGTACTACACGCTCGCCGAAGGCACCCACACACTCGCCCACCTGGCCAACGCCCTCGAGCGCGCCCAGACCCTCGAGTACGACATGATCAAAACCTACGTGCGGCTGCCCGACGAGGTCCAGCGCCGCGTGGCTGCCGTCGCGCACGACATCGGCATTCCGGTCTCGTCGCACGAGATCTACCCTTCGACGGCCAACGGGGTCGATGCGGTCGAGCACCTGGGCGGCACCAGCCGGCGCGGATACTCGCCGAAGATCACCGGACTCGGGCGCAGCTACTCGGACGTCGTGACGCTTCTGGCGGCATCGGGAATGAACATCACGCCGACGGCCGTCCTGCCCTGCTATCCCCTGCACGTCAGCGAGAATCCCGACCTGCTGGCGAATCGCCAGTACCAGTGGTTCTACGGCGCGAGCGGCAGGCCGGGTTTGCCACCGAGACTGCGCGGCGGATCGCTCGCGGGCCGATGTGAGTCGATGGGGCGCACCATCAAAGCGATCGTCGACGCCGGGGGCCGTGCCACGGTGGGTACCGACTCGCCCTTCGTGCCCTACGGCTTCGGGCTCCACGTCGAGATGCAGCTCTTCGAGCGCGCCGGCCTCGAGCCTTGGCAGGTGCTGCGATCGGCCACCTCGTGGTCAGCCGAGGCGATCGGGGTGGGAGACCAGCTCGGGTCGATCGAGGCCGGCAAGATCGCGGACATGGTGATCGTCGACGGTGATCCGCTCGCACGGGTTGCGGACGCACTGAACGTCACCGCCACCCTCAAAGGCGGCCGGCTCTACTCGCTCGAAGAACTGCTGTCGTCGCCCTAGTCGACGGCGACGAGAGTCATCGCAACGATGCAACAGATACGAGCGTGCTTCATAACGGCCACCTCCGGGTCTCCTCTATAGGACGAGGTCAGGGCCCCGAAGGTTGCAGCTCAGCCAGGGCGAACTCACTCGGCTCGCACCCGCCCTTGCGCACGATCTCTCGCCCGCTCAGCCCTACGCTCGGCACCCATGCGGGCGAGCTGCTCGCGATTGGAGTCGTCGACCCGGCAGTACGACGCCCGCCAGTCGGGATCGCCGTCCCAGACGAACGGCGTCTGTACAGTGGTTCGCGAGTGACGGGCGGACTCCAGGAGCTCGAGGCCGATCTCGACGATTCGCCGCTGCATTTCGGACTGCCACGGCAGCCCCGCCGAGTTGCCGAGCGGAAAGTCGCTAAAGACGAAGCGCGGCACGCCGCACTGCTCGACAATGTCGCGGGCAGAACCGAGAATCACCGTCGGAATGCCGTTTTCTTCCAGATAGCGCGCGGTCAGACTCACGGTCTGATGGCAGACCGGTCAGAGGGGAACCAGGACTGCGACGTCCGCACCATCCTCCTGACAAAGGCGCAACACCTCGGGTGTGTCGTTCGAGATCGTGCGGCGGTGGCTGTACTCGGTGGGCACACCGTGGCAGCGTTCGGCCACGGCCCCGATGCGCCCCTCGGTGGCGAGCTCTTCGAGACGGTGGACCGGGAGAAACGAGTCGAGGTCGTCGGTGTGAGTGACGAGCTTGTGCCAGCTCAAGTCGTGGGTGTAGAGCTCGGGCGGCGCCGAGGAGGGGAACGAGTGCACGCGCCGCAGCGGTCGCTCATCGCCCTGGGACCAGCCGGCCGGCGACGGCTCGTTGGCCGTCGTGATGAGGGCCACGGTCGATTCCGAGAGCGGTTTGGAGAGTGGAGTCAACGGCGCGTCGTCGTGAGACGCCCAGCGATACGGACGCTCGAAACCCTGCGCGGCGTAGTACTTGCGCGTCTTGTCGATGTATCGCACAAAGCGGGCCTCGGTGGTACCGGGCGTGGGGTATGGGACGGATTCTCGAGCGGCTTCACTCATGCGCTCCATCTTAGCTCTGACACTCACATGTCC
>JAYZDP010000134.1:0-5484 GCA_036337765.1 Acidobacteriota bacterium
CCAAAGCCCGGGGCACGAGGTCACGGGCAGAGTCGCCCGCCAACTCGCTTTGCACCCAGGAGCCACCGCGCTCGCGCGCTAGTAGGCGCAGCCACGGCGGGCCGGCAACCCACCACCGGGGCCCGACCTCGGTCTGAATCACACCCACGAGGCGGGCACGGGCGGGCCCGAAGCGCGGCTTCCAGAGAAACGGGGCGACTTCGAGAATTCGGGCCACAGCAGTCTCGGCTGCGAGTGGACATGGCCACCCACGCCACTCCTCGAGCAACTCTCGTGCTCCACGGCGAGCCTCACCCCGACCTGGCACACGCTCCCCACCGAACAGGGTCTCCAGGAGGTCGCTGAGGACGTTGCGGCAGTCCGAAGGCCAAACCGACGGTACGAAGCTGACGCCACCGATATGGCCGTCGCGGCCAATCACCGCACCCGCGAAGCCAGAGGGTGTCGCGCACCCGCATGACGCCAGCAAAGACACCGTCGCCGCGGCCTCGAGCACGATCGCGAGCCGGCCCTGGTCGGTACCGGCGAACGCCTCTGGCTCGACACCCTCGGCTGGTACCAGACTGGGATGTTCGATCGATGGCCGAGTGGACTGAGACAAATCACCCTAGAAGGGTGCCGAGGTCGCGCCAGAAATTCGGGTACGACTTGGACACGACGCCGGGATCGCCGATCGTCACGCCTGGGCGCCGAAGGCCGACGAGCGCCATCGACATCGCGATCCTGTGATCGTCGTAGGTCTCGACTCGTACCGGCGCGCCGGGCGGCGATGCATCGTGCCAGCAGCCCTCGATGACCAGCCCGTCGGCCCGCTCGTCGACGGGTACTCCGAGGCGCGTCAGCTCGGTCGCCGTCGCCGCGAGTCGATCGCTCTCTTTGATGCGCAGGTGGCCGACATTTCGGATCTCCGTCGTCCCGTCGAGAAACGGCGCCAGCGCAGCGAGTGTCGGAACCTGATCGGGAACGTCCCCAAGATCCGCGACTGGCGCACGGCCCGGCCGGCCGCTCACCTCCACCGCCCCGTCGTACCACTCGACGCGGGCGCCAGCATCCTGCAGCAGATCGAAGAAGCGACGATCACCCTGGGGCGAGTCCTCCCTGAGCCCTTTCAAGCGGACCCTACCGCCGCTCAACAGCGCCGCCACCGCAGGGTACGCGGCCGCGGAATAGTCGCCCTCGACCACCAGCGGCCGCCTGGGTGCGAGATCGACCGGGGTAACACGGAGCACATCCTCCGCCGGCGCCTCGACTCGCGCTCCGAAGGCAGCGAGCGCATCGGCGGTGATGGCGAGGTATGGACACGATGTCAGCGCACGTACCCGAACTTCCACCGGCTCTTGGGCTCGTGTCGCCGCCATCAGCACGGCAGACAGATACTGGCTCGACTCCCCGGCGTCGAGCTCCGCACCGCCACCGACGAGCGTCGAGCCTTCGATGAGTAGAGGAGCGTAGCCGTCGTTCTCGAGATAGTCGATGTGCGCACCGAGCGATCTCAGACAGGCAACCAGCGCACCGACCGGACGTTGTCTTAGGCGTGGGCTGCCGTCGAGTCGAAAACGGCCCGGCAGCACGGTGAGGGCCGCGGTGAGAAAGCGCAGCATCGTGCCACCGGCCCCACAGTCGATCGACACCGGATCGTCGCTGGCAAGCTCGGACTGCCTCCCAATCTGAACGTCGCCGCCTGGGCCTCGCTCGACCTGGCGCCCCAGGGCTTCGACGGCGCGCAGAAAGAAGGCAGTGTCATCTGCCTCGAGCAGGTCGCCAATTCGTACCGGAACATCGACCATCAAGGCCAGCATCAGGTAGCGGTTCGAGACGCTCTTCGATGGCGGCACTCGTAAGGTGCCCTCCACCACCCTGCCGGTCGGGATCGCGACGACGCCCGCGGCGCCCGCAGCACCTAGCTCAACCACTCGAGCCTCCGCTCGTGGAACCAGGCACGGACGACGCGCACCTCTCCGCCCTCGACGCGCCACAGACGCTCTTCGTGGAAATGGCCCATCAGCACCACGTCGTAGCCCTCCTGGAGTCGACGCTGACCATAGCCCTGAACATGCTGCTCAGGAATGCGCATCTTGTGCGAGAAATTCGTAGTCTCGAGGCGGCGGTCCATAGCCGTGACAAAGCCGCGTGCGAGTGACGCCGGTAGCCGCCGGCAGAAGAACCGGCTGACGGGGTTTTTCGACGCGAATCTCCAGAACCGGAACTGCCAGTCTCCGGGATCGAGCCCGTCGCCGTGGACTGCGAGGTAGCGCACACCGTCGTCCTCGAAAGACACCTCACGCTCGATGCCGTCGAAGTGGCGAGCGTAGACGCTGTCGTCGAGGTAGAAATCACGGTTCCCCTCGACGTAGCGCACCGGCACACCGCGCGCCCGAACACCGTCGAGACACGGCATCAGCCGCCCGATCTCGGGGGTCTCGTAACGTCGATCGCCCACCCAAATGTGGAACATGTCGCCGAGAACGAGCAACAGCGAACAGCGCTCGCTGTCGAGACCCTCGAGCTCGCGCACGAGCTCGCCGCCGTCACCGCCCGGCCCTCCGAGGTGGGCGTCGGCTACCAGCGCGACCGGCACGTCGACCTACTGAATGCTGAGCCCAGGCCGCGCAACGGCGGTAGCGCCGACGACGGCCTCGGCCACGCTGCGGAACGAGGCGGCGTGGGCGCCGTCGGGATCGCTCACCGTGACGGGTACGCCTGCGTCGCCACCCAGTGTAATCGCCGGGTCGAGCGGGATGCTTCCCAGATAGCCGCAGCCAAGCTCGCGCGCAGTGCGCTCGCCACCGCCGGTCTTGAAGACGTCGGTCACCGTGCCGCACTCGGGGCACACGAACGACGACATGTTCTCGATGATGCCAAGCACCGGCACGTTGACCTTGTTGAACATGGCAAGGCCTTTGCGAGCATCGATCAACGCGACGTCCTGAGGCGTGGTCACGATCACGGAGCTCGAAAGTGGCACCTTCTGGGTGAGCGTCAGCTGCGCGTCGCCGGTGCCAGGCGGCAGGTCCACTACCAGATAGTCAAGTGCCCCCCACTCGACGTCACCGAGCAGCTGTTCGATGGCCTTCATCACCATCGGCCCACGCCAGATCACGGGCGTGTCGACGTCGAGAATGAAGCCCAGCGACATCACCTTCACCCCATGCGCCTCGAACGGCAGCAGACGGTTTCCACCATCGGCGACAGCGGGCTTGCGCCCCGCGAGACCCATCATCAGAGGGACCGAGGGCCCATAGATGTCGGCATCGAGCAGACCCACCCGGTGGCCGAACTGGGCGAGAGAAACCGCGAGATTCGCGGCCACCGTCGACTTTCCGACCCCGCCTTTGCCGCTGGCGACGGCCACGACGCTCGACACTTCGGGAATGAGCTTCGAATCTCTGGCGATCGCCTGGGCCGCCGAATCGGCCGCACTCGGGGGGCGCGTAATGTCGGCCTCGATGCGGACGCCCGAGACGCCCTCGACTTCCACCGCGGCGGCGGAGACGCTCGATTTCACCTCCTCGACGGCCGCCCGATTCTGGGTCTGGATCTTCAGTTGCACGGTGGCGAGGCCCGCGGAGACCTGCACGCCCTGCACGAAGCCGAACGACACGATGTCGCGGCTCATGCCGGGGAACTTGACCTCCCGCAGCCGGTCGAGGACCTTGCTCTCAAGAATCTCACTCATGCGCTCTTGTCCTCGTCGCAAGGCCGCGGCATCCTAACCCACATCGCTCGTCCGCGACGCCCTCGCCAGTCGCGCAATCTCCGCCTCCGTCGCCTCCATCAGCGCCTCCTTCTTGCGGATACCGAACTTGCTCACGTCGATCGCATCGCCGTACTCGACCTCGACGACCCCGGGTGAGAGGAGTAGTGCCCCCTTGGGCCGGGCCGCGAGCGTTCCCCGGATGCCGACCGGCACGATCGGGACGCGCCCGCGTAGCGCCATCAGAAACCCCCCGCTCTTGAAGGGCAGAACCCGCCCGTCCTCGGAGCGCGTCTCTTCGGGATAGATGACGATCGGCACGCCGCTCGCGAGCGAGGTCATGGCCATCTGGAAGGCCTCGCGGGCCCGACTACGATCGCTGCGGTCGATCGGCACGAACCCCACCGCTCTCATCGCCCAGCCGAACACCGGAATGCGAAACAGGCTGCGTTTCGCCAGAAAGCAGACTCGGCCGGGAACCGTGGCCAGCAGCACCGGAATGTCGTACAGGCTCTGGTGATTGGCCATGTACACGACTCGCTGCCCGCGTGAGGCTTCCGGTGACCCGCGGACCCGCAGCCGCACGAAGCTCGACGCTAGGAGGCCCCTGGCCCATGCACGAGCGAACGGGAAGGAGTAGCGGCCCCGAGGTGGAACGAGCGCAGCGAGGCCCGCGAGCGCCCCAAAAAGCAAACCGCCGAAGACCAGAAACAGGTTGCCCGTCACGGTTGCTACGACACCCAGCACGCCGGCCCTGAGTCGCCTCGCTGGCGACGCTTCCTCGCTCGTCATCTCGGCTATTGTGCCGCGCGACAGGCCACGGGTCCAACGGGCGCTACGTTAGTATCCGGGCGGTTGCGGTACCGGAGCACGGGCCGTTCCCGAGAGAGCCAGATGGCCGCCAACCTCCTCGCCGCACTCGCCCATGCAGGCGGCATCTCGATTCTCGGCGCAGGCGCGCTGAGAGCCCTCGTCACACCGCCTTTCGAGTTCCGCTCCTGGATCCGTCAGATGGATCTTCTAGGTGTGCGATCGCTGGCTGTGGCGGGCGTGACGACCCTCTTCACCGGGATGGTCCTCGCCCTGCAGAC
This sequence comes from Acidobacteriota bacterium, assembly GCA_036337765.1. Lineage (GTDB taxonomy): Bacteria > Acidobacteriota > Thermoanaerobaculia > Multivoradales > Multivoraceae > JAYZDP01. The sequence goes on from JAYZDP010000134.1 coordinate 4,786, forward strand.
CGCCTACAGCCTGCCCGAGCTCGGCGTGAAGTACTACATCGGCTCGGTCGTTTCGAAGTCGCTGACGCGCGAGCTCGGGCCGGTGCTGGTGGCGCTGATCGTTGGTGGCCGAATCGGCTCGGGCATGACGGCCGAGATCGGCACCATGAAGGTGACCGAGCAGATCGACGCCCTGCGCTCGATGGCCGCGGATCCGGTGCGCAAACTGGTGGCTCCGAAGTTGGCGGCAGCGCTCGTGATGCTGCCGATCCTCACCCTCCTCGGAGACGCGCTTGGCATCCTGGGAGGTCTCTTCATCGCCACCACCCAGTTGCAGCTGCCGCGGGGCATCTACTTGAACGACGTCCGGGGGGCACTGGAGCTCTCGGACGTGTTTAGTGGCATCGGCAAGTCGTTTTTCTTCGCCTTCTTCATCGCCGTCATCGCCTGCTACAACGGCCTGCGGGCAGAAGGAGGCGCCGACGGCGTCGGGCGTGCGACGACCCAAACGGTGGTCTTTACCGCCATCACTATCCTGATCTCAGACTTCTTCCTCACCAAGCTCTTCTATATCCTCGGGTAGCGGGGGTCGCGGTAGTCATTGTTGGAGATGAGGTCGCGGCTGTAGCGCGCTCATACCGCTACCCACGCTACCTATTCTGTTCCTCCGGGGGCGCTCGCCACGCAGGCCCCGAGCACACTCACCAACTTGACCTAGTC
>JAYZDP010000135.1:0-18640 GCA_036337765.1 Acidobacteriota bacterium
GTGCCGGCCAGCACAAGACGAGCTCGAGGCTCGCGTCGGCGCACAGGAAATCGATCGTCGCAGCAGGCAGCTTGGTGTTGATGCACATCGGCGTCACGCCACAGCGCAGACAGCCGAACACGACTTCGAGGAAGCGGCCACTGTTGTGGGCCAAAAGACCCACGCGCTGCCCGGCGCAGATGCCCCGCTCGGCGAGCGCGGGATACACTCCCGCCTCTCTTTCAACGACTCGGGAGGGTCTTCATGCCCGTTCCACCTCTCGCCGACCACCTGGTCATCGCCGCGCCGGACATGGACTCCGCCGTCGACGCCCTCGAAGAGCGCATCGGCGTGCGCGCGTCTGCCGGCGGCAAGCATCCCGGCATCGCGACGCACAACTGCCTACTGTCGTTGAGTGACGCCTGCTACCTCGAAGTCATCGGTCCGGACCCCTCGCAGACGCCACCGGACTTTCCCCGGCCGTTCGGCATCGACGAGCTGACCGAGCCGGCACTCGTCACCTGGGCGATCAAAGAGTCCGATCTCGAGGGGCGACTCGCCGCCGCTCGAGAGTCTGGCTACGACCCCGGCCAGATCATGCCGCTGAGCCGGCAGTCGCCCCATGGCCTGTTGGAGTGGCGTTTGACCATGCGACAGGAGCGCGCCGGCGGCGGCATCGTACCGTTTCTCATCGACTGGGGCGCGACGCCGACACCGGCCTTGACCAGTGCCAAGGGCTGCACGCTCCTCGACCTTCGCGCCGAGCATCCCGACCCCGACGAGGTGCAACGCCTGCTCGGCACGCTCGGCGTCGAGTTGCGCGTCGACGAGGCGCCGGAGCCAGCCATGATCGCGCTTCTGGATACGCCGAACGGCGAGATCGAGGTGCGGTGAGCGACGAGCCCCAGCTGGTCGTCGAGCCCTCGGCGCTGGTCGACGACGTGGTCTCGGTGCGCCTCGAAGGATACCTCCCGGGCGAGCCTGTCGTCCTCGACTTCAAGACTCACGACGAGGCGGGCAACGCCTGGGTCTCGCAGGCCATCTTCGACGCAGACGAAGGCGGGGCGGTCGACGCGAGTCGGAATGCCTCGACCAACGGCACGTGGAAGGGCATCGAGCCGATGGGGTTCATCTGGTCGATGACCTCGCCCACCGGGGTCGCGACCCAGCGCTACCAACAGAGCGAGCTGACACCGGCTACCGTGACGATCGAAGCCACCCAGGCCGGGCGGCTCGTTGCCGAGGCGAGCCACGAGCGGATCTTCGTAGCCCCGGGTGTCGCGCGCACCGACGTCCGCGACGAGGGCCTGGTCGCGACTCTCTACGAGCCCGGGGAGACGACTGGGGCGGCCGTTCTGGTCATCGGCGGCTCCGCCGGCGGGCTCGAAAACGCACGCGCCGCCGCTCTCGCCAATCGCGGGCACCCGGCATTGTCGCTGGCCTACTTCGGCGTGGATCCCCTACCCAACGCCTTGGTGGGGATTCCACTCGAGTACTTCGAGACCGCAATTCGTTGGATGGTCGACCGTGGCATCGCCGAGGAGGGTCGTCTGGCGCTCATGGGCACCTCGCGGGGAGGCGAGCTGGTACTGCTTCTCGCCAGCCGACGACCCGAGATCGGGGCCATCGTGGCCTACGTGCCCAGCGGCCTGGTCCATGGCGGCATCCAGGGTCCCGATGGCGACCCCACCGTTCGACCTCCCGCCTGGACCCACGGCGGCGAGCCACTCCACGGGGCGCCCATGGCCTTCGACGAGATCGACTTTTCGAGCCAGCCGGTACGCTTCGTCACCGGCTTTCTCGGCGGGCTGCGCGACGACGCCGCAGTCGCGGCGGCCAAGATCCCGCTCGAAAACATCCGCTGTCCCGTGGTCATGTTCTCGGGCAGGGACGATCAGCTCTGGCCGTCGCCCGTGCTCACAAAGATCGCGGAGGAGGGCCTGACCGAAGCAGCAGCGGTGGAGCACATCGCCTACGAAGACGCGGGCCACAACATCGGCCACCCCGACCTACCTTCTACGATGCACTCGCTGGTGCATCCGCTCAACGGCATCGAGATCGATCTCGGCGGAACCCACTCAGGCGACGCGCACGCCCGAGAGGACTCGTGGCGGCGGGCGCTGAATCTGCTAGGGCGCATCTAGCGCTTTCGCACGCGCCAGGCCTCCTCGGAAGGCCACCAGCGAGACCACTCGAGATCCACGAAGTCGTAGACCGTACTGGCATCGTCAGGAGCGCGGAGCTCGAGCGGATCCAGCACCTCGATGCCGCACTGTCGGAACAGACGGATCCAGTCGCTCGAAACCTGCCCTACCCTACTAATCGTCGAGCACGACCGGACCTTCGTCGAACGTATCGCCACCGAAGTCGTCAGCCTTGGACGGTGCTGACGCGTGCCTTGCCACCACTCGCAGAAAGCCTTTGCCGTAGCGCTGCGCCTTCGCCGGACCGATACCGTTGGCGGCGAGAAGCTCGGTCGGATTCTGCGGCCGTAGAAGTGCGATCTCGCGCAGGCAGCGATCGCTGGCGACGACGTAAGCGGGCTTGCCTTCCTCTCGCGCCCTCTCGAGTCGAAACAGCCGCAGCGCCTCGAACAGATCGAGTGCCGCCTCGTCGAGATCCTCCGCGATCGACTCGGCGACTCGGCGGCCCCGCGAACCGGCGGCCGACCTGACCGCCGAGCGCACGTCCGGCAACAGAAGCGGAGCGGGCCGGGCCCCCTTCATCACTTCGCGGCCGGTCGCCGTGAGTAGCAGCAGCGGGCGCTGGCCGGCGGTGAAGTCCACCCATCCGGCGGTCACGCAGCGGCGCAGCAGCCGGATCAGCCAACTCTCCTGATGCTCCGAGAGCACGCCGAAGGTCGACACCCGCCGCAGGCCAGACCACTCGAAGCGCGAGTCCTCGACCCCGGCCAAGAGCTTCGCCACCGCGGTCAGGCCAAACCGGTTGTGCGCCCGGGCGACGCCGGAAAGGGCCTTGCGCACGATCAGCTCGGCATCCTCGTCCACCGCCTCCGGTCTGTCGAGCGATTCGCAGACGTCGCAGTGGCCGCAGCCCTTGGCGTCGCGGGCCTCCTCCGCGCCGAAGTAGCGCAGAATCGCGTCGTGGCGGCAGCTGCCGCCCTCGACCCACCGCATCAGCTCCAGAAAGAGGCCCCACTTGTGGTCGACCACCTCGGGCGCCGGCTGCCGGCCATCGGTTGGCATCTCTAGCAGGCGCCGCCGCAGCGGCATGTCCTGCGCCGACGACAGCAGGAGTCCCCACGCCGGCTCGTCGTCGCGCCCGGCTCGACCCACCTCCTGGTAGTAGGCCTCGATCGACCCCGGCGGCGCGAGGTGGACGACCGTTCGCACGTCCGCCCTGTCGATCCCCATGCCAAACGCGTTGGTCGCTACCACTACGTCGAGCTCGCCATCGCTAAACCCACGACCCACCCGCCGACGGGCCTCGCCACCCATTCCGGCGTGGTAGTGCTGCGTGTTCCAACCGGCTGCCTGGAGCCGGCCGGCCTCCTCCTCGGCCAGCTTGCGGGTGGGTGAGTAGACGATGGCCGACCCACGAGCGGTCGAGGGACTTCCGAGCGCCTCGCGCAGTTGGGCGTCGACACATTGGCGGCGGTCACGCGCACCTATGATCTCGGCGGCGCGTAGGCGCAGGTTTGGTCGTGAGAATCCACGCACGATCTGCGGCGTCTCGGCGCCGAGGCCGAGCCGAACCAGGATCTCGTCACGCACCACCGGCGTCGCGGTCGCGGTGCAGGCCAACACCTTCGCGTTGGGAACAACGCCAAGGACGTCGCCGATGCGCATGTAGTCCGGGCGGAAGTCGTGGCCCCACTCGCTGATGCAGTGAGCCTCGTCGATGGCCACCAGCGGGCACTCGATCGACGACAAGAGCTCACGAAACCCTTCGAAGGCCAGCCGCTCGGGCGCCACGTAGACCAGCTTGAAGAGGCCCTCCCGGATAGCCGTGAAGCGCTCGCGCGACTCGTTCGGGGTGAGCGTCGAGGCCAGATAGGTCGCCGGCACGCCGACTGCGTCCAGCGACGCGATCTGGTCGTCCATGAGTGCGATCAGCGGCGAAATTACCAGTGTCGTCCCCTCGAGCAGGCTCGCCGGCAGCTGGTAGGTGAGGCTCTTGCCACCGCCCGTTGGCGCGACGTACAGCAGGCGACCCTCTCCAAGCAAGGTGTCGATCGCGTGGCGCTGCCCAGGGCGAAAGCCCGTGTGGCCGAAGCGCGAGAGGGCGGCATCGAGATCCACTTCGTGACTATAGACGCGGATTCGGCCGAGCAGCTTGCAGAGTCAGTTCCGGGGCGCCGAACCGCGGGGCCGCAACGCCGAGCCGGCGACTGCCGCCAGAGCCGAGATCGTGATCACGGTCGCCAGCGCCGCCGGCACGTACGCCATGAGTCCCGCGAGGCTGCCTTCGCCGAGCGCGTTCGTCCCGCCCGAGAGGCCTCGATTCGGCGCCAGGTTGCCAAAGACATAGAACACCGTGTTCGCCCAGCCGGTGAAGATCATCGCCCAACCGACGGCACGCTCCCGACGCTGCGACATCTCCAGAAGCGAAAGACAAAGCGCCACCGCGAGCATCATGACCCCGTTGAGAAGCCCGCCGATGTGGGCGGCGCGCCATCCTCGAACGCTGCCGGGCATCTCCACCTCGCCGGTCCACGGTACCGGCCAGATCGCGATCTCACCCAGCAACGCGAACATCAACGCGAAGCCACCGAGTAGCGCCACGATCATGACCAGAGCCGCGTGACCGATCATCTGTCTCTGGATCTGGATTGTGCTCATCGTCCCATCCCATATGATCCGGAATCGTCCCGACCTTCCTCTAGCGGGCGGATACACGGCAATCATGCAACATAAGTACGACGTGGTGACGGTAGGGGGCGGCATTGGCGGCGCCGCCCTGGGCCGCCAGCTGGCACGACAGGGCGCGACCGTACTGGTGCTGGAACGTGAGTCCGAGTTCCGCGACCGGGTCAGAGGCGAAGTGCTCGTTCCCTGGGGAGTCGCCGAAGCCCGCGAGCTCGATCTGGTCGACCTGCTCACCGAGCATTGCGGGCACGAGCTACGCTTCTGGAACGTTCATCTCGGCAACGCTCCCTTCATGCAGCGTGATCTGATCGAGACCTCCAGCGGCGGGCTCGGAGCGATGACCTTCTTCCACCCGGAGATGCAGAACCCGCTTCTCGCCGCCGCACAAGAGGCCGGCGCCGAGGTCCGGCGCGGCGCGAGGGTGAGCTCGGTGGAGCCCGGCGATCCCGCCCATGTCACCTACCTCCATGAGGGCACCACCCACGAGATCGAGGCCGGTCTGGTGGTCGGCGCCGATGGGCGTAGCTCCGCGACCCGGCGTTGGGGTGGCTTCGAAGTGAAGCGCGACGCCGAGCGCCGTCAGTTCGCTGGTGTCCTGCTCGACGGCGTCACCGCGCCCGACGATGCGATGCACACCTGGTTCGGGCTCGGCCAGGGCCTCATCGGCTACCTCTTTCCGCAGGGAGGCGGTCGCGTGCGCGCCTACGTCGGGTTTCACAGCGCCTCGGATTTCGCTGCGCTGTCTGGCGAGTCGGACCTGCCACGGTTCCTCGAAACGCATCTGGCCCTGGGCGTGCCAGAGGATTACCTCGAAGCCGCCACATCGGCTGGACCGCTCGCCAATTTCGACGCGACCGACAACTGGGTCGAAGAGCCGTATGCCGACGGCATCGCTCTGGTCGGCGATGCGGCAGCGACCAGCGATCCGACCTGGGGCCAGGGCATGTCTCTCACCCTTCGGGACGTGCGCATACTGAGCGCGGCGCTGAGCGATTACGAGTCGACCGAAGCTGCCGGTCGTGCCTACGCCGAGAGTCATCGCGCTGTCTACGCTACGTGCCGCCGCTGCGAGGGTTGGTACACTGACCTCTTTCTCGAGATCGGGCCCGACTCCGACGCGCTGCGCGCCAAAGCACTGCCACTCATCGCCGAAGATCCGACCCGCATCCCGGACACCCCGATCAGCGGCCCGGAATGCGGAGCCGATGAGGCCGCACGACAGCGCTTCTTCGGAGAAGCTTGACACCATGAGCGAAGAACCGGGGAAGGAACGCAGGAGACCGATGCAGTTCAAGCGCATCCTGGCGCTTGCGCGGCCAGAGCTTCCCCGACTCACCGTCGCGACCGCCGCGCTGCTGGTGAGCTCGGCCATGGGACTGCTCTACCCGCAGGCGGTGCGGCTGATGGTCGACTCGCTCCTCGGCGGAACCTCGCCGATCTCATTCGATCGCGGCGTCTTGCTGCTGGTGACGTTCTTCGCCCTTGGAGCCGTCTTCGGCATGCTGCGGGCGTGGCTCTTCACCGTGGCGGGCGAGCGTATCGTCGCCGACCTGCGGACCAAGGTTTTCGAGGCGATCCTGGGCCAGGACGTCGAGTTCTTCGACACCCGCCGCACCGGGGAGCTCACCAACCGGCTCGCCGCCGATACGGCAGTGCTGCAAAACACCGTAACGGTCAACGTCTCGATGGCGCTGCGCCACAGCCTCGGAGCCGTCGGCGGGATCGGGCTTCTAATCTGGATGTCGCCGCGGCTGGCCGGCGTAGCCATGGCGATCGTGCCGGTCGGCGTCGTCGTCGCACTCTTCTATGGCCGCATGTTCCGCCGCATCTCGAAGCAGGTGCAAGACGCCCTCGCCGCCGCCGGCGCCATCGCCGAAGAGGTCATCTCCGGCATTCGCACGGTGCGCTCCTTCTCGCGCGAGCAGCAGGAAGTCGACCGCTACGGCGGCGCCGTCGACGAGTCGTTCCGCCTCGCGGCCAAGCGGGCGCTGGCCATCGGCGGGTTCTCGGGCATCATGGGCTTCGTCGGCTACGGTGCGGTCGCCCTGGTCGTCTGGTACGGCGGCCAGCTCGTCACCGACGCGCAGCTCTCGATGGGCGAGCTCACGGCGTTCCTGCTCTACACCGGCATCGTAGCCATGTCGCTGTCGTCGCTCGGCACCCTGTATGGCGATTTCATGCGCGCCGCCGGTGCCTCGCAACGCATCTTCGAGCTCCTCGATGAGCGCGGGCGACTGGAGGCGGCGGACGGACGCGAGGTCGGCAAGGTGATCGGCAAGCTCCGCTTCGAGGGCGTCGACTTCGCGTACCCCGCGCGCCCGGAGGTGGTGGTGCTGCGCGAATTCGACCTCGAGGCCGAACCGGGCGAGGTGATCGCGCTGGTCGGGCCGTCGGGCGCTGGAAAATCGACCGTGGCGGCTCTGATTCCGCGCTTCTACGATCCCGACGCCGGCCGTATCACCCTGGACGGCGAGGATCTGGCGGTCTTCTCGGCACGCTCGCTACGCGAACGAATCGGGGCTGTGATGCAGGAGCCGATGCTCTTCGCCGACACCATCGCCGAGAACATCCGCTACGGCCGGGCCGCTGCCAGCGACGAAGATGTCCGTAGCGCCGCCGCCCTGGCCAACGCCGCCGGTTTCATCGAGGCCTTCCCAGAGGGCTTCGACACGATGGTCGGCGAGCGCGGCGTGCGCCTGTCGGGGGGGCAGAAACAGCGGGTGGCGATCGCGCGTGCGGTGCTGAAGGATCCACGCATCCTGATTCTCGACGAGGCAACCTCGGCACTGGACGCGGAGAGCGAGCACCTCGTGCAGGAGGCGCTCGACCGGCTGATGCAGGGACGGACGACGATCATCATCGCCCACCGGCTCTCGACGGTGCGCAACGCCGACCGCGTCGTGGTGCTCGACGAGGGAGCGGTGGCCGAGACCGGCAACCACGACATACTGATGGCCCAGGGGGGCCTGTACCGGCGCCTGGTCGAGCGCCAGTTCCACGAGACCGCACCGTTTGTCGGCTCGTAGTGGCCGCCGGCTCCACTACAATGCGCCGACCATGACGAGCCCGGCTCCCGATGCACTCTTCGCAGGCCTCAGGGTCATCGACGTCGCCTCCTACATCGCCGCGCCGACCGCGGCGATGATCCTCGGCGATCTCGGCTCCGACGTCATCAAGATCGAACCTGTCGGCGACGGTGATCCGTACCGCGCGATTCACGACACGCCCGCGCTGCCCCAGAGTGGCACCGACCACTGCTGGATCACCGATTCGCGCTCGAAGCGCAGCCTGACTCTCAACCTCAAGGCCGACGAGGGGCGCGCGATCATGCTGAAGCTGGTCGCGGGCTGCGACGTCTTCATCACCAACCAGCCCTTCCCGGTCCGGGGCCGCCTGCGGCTCGGCTACGAGCATCTGTCGCCGCTGAACCCGCGCATGATCTTCGCCTCGCTCACCGCCTACGGCGAGCAGGGTCCCGAGCGCGATCGAGGCGCCTTCGACGGCGTCGCCTACTGGGGTCGCTCGGGCCTTGAGGATCTGATTCGTTCCCGCGGCTCCGTACCGGCGCCCTCGGCGCCAGGCCAAGGCGACCATCCGACCGGGGTAACCCTCTACGCGGCCATCGTCACCGCGCTCTATCGCCGCCAGCTGACCGGCCAGGGTAGCCACGTCCATACGTCGCTGCTCGCCAACGGCTTCTGGTCCAACGCCTGCCTCGGCGCCGCTGCCCTGGCCGGCGCTGACTTCGAAGAGTGGCGCAGCCGACCCGCCGACCGGCCCGGCACCTTCACCCGCAACGTGTACGAGGCTTCGGACGGGCGCTTCTTGCAGTTTCTGATGGCGCGCTCCGACGAGGAGCACGAGAATGCCCTGAGAGTCGCAGGGCTCGGGAAGATGCTTGACGACGAGCGCTTCGCCGATGCGGACTCCCGCTGGGACAACGTGTTGCCCATCATCGAGGCGATGACAAAGGCGATCGGTCGGCGGCCCGCAACGGACTGGATCGAGAGCTTCGAGGCCGCTGGCGTTCCCTGCAGTCTGGTGCGCTACACCCACGAGATGGGCGACGACGAGCAGGCGAAGATCAACGACGTGCTGATCGCACCGCAGACCGACGATGTCGGCGTGCCGTGGATCATCAACCACCCAGTACGAGTGGAGGGCATCGCGGAGGCCGGTGCAATTCGGCCACCGGCCGTGGGTGAGCACACCGATGAGATCCTCGACGAACTCGGCTACGAGACCGAGGCCATCGACGCGTTGCGCCGTGACGGGGTCGTCTAGCGGACACCGCGTCTGGCTGCGTACGTAGGGCGGTGCGGTGGACGGCTGCCGTGGCCATGACTCTGGCCGCCGGGGCGGGGCGCGCGGGACTCGCGGACTTCCTGAGCTCGACCGGGGCGAGAGTTCGGTACTACCGCTATCCGATGCTGCGCGAAGGCGACTCCGAGGAGAAGCTCCAAGCGATGCGGAGCTACCTCGAAAGCAGTGGCCAGCAAAACCTGCACCTGACGATCGACGATCAGGATTGGTCGTTCGAGGGGCCCTGGGTTGCGGCCCGAAGCCAGGGCAGCACTGCCTCCATGGACCGCATCTCGGAGCAGTATCTGGGGTCTCTGCGCCTGTCGGTGCGCCACCACGAACGCACCGGTGACTCTCTCGCGTCGAGAACCACGCCGCAGATCCTCCTGCTGCACGCCAACGAGGTGGGAGCGGCAAACTGGGACGCTCTCTTTGGGTGGCTCGAGGACACCGCCATCGCCGTACGGCGCGGCCGGGAGGCGGAGGACGCGGTGCGAGACCTGCTGGAGGAACAGACCGCTGCCTGGAACCGCGGCGATCTGAGCGCATTCGTATCGGGCTACGCGGAGGACACCGTCTACATCTCACCCAACGGCGTGGTTCGGGGTCGCCAGGCGCTGCACGACCAGTACCGCAGGTGATACCCGGACCCGGCCGCCATGGGCCACCTGAGCCTCGAGCCACTGGATCTCCGATCGGCAGAGGGTACGGAAGTCTCCATGTTGGGTGACGCCCGTCCGAGCCGAGTCCACAGCATCAGCGTGGTCGCACGCTTCACCCTCGAATACGTTGATCCGGAGGGCGCCACCGGGCCGACCCTGCTGGTGGTGAGGCCGGGACCCGATGGCTGGCGCATCGTCCAGGACGCGTCCATGTAGGGCCTGTTCGTGCCGAGCGATCTAGTCGGTCTTCAGCGCCGACTCGAGATCGCCTTCGAGGAGCTGTCCGATCGCCAATCCTCGGCGCTCGAGCAGCTGCTTGCGAATGCGGTAAGCGAGCATTCCGGTCGCAACGAGCCCCGCAAGCAGCCCGAGGCTCGTTGGGTTGTCGCTGACGGCGCGCAGAATGAAGAAGATCGCAAGCGCCACCGTCCCTAAACCCCAGAACCAGCGACTCCCCGGACCGAGCTGAAGGGTGGCCGCGGCGAAGTGTTCCGGGAGGCGTGTCGGCAGGCGGATCAGTACCAGGCCAGCCATGATCTGGATGGCCATGATGCACAGTACCGACAGGCTCGCGTACTGCGCGAAGCTGCCCCGAGCCAACATGCCGAGAACGGCCAGGCTCGCGATCACGCCGACCGCCACGCCAGGGACGCGATTGCGACCGACCCGACCGAAGACGCTCGGGAAGACCTGAGCGGCAGCCAAGGCGTAGATATCGCGGCTCTTGGCGAGTAGGAGGCCGTTGATCGACGAGGCGATGGCCAAGAGCGCGGCGGCCGTCATCGCCTGGGCAAGGATCGGCGGCATGAAGATCGCCGCGGCACGCGACACGGGCGCGTCGACCTCGCCGAGCTCGCTCCAGTGGATCAGCGCTGGAACCGCCATCGAGACCAGAGTGTAGGTGATCATGATGACCACGAACCCCACCAGCAGAGTCAGCGGCAGGTTGCGACGCGGATTGCGGACCTCTCCGCCGAGCGACACGATCATCATGAAGCCCGAGTACGAGTAGTACGCGGGTACGGCGGCGGCCACCACCGGGTCGAGGCCATTGGGAAAGATCGGCCTCAAATTGCCGAGGTCGCCGGCGAAGAGCCCGCCGACCCCGAACCCGAAAAGTGCGGTCATGAAGACCACCACCATGGCGGTCTGGACACCAATGGCGGTACCGACGCCCGCCAGATTGATGATCCAGAACACCACGACACACCCGAGCGCGATCAGGGTGCGGTGCTCCCCGAGCGCCGGGAGATAGACAGCCAGATAGTCGGCGAAGCCGAAGGCCAGCGGTGCGATCGCGAACAGCATCGCCGCGAGCAGGATCCACACCAGTAGAAAGCCCCACATCGGCCCGAGCACCGCCGAGACCGCGATGCAGTTCGCGCCGGAGACCGGCAGCGCGTTGCCGATCTGCGCGCCGACAAAGCACAGGAAGAGCGCCGGTAGGCACGCCATGAGGTAGGAGATGAAGACTCCTGGCCCGGTGGTCGCGGCCAGCGCTCCCGGCAGGATGAAGATCGAGCCGCCAACGATGTAGCCGACCAGCGCGAACACCGCACCCTGCAGGGAGACGCCGCGGTGCAAGTGAGAGTGGGCTTCGGGCATGGAGGCGCCGCGCGATTTGATCACGGCAGGGCCTCCGGGCGCCGAGTCCTCGCTTAGACTCGAGGCTTCAGAGTTGAAGGGGGGAACCATGAGATCACTCGTCACCGCTCTGTGCCTCGCAGCGACCGCATTGCCAGCTGGGGCCTACGACCTCGATCGCGACCTCCGTCGGCGCGCCCGCCAGCTGGTCGACGATGTCGCGGCCGAACCCACGACCCCAGCGACCGCGGTCGAGCGGATGGCGGTACTTCTCGAGTGGGCCAACGCCGCCTCACTCGAGGGAGCCTTCGTGCCGAAGAACCTCACCCTGGCTGGCGCCTATGTTCCCCACCCGGCGCCAGGCACCGAGGTGAGGCCCCGCTTCGTGCGCGAGATCGATCCCTACATCCGCCAACTTGCCTGGCTCGACAACGACCCCGAGGCGTTCGGAGAGATCTCGAGCGTCACGCCTTCGGTGGTCGAGGCCTCGACGTTTCAGACCATCGAAGTGACCTGGCGCGTCGGGTCGCTGGGCGTGGCCGAGGGAGGCGCCATCCTCGCCAGCCGCCACATGGCCGGCGGCTACTCACGGCTCCAGCGCGCCGACGCGGAGGCCGACAGCTTCCTCACCATCGTCTCCTCCAATCCGGCGGTACGATTCGAGAACGACGAGGCTCCCGTCGTCGGGCCCTACGGCGGCTTTCGGGCGGCGCAGCGCTTTCCCGCGTATCGCCTGGTGGGCGCGGCGCTCGACGAGGGCGACACCGTCACCCTCACCTACGGCGATCGCTCCGGCGGCAGCCGAGGCTTCGGCATCGGCCCGTTCACCAACACCGCGATCGCGCTGCCGCTGTTCGTCGACCCCGGCGACGGCTCGTTCTACGAGCTGCCGCTGCCCACCTACGAAGTCATTGGCGGCGCGCCGGCTCGCGTCCACGGCTTCGCGCCCTCGATCGTCGCAACCGGAGAGACCTTCGCGGTCTCGCTGCGCACCGAGGACCACAACTACAACCGAGCGACCGGGGACATCCCCGCCTATCAGCTTCGCGTCAACGGGCGGCCGCACTCCCAGGTGGCTGGCGGCGAGGCGATTCGCGAGATCGAGCTGCGTTTCGACTCTCCCGGCGTCTACCGGCTCGACCTGCTCAGCCCCGATGGGACCGTGGCGGGTAACGCCAACCCGGTCTGGGTGCGCGACGATCCGCAGCGGAGGATCTACTGGGGCGAAACCCACGGCCACTGCGGCTTCGCCGAGGGGCAGGGCACCCCGAGGGGATACTTCGACTTCGCGCGAGACGATGCCAAACTCGACTTCGTCACCCTCTCCGAGCACGACATCTGGCTGACCGACGGCAAGTGGCGCACCCTCAATCAGGTCGCGAAGGAGTACCACCGCGACGGTGAGCTGGTGGTCTTTCCCGGCTACGAGTGGTCCACGCCTCGTGCCCGCGGCGGTCACCACAACGTGTTCTTTCGCGGCCCAGGCTTCGACCGGGTGCCCGTGCAGGAGGCGTGGAACCTGACCATGCTGTACCGCGGACTACGCGCCAAGCACGCGATCGAAGACGTGCTGATCATCCCCCACGCCCACCAGGCCGGCGACTGGCGGCTCAGCGACCTCGAGATGGAGACCCTGATCGAGATCATGTCGGGCCATGGCACTTTCGAGTGGTTCGGGCAGGCCTTTCTCGACAACGGCCACCGGGTGGGCTTCGTCGGTGCCTCCGACGACCACATCGGCCACCCGGGCTACTCCCCGGGTCATGCCGCCAACCCGGCGCGGCGCTCCAACATCTTCCAGTTCGGCGGCCTCGCCGGGGCATGGGCCCCCGCGCACAGCGCCGACTCGATCTTCGACGCGCTCAAGGCGCGCAGTGCCTACGCCACCACCGGGTCGCAGCGCATCATCCTCGACGCGAGCCTCAACGGGCAACCCATGGGGACGGAGGTCGCCCGCTCGGAGACGCGCACGATCGAGGGCCGCGCAATCGGCACCGGCCCGATCCGCCGGGTCGACCTGATCCGCAACGGCGACGTTCTCTCCTCGTGGGAGCTGGAGCGCTCGTCCTCACCGGAGGTTGCGGTGAGCTTCCATTCCGACTCGTGGGTCCCGTTCCGTGACAACCCGCGCGGGCACATCACCTGGCGCGGCTCGGTGACGGTGGAGAACGGCAGACTCGCAGACGCGCGTCTTGTGGGCACGCCGAACTGGACCTCCGACGAGCTGTCGGTCGACGGTGACACGGTCACCTTCGACGTGGCGACGCGCGGCGCCCGAAGAGCCATCTCTCTCGAGCTCGCCGACTCCTCGCCGTCGACCCGGTTGCGGGTCGAGCTCGCGGAGGGGCGCGAGACCGGCACGGCACCGACCCAACTGCGCACGCCCGACGCCTACCCGGCTCGCACCCTGAACATGCGCATTCCGTCTACCGACGAGGTCGTCACCGAGACCCTCAGCACGGGCATCTACGAGGACTCGGTAAGCGTCGAACGGCCGGGCCTGCCCGACGACGTCACATTCGCTTTCACCGACTCCGGCGATCCGGACGACTGGTACTACGTGCGGGTCGAGCAACTCGACGGCCATCTCGCCTGGTCTAGCCCCTGGTGGGTCGGCGGCGAGCGACCCCGCTAGCAAGGCCGGCGCTGCGTTTCTTCATCCAACCTCTCCCAGGCCAACCGACAGAATGCCTGGTCGAAGGCAACGAGGCTACCCTCGGCCGCTCCGCGAACGCCCACGCCCGGGTCACGAAGACCGAGGAAGGCTTCCGGGTCGAGGACCTGGACTCGCACAACGGCACCAAGGTCAACGGTCAGTCGGTCGAAGCTTAGATGGCCCTCGGATCCGGCGACGTGATCCACGCCGGCAGCTTCGCCATCACGGTCGACGAGATCGCCTCGTCGCCGGTTCTGGTGAGCCACACGTCGAGCCACTCGTCGGTGGGCTTGTTCCACAGCGGGATCTCCCCGCGCAGTGGCATTCGCTAGCCGCTCATCCGGGGCGGCCGAGCTCCATATCCTGGGTGAAGGGCACGAGGTAGAACCAGTAGGGTTCACCCGCCTCCTTGAGCGTGGCGCGGGCATCCAGCAGCAGCTTTCCTGTGACCGTCTTCTGGTAGAACCAGCTCTCCGCCGCTCTCGCCTCGGGCACGTGCCCGGCGAGCGCCGCCGCTGCCTCCTCGTAGTAGCTGGTGATGTCGCGCGACCACTGCAGCGGATGGCCCTTCAGCCCGAGCTCTTTCCACGACCCGCCCTCTGCGATCGTCAGGAAGCCTTCGATCGGCTCGGCGATGGCGTCGGCGTCGTAGGCCCTGCCCACCAGAGTGCGCCCGGCGGCCGCCAGGTTACGATCGTAGGCCGCACGAAGTCCCAGCGCCTCGTCGACAGCGGCGGGTAGATCGTCGCGACTCCGCGGCGGCAACGGGCACGCCAGCGGCTCGCCTGCGGCGTCAGAGATCTCCTCGGGGAAGTCCTCGAGCACCGGCCCTTCCTCCGCCGTCGTGAGCCGCAGTGCGGCCTTGAGCACGGAGCGCTGGAAGGCAGCGTCGCCCGGTTTGCCTAGCGGGCGACCGAGGGGGAACGGCACGCAGAGAGCGCGGGGCGGCTTCAGACGCTCGGCGGTGTCGCGGACCAGGGCCAGAATGACGGTGCTGAGGCCGGCGGCCTCCAAGACGTGGGCGATCGTACCGACCGTCCGGGTGCAGAAAGGTCACACAGGCGTGAGGACGACAATGTCGACCCCGTCGTCGCGTAGCTGCTTGGCCGCGGCGATCCCCGTATCCGAGATGATCGTGCTCACGGTCTGCAGCGCGCCCATGAAGCTGAGATGACGCGGAGCCACGGCACCGATGGTCCCCTCGGCGGCAAGCTCCTCGAGACGATCGATCGGATACGCCACGTTGAAGTCGGCCGCGATCCCCGACCGGTCGAAGTTGTTCGACATCTGGCTGAAGGTCAGATCGCGCTCGTCGCTGGCGAACACACGAAAGCTCTCATCGCCGCCCGACCAGATCTTGTCGCCCTCTCTCTGAAGACCGGCGCTGGTGACCAGGGCCACGGTCGCTTCTGCCAATGGCGGCGGACGGTGAAAGGCAGGATTCGGGAAGTCCGGCAGCTCGAGGCTGTTCGTACCCTTGCGAATGATCTGGTCGCTCATCGATGTCCCTCCTCGTCAACAAGAAAAGGCGGGCGCAGCCTACACGACCGCCCGCTCGAGGGGAATCGTGCTGCGGCGCTCGCCGGTGGCGGCCGCGATGGCATTGGCGATGGCCGCCGCGGTCGGCCCCTGGGCGGTCTCGCCGACCCCGAGCGGCGGCAGCTCGGGGTGATCGATCAGCTCGACCGAGACCTCCGGCACCTCAGAGAAGCGCAGGATCGGATAGGACCGCCAGTCGGTCGAGCGTACGCGCGATGAATCCATGGACACCGACTCTCGCAGCGCCCAGGAGGCGGCCTGGACGATGCCACCCTCGATCTGGTTGCGTACGCCGTCGGGATTGACGATCTCGCCCGCGTCGACGACCGCGGTGGCGCGATCCACCGAGATCGCACCTCCGGCGGCAGAGACCTCGACCACCATCGCCAAGTACGAGCCGCGGTTCTTGTAACGCGTGAAGGCGAAGCCACGGCCGCTGCCAGCCTTCACGGGCGAGACCCAACCGCTGGATTCTCGCACCGCCTCGACGACCGCACGGCCCCGAGGATCGCTGAGATGGCGCAGCCGGAAGTCGATCGGGTCGGCGCCCGCCTTCGCGGCGAGCACGTCCATGAACGACTCGATCGCGAAGACGTTGGCAAAGGCGCCGAGCGAGCGTAGAGCAGAGACGCGCACCGGCATGTGGCGGATGAAATGCTCGACGATCCGCTGGCTGCCGAAGTCGTAGAGCGGCACCGCGTTACGGTCGGCGCCGCCGAAGGGCTGCGGGATGTTGAGCGCGGACGGCAAAGGCACCGGCTCGGCGAGATGCCAGCCGGCGACGAAGGTGGGCTGGCGCCCGGGCCGGGTGGAGTGGGCGTGCGACCAGAGGTCGTGGCGCCAACTCGTCACCCGGCCACTGTCGTCGAGGCCCGCCTCGAGATCGATCGACATCGCCGACCCGAACGGCGCCCAGCGCAGCTCGTCCTGGCGCGACCACAGAACCCGTACCGGCCGGCCAGGCAAGGCCCTCGCCAGAAGCGCCGCGTCGCAGGCAGCATCGTCGGCGCCGTTATGTCCGTAGCACCCGGCGCCGTCCATATGGATGCAGCGGATCTTCTCCGCCGCAATCCCCAGCACCCGAGCCAGCGATGCGCGCAGCGGGAAGACTCCCTGACTGTGGGTCCACACCGTCAGCTCGCCGGCACGATCCACCGCCACAGCACAGGACGGCGCCACCGATCCGTGCGCGAGATAGGGCTTCGCGTACGACGCCTTCACGCGCATGGAGCTGGGCACCGAGGCGGGGTCCACGCCGAGGGCGCTGACCTCACCGTCGGCGGTCTCTTGGCGCCGCAGCCAGCCGTCGAGATCGTCGGCCGGCGGCAGCTCGGTCTCTCCCTCCCACTCGGCGCGAGCGGCCAGATCCTCGGCCATGGCAACGGCGTTCTCCTCGCGCTCGTTGACGACGGCGAGAAAGCTCCCGTCTCGATGGGTCCTCAGCGCTCCTGGCACCTCATTCACGACAGGCCGAACGCGCGCCAGGCGAGCCCCGTAGCTCGGTGGACGTACCACGCGGGCGTGCACCATACCGTCGAGGCGCAGGTCGTGCACGAATGCGGCCTGACCGAAGACCTTCGCCGGAATGTCCAGCCTCGGCACCGAGGTCCCGGCCAACCGCCTCTCACCAGGGAGCTTCGGCTGCGCCTCGCCCCGGGCTTCGCCGCGCAGGTCCGCGCCTTCGACGAGCTGACTGTAGGTCACCCCCCGGCCATTCGGAGCCCGCACCCGACCCTCGCTCACCGAAAGCGCACCCGTTGCAGCACCCAGCCGGCCAGCAGCCTCTTTCAGGAGGATCTGACGGACTTCGGCGGCCGCCTGGCGCAACGCCGCACCGCTGGTCTGCATCGACATGCTGCCGGCGGTGTAGCCCTCGTTCGGGGTGCGCGCAGTGTCGGCGGTCACGATGTCGACCGATGCGAGGCCGACGTCGAGCTCATCAGCGACGATCTGCACCAGCGCGGTCTTGATCCCTTGGCCGATCTCGCACTTGCCGCTGAAGACCGTGATCCGCCCCGACGCGTCGAGGCGCAGCCAGGAGTCGAGCGACGGTTCACGGCCCAGCGATCTCGGCAGCTCCTGCGCCCCGGCCGCCCTTGGCCGCCCCATGGCGAAAGCCACCACCAGCGAGCCGCTCGTGCCGAGAAAGTCGCGGCGCGTCGTCGTCAACGGCGCATCTCCCCGGCCGCGCGCCGCACGGCGCGGACCACGCGACCGTAGGCGCCGCAGCGGCACAGGTGGCCATCGAGCGCGGCGCGGATCTGGTCGTCGCCAGGGTCGGGAGTCTCCTGTAGAAGAGCCGCGCCCGCCATCACAAGACCGGCGGTGCAGTAGCCGCATTGCACCGCCTGCTCGGCAATGAAAGCCGACTGCAGCGGGTGGGGAGAGGCCGGGGCGCCGAGTCCCTCGACAGTCACGATCTCCGCATCCTCGGCGACGGTGCCGACGCGGCGAATGCACGAGCGCGTCGCGCGACCGTCTACCAGTACGGTGCAAGCGCCGCACTGGCCGAGCCCACAACCGAACTTCGGTCCGCTGAGCCCTAGATCGTTGCGCAGCGCGTACAAGAGCGGCGCATCGGCAGCAGTCTGCACGTCGTGCGAGCGGCCGTTGACGCGCAGGCGGGCCATCAGGTCTCCCTCCCCTCGTGATCTGCCGTGGACCCGACGATCATACTCGCAGGCACGCGGCCCTAGCCGCGCGCCGCCCTCAGTACCCCATCTTCTCTCGATACAGCTCCTGAAACCAGGGCTCGGCCCGCATCCGGTGGAACCGTGGCCAGTGGTTGGTGATCGCCAACACGCCGTCGCGATCATCAATGGCCCTCTCGACTCCCTCTAGAGCCCCGTCGAGATCGCCGAGCGCAAGAGCGACGATCGCCTGCATGCTGCACACCCCGCCGCGTTCGTTCCACTCGGCGGCTTCAGAATGCAGCGACCTGGCTTCGTCATCGCGGCCCTGCGCGATGCGGATGAGTGCGAGATCACCGAGTCCCCAGTGATGACGGCCACTGAGACTCAGCGCGCGCTCGACACCGAGGGCTCCTCCAGCCAAGTCGCCCAGCTCAGCCTTCGCGATCCCCATCACGC
>JAYZDP010000136.1:0-6250 GCA_036337765.1 Acidobacteriota bacterium
TCAAGCAGGACGGGACCCGCGAGGAGTTCAATCGCAAGAAGATGCTCGGTGGGCTGCTGCGAGCCTGCGAGAAACGGCCGGTGCCGCCCCGGAAACTGGATCAACTGGTCGACGAGGCTGAGGCGCTCCTGCACGAGCAGCCGGAGCGGGAGCTGCCGAGTGGCGAGCTCGGGGAGTTCGTGGTGGAAAAGTTGCGTGAGCTCGACCAGGTGGCCTACGTGCGCTTCGCATCCGTTTATCGCAGCTTCGAGGACATCGGCGCCTTCGAGGACGAGATCTCGGATCTGAAGGAGCGTGCTGAGTAGCGCGCCCCTTGGGATTTTCGTTTGGGGTAGGGATTCGCGGTGGCGGGGCGCTGTAGCGCGCTCCTTCAGATCATTCTTCTGGCTCGGCGGACCTCGCTGTTCGCCTTCGGCAGACCTGCGGCTCACTCTTGCTTAGCTAGGCCGTGACACTCCGGCCCCGAGTACACCTCGGCGGAGTCGGGTCTCTAGGTTTGGAACGTTTGGAGACGGGAGTTCTTTGGGGTTGCGCAGTCCGGGGGCTGGTGTACTCTCGGGGCGCTTGGACGGGGTGCTGCGGAAGGGATGAGTACGGTCTCCACAAGCGACCAGGAGAGTCTGGTCCGCGCGCTGCCTGACGTCCTGCCCGTCTTGCCGTTGAAAGACATGGTCGTCTTTCCGTACAGCATCATGCCCCTGTCGATCACGGGCGAGAGGAGCGCCCTTGCTGTCGACCATGCGCTCTCGGAAGACCGCATGCTGATGCTGGTCGGGCAGACGGACCCGGCACTGGAAGAACCGGGGGAGCGCGACTTCCACGCGATCGGTACCGCTGCTCTGGTCGTGCGGATGCTGAAGCTCCCCGACGGTAGGGTGCGCATCCTGGCGCAGGGACTGGCTAGGGCGGGGATCGAGTACGTCAGCCAGACAGATCCGTTCGTGCAGGCGCGCATTGCGGTCGTGCACGAGGCGCCCGTGGTCGACGGTATGGAGACTGAGGCACTGGTCAGAATCGTCAAGGACCAGCTCGACGACATCGCCGGGCTCGGCAAGGACCTGTCGAGCGAGGTGATCGTCATCGCCACCAACCTCACCGAGCCGGGCCGACTCGCCGACCTGGCGGCCTCGAACCTGGAGCTGAAGCTCGACGACGCTCAGGCGCTGCTCGAGACGCCGGACGGCCTAGAGCGATTGCGCCGGGTGTCCGATCTGCTCCAGCGCGAGATCGCCGTCCTGCAGATGCAGCAGCAGATCTCGTCGGAAGCCCGCCAAGAGATCGACCGATCGCAGCGGGAGTACTTCCTTCGCCAACAGATACGTTCGATCCAGACCGAGCTGGGTGACGGCGACGACCTGACCGAGGAGATCGAGACCTATCGCCGCCAGGCGAAGGAGCTGGTCATCTCGGAAGAGGCGAACGAGGAGCTGGAGCGCCAGGTTCGGCGACTGGAGCGCACTCACCCCGACAGCGCCGAGGGGTCGGTGATCCGCACTTACCTGGACTGGTTGACGTCGCTTCCCTGGTCGAAGCTGAGCGAGGACAACCTCGACCTGGTCCATGCGCGACAAGTGCTCGACGAAGATCACTTCGACCTCGGCTCGGTCAAGGAGAGAATCCTCGAGTACTTGGCCGTACGGACCCTGAAGGGCGACGCCCGCGGGCCGATCCTCTGCTTCATAGGGCCACCGGGAGTCGGCAAGACGTCACTCGGGCGATCGATCGCCAGGGCGCTGGGCCGGGAGTTCCTGAGGTTGTCGCTCGGGGGCGTCCGCGACGAGGCGGAGATCCGTGGTCACCGCCGGACCTATATCGGCGCACTGCCCGGGCGGATACTGCAGGGCCTGCAACAGGCTGGCACCAACAACCCGGTCTTCATGCTCGACGAGATCGACAAGATCGGAGCTGATTTCCACGGCGATCCTTCGAGCGCGCTGCTCGAGGTATTGGATCCGGAACAGAACGGCACCTTTCGTGATCATTACGTCGGTGTAGCTTACGACCTGTCTCGCGTTCTCTTCATCACCACCGGCAATCTGGTCGAGCCGATCCAACCCGCCTTCCTGGACCGCATGGAGGTGATTCGCCTGTCGGGCTACACCCAGGAGGAGAAGCTCCAAATCGCCAACCGCCACCTGGTGCCCCGGCAGATCTCGGAGAACGGTCTCGAGCCGGGCCATATCCGCTTTACCCACGCCGGAGTCGCCGAGATCGTCTCGTCGTACACCCGAGAAGCTGGGGTTCGGAATCTGGAGCGTGAGATCGCCTCCATCTGCCGGAAGGTGGCCATGCGGGTCGCCGGCGGCAGTCAAAAGCAGGTACGCGTGAACGCGAATCGGGTCCAGAAACTCCTCGGGCCGCAGCGCCACTTCAGCGAAGAGCTCCTAGACCGCGACCGCATCGGCGTGGCCACCGGTCTGGCATGGACCGCCGCCGGCGGCGACCTGATGCTCATCGAGGCCCTCGCCGTCCCAGGTCGCGGCGAGCTGATGCTCACGGGCCGACTCGGCGAAGTCATGAAGGAGTCGGCGCAGGCGGCCCTGAGCTTCGCCCGCGGCTACGCCGCGGCCCACGATCTCGGGCAGATCCGCCGCCACGACCTCCACATCCACGCACCAGCGGGCTCGATCCCGAAGGACGGACCTTCTGCTGGCGTGACCATCGCCGCCGCGATCATCTCGCTTCTTGTGGACCGCGCCGTACGGCGCAACGTCGCGATGACCGGAGAGATCACCCTGCGCGGCGAGATCCTCGCCATCGGAGGCGTCAAGGAGAAGGTCTTGGCGGCGCGCGCCGCGGGAGTCGAGACCGTGATCCTGCCCCGCCTCAACGAACGCGACCTTGCCGAGGTGCCCCAAAACGTACGCCGGCAGCTCGCCTTCCACTTCGTCGAGCACATGGACGAACTCTTGGAGCTCGCGCTTGTCGCGCCTGACTCGGTTGCGCCCTCGGGAGACTGAGGAGACCCTGCTTCGCTGGCTCTCCGAGCAGGAGGGTACCGGCGGCCTTATTGGCGATGACGCGGCGATCCTCGACGGCCACAAAACGGTGGTCACCGTTGACAGCCAAGTCGCCGGCACCCACTTCCCCGCCGATCTTGATTCGCGCGTGCTTGCCGAACGACTTCTCGCGGTCAACCTCTCCGACCTGGCAGCGATGGGCGCCCGACCGACGCACGGCTTCCTCGCCCTGGTCGCGGACATCGACTTCGACCACCGCGACTTCTTCGGCGCTTTGCTCCCCGCCTGCCGACGAGCCGAGGTCACCCTGGCTGGCGGCGATCTCGCGTCCGGCCCCGCTACCACCCTCAGCCTCACCCTGATCGGTAGGCGCTGGCCACGCTCGCGGGGCTTCGTTCGACGTGACACCGCGCGCCCCGGCGACAGACTGTGGATTGGCCCTGGCAGTCTCGGCGAGTCGGCGATCGGCTGCGCGCTCGCGCTTCAAGGCGGTCGCCTCCGAGGTCGGCGCTGCCACCTCCCGCCGGGCCTGCCCGCCAGATTCACCCGGTCGGCCCGCGCTGCGCTGCGCCGCCATTTCGCCCCCCGTCCACAGCTCGAGCTAGGTCGCTGGCTCGCCAGCCGAAACCGCGCGGCCGCGACCGACATCTCTGACGGCCTGGGCCGAGATCTCCACCAACTGTGCGAGGCCAGCGGGGTCGGCGCGGTCGTGGAATCCGACCGCCTCCCGATCCCCACCGACCTGAGTCGCCTCGCGGCAGCTCTCGATCTCGATCCGCTGGAGCTCGCCATCGGCGGCGGTGAGGACTACAACCTTCTCTTCACGCTAGGGCCGCACATCACCCCACCCAGCGGCCTGGGCGCCCTGAACATCGGCACCATCGACGCCACCAACGAGCTTCGGCTCTGCATGCCGGACGAAACCATCCTGCCGATCCCAAACACCGGCTTCGACCACCTCACCACCCTTGACCACGGCCCCGGCTAACGCTGCAGCGTGATCTTGATGGGGCGCTTCAGTACGCGCTCGAGCTCGCGGAGTTGCGTCGCCAGGCGCCGCTGCCCCGCTTCGAGCCGCTCGAGTCGCTTCTCGATCGAGGCTGTCTGTTCGCGCCGCGTCGAGGGGCTCGTCGATCGACCTCGACGGCTCTGCTCGCGCAGCTCCTGAAAGACCGCGACGGCTTGAGGATGGAAGCGCCGCTTGCGCCCCGATCCCACGTGCGGAAGCCGATCGATATGCAGCCTCACGTAGCGCAGCAGCGTCGGATAGGAGATCCCCGTCATCTGTCCGATCTGCACAAGGGTGAGCAGCGGCTCCTCGCGGCGCTCTGGTACGGGCCGCGAGTTCGCGCCCCCGAGGCTTTTCTGGCGCCGGGCGCGATTCGCGGGCGAGCGCCCACGGCGCTCGTCCGTCTCGCGGCGCAACTGACGAAAGACCTCGAGCGCTTCGTCGGGATAGCGCTGTCCGCGCCCTTCTCCGTACGCCGGCAGCCGGTCCTGGTGGGCCTTCTTGTAGCGCTGCAGGGTCGGCACCGAAATGCCCGTTTTTCGCGAGACCTCGGAGAGCGTGTATAGCTTCTTCTTCGCCTGTTTCTTGGCCGCCAAGCCTGCGCTACCTTTCCGCTAACCAAGCTCCGAGCTGCGAATTACGCTAGCCGCGCACCCAGCGAAAGTCAACGCGGGGGTCGCGGTTGGTCATTGTTGTTTGGTGTCGAAGCGGGAGCGCGCTCATACCGCGACCCCCGCGTTCGTTGCTGTCCCTCCGGGGGGCGCTAGCCGCGCAGGCCCGGAGGGGACGGAGCAAGTGGGGGGATCACTCGAGGCCGGCTAGGACTTCCTGGATGGCGTCGAAGTTGGGGAGCTCGCTCGCCTTGGGAAGAACATCTGCGTAGCGAACGACCCCGCCCTTGTCGATTACGAAAGCGGCCCGCATCGAGACGCCTTTTAGCCCGATCAGGTCCTCGTAGAGTGCTCCGTACGAGGCCGACACGTCCTTGTTGAAATCACT
The DNA here is from genome assembly GCA_036337765.1 of Acidobacteriota bacterium. Taxonomy (GTDB): domain Bacteria; phylum Acidobacteriota; class Thermoanaerobaculia; order Multivoradales; family Multivoraceae; genus JAYZDP01. Next base: position 4,969 of record JAYZDP010000136.1, read on the forward strand.
GAGAAGAGGGAAATTCAGCCCCTCTTCCTTGGCCCAGGCCTTGAGCGCGAACGGACTGTCGACGCTCAGCCCAAAGACCTCGGCACCGAGCTCTCCGTAGCGGACATAGGAGTCGCGGATGCCGCACATCTCGGTCGTGCACACTCCGGTCCAGGCGAGAGGAAAGAACAACAGGACGACGCTCTTCTCCCCCTGAAACGAGGACAGGCTCACCGGATCGTCCGACATCGTTCCACGAAGGCTGAAATCAGGTGCGGCACTGCCTATCTCGATCGACATGGAACTTCCTCCAGAAGTTTGGAGGCGGAGAATACCCGCCCAGCAGCCTCAGTCAAGGCAGCGCCAACGTCCGCGGCGCAGAAGACACACTGATTTTGGGAATGCTAGCCCAGCATTCCCAAAATCAATTCACGAGGTACCCTGCAGGCCAGCGGACGAAGTAGCCGTCGGCCCAGACGATGTCCTGAACGAAATCCGTTGCGAAGAACGCGCCCGGCGTATAGGAGTCCCCGCTGAAGGTTCCGTCGGAGGCTGGGCTACGAATCGCCACCGGAATCAGGTCGTTGACGTCGCCGGTGACCCCGTACTGGTAGTCGTTCCCCCAGGCGTCCACGGGCGGGAGGTACGACGCGTAGGTGGGGACGAGATCCGCTTCGAGAGAGGAGTAGGTGGCGAGCGTGAAACTCGACCAGTCGAACGTGGACACGACGGCGCCTGCAGCGCCAGAGCCGACCTGGTCGGTGATCCACGAGAACCAGGCGGTGCCCGCGAGCCGGATATCCGTCATGCTCCTCTTCTGCTTCGACTTGTTGAGTGCATCGATCAGGTTCGGGACCAGCAGAGCAGCGATGATCCCGATGATCGCTACGACGATGAGCAGCTCGAGCAGCGTAAAACCCTTGGTGCGGGAACGATTCATAACATCTCCCCTCATGGGCATGTCGCATATTCGGGAATCCTCGCACCACGTCGGCACCAACCGGGCAAGGATCAGAGGACTACCTAAGTCTAGCATTTAGCGCACTTCATAGAAAGCGCGAGCAACAACCATCGCCTCCCTGGGCAACACTTTTTGTCATCAATTCAGCAACCAGGATCAAGCTCGTGTGCCGAAGTCGAGACGTCGAAGGATGTAGGACAGCGCCTGCGGGGTGATGCCAAGCTGCCGTGCGGCGAGCGATCTCTTGCCGCCGCTCAGCTCGAGGGCCAAAGACACCAAGCGTCTCCGCTCCGCATCGATCGCCTCGTGGTAGCGCGACGGCTTCGCCTCGTCCACCGATGG
>JAYZDP010000137.1:0-4272 GCA_036337765.1 Acidobacteriota bacterium
GAGCCGGCTCCCCGATCGAGCATGTCGCGCGCGGCCTCCTGGCCGCAGTGCAGCAGCGACATCGTGTTGACTTGGAAGTTGCGCTCCAGGGCCTCAGGCTCGAGGTCCATGAACTCCTTGAACGACCCCGCGGCCGCATTCTGCAGCAGGACATCGACCGGTCCTAGGCGCTCGCGGATCACGGCGAAGGTCGCCTGGACGGCTTCTCGATCGGTCAGATCGACCGCAAACGCGTGGGTGCCCAACACCTCTGCTGCGATCGCCTCGATACGCCCTGCCGAACGGGCGAGCATCGCGACCTGATAGCCCTCGCGAGCGAAGCGACGGGTCAGCGATGCGCCGGTTCCGGGCCCGACCCCCGCAACTACACAGACCTTGGAATCGCTCATAGGGCGGGAGCTTAACGCGGCACGGCCGACGCCTCTGGCCCTGTCGAGAGCGGCACGCCCCGGTGCTACGATTCCGCTAACTTGAGGAGATCTAAGACGATGGCCGAGTACAAGAAGATCTTCGTCTCCACCGATTTCTCGGATCGATCCGTGGTCGGAGTCCAGGAGGCGGCGAAGCTGGCGAAGGCGCTCGACGCCGAGGTCGTGCTCGTCTACATCGTCCAGGACACGCTCCCGCCGATGATGCTCGGTGCCGGGCTCGAGTGGCCAGAGACGATCGAGAACCACCGTCAGAAGGCGGAGGAGGCGCTAGTCGAATGCGCCAACGACCACCTCGCCGGAGTGAGGACGCACACCGTCGCCCGAGTGGGGGCTCCGGCCGACACGCTTCTCGCGGCGGCCGAGGAACTGGAGGCCGACATCATCGTCATGGCCTCGCACGGCTACGGCCTCATGGGACAGATCGTGCTCGGATCGACCACCGAGAGGGTACTCAAGCGGGCCAACATTCCCGTGCTCGTCGTCCGCTCTCCCGACTGAGCGTGCTCGCCGAGGCTCGCGCCTCAGCTCTCGTGGTCGTCTGAGGGGTGACGGCAGCCCGACCACTTGTGCATCGTCACGACGTCTTGGAGCCCTAGCTCCTCTACCCGCCCCTCCAGCGAGGTGTAGTAGCCGAAGATCGTGCGCCGCTTCAGGTCGGCGAAGAACGCGACGCCGGTGGCGAGCTCGTCGGGGTGCGAGGCGTGATCGTCGCTGAGCGTTCGCAGCAGCTCGGCGAGCTCGGCGTCGGAGACTGCGACGAGATCTGCGCCCTGGGTCTTGCGGCACCGCTTGTCGAGCCACCGCAAAGATCGTACGAACGCCTTTCGAGTCTTGGGAACCTCGAGCGAGACGGCCAGGTCGATGTACTCGTGCACGCGGGCGTCGCGCGCCCCGGGCGTGTCGGTTCGAGGGATCAAGGTCTCGACCAGTCGGGCGAGCGCCTCGGCCTCGCGGGCATCGAAAATTCGCGGGCTCCAGGCCGCCGGTGACGTGGAGCTCTGCTTGACCACCTCTCCCTGGAGCTCGGCGAAGATCCACTGCTCCCCGAGCGCAGCCGCCGCGGCACCGCTCGCGGCCAACCCGATCGCTTGGCGCCGCGTGCGCTTGCTCACGCCAAGCCTCCGGTCCTGGCCTGATCGATCAGGTGGTCGCAGGCGCGCACCGTCAGCGCCATCATGGTCAGAGTCGGGTTGACGCAGCCGATCGAAACGTAGCTCGACCCATCCATGACGTAGAGGTTCTTCACGTCGTGCGTCTGATTGAAGGGATTGACGACCGATGTTTCAGGATCGTCGCCCATGCGCGCCGTGCCCACTTCGTGGATGGCGAACCCTGGGACCTGCGGCTCTTCGCGGCGGCGGATCTCCTCGACGCCGGCAGCCTCGAGCATCCCGGCCGCCTGCTCGACCAGGTCGGTGACCAGGGCGCGCTCGTTGTCGCCGTGCTCTACCTCGAAGCGCAGCGCCGGAATGCCCCACTGGTCTTTCTTGTCGGGATCGAGATAGCAACGGTTCTCGAAGCGCGGGAGCATCTCGGCAAAACCGCTGAGGCTGAGCCTGGCAACGTTCGCGCCTCGCACCGACTCCTTGAACTCGGCCCCGAAGCCCGGAGTCGAGTAGGCGTGCTCGTAGACCGTCACCCGCTCGCCGCCCTGGAAGCCATAACCCCGGATGAAGCCGGGCTCTTTCTTGCCGAGGTTGCGAAAGCGCGGCACGTAGATCCCGTTGGGCCGGTTCGCCAGTTCGGGTTTTACGCCCTGGCGCAGCGGCAGAACGCCGCTCGCGCCGACTCCGAAGACGTGATCCATCAAGTAGTGGCCCAGCACCCCGCTCGAGTTGGCGAGTCCGTCCGGAAAGCTCGGGTTGTGCGAATTGAAGAGGATCCGCGTCGACGCGAGGGTCGACGCGGCCAGCACTACGATCCGAGCGTAGAGCCGCTCCTCGTGTCCGGTCGTCTTGTCGATCAGCAGCACGCTCTCCGCACGGCCGCGCCCGTCGAGCACCACTCGGTGCACCATTGCCTGCGACACGAGATTGAACTTGCCTGTCGCGATGGCCGCCGGCAGAGTCGAAACCGGGCTGGAGAAGTACGAGCCGGTCAGGCAGCCCCGATGGCACGGGCCGCAGTAGTGACACTCGGCGCGGCCCTGGTGTCGAACGGTATTAACGGCCGCTCGGCCGATCGTCAGCCGTCGCCCCATGCCGTCAACAGCTTCTTTGAGGATCTTCTCGCCACACGAGTACGCCATTGGCGGCAGGAACTGCCCGTCAGGCAAAACCGCCAGCCCTTCCTCGCGTCCGCTGACCCCGATGAAGCGCTCTACGGTGTCGTAGTAGGGCGCGAGGTCCTCGTAGGCGAGCGGCCAGTCGTCGCCGTAGCCATCGTGGCTCGCGGCCTTGAAGTCGTAGTCGCTCATGCGGTACGACTGACGCCCCCACATCAGCGTGCGGCCGCCGACTCGGTTGGGGCGGATCCACCAGAACGGCTTGTTCTTCGGGGCGGTGTAGGGGTTCTCGACCTCGTCGATGAAGAAATCGGCGTTGGTCTCTTCGCAGGCGTAGCAGCGGCGGCCGATCGGACGACGAGCCAGAAGCGAGTTGCGTGGATCCTGACGGCCGCGCAGCGGAAGCTCGTACGGCAGAACGTGCTCGCTGAAATCCTCGGGGGGATCGAGGTCTCTGCCGGCCTCGACCATTAGCACTTCCAGCCCGGCCTCGCAAAGCTGCTTCGCCGCCCAGCCGCCGTTGGCGCCCGACCCGACGATGATCACGTCCCAAATCTTGTCCGCCATCAGCTCCCCGTTCGGACTCGTACGCACCCTACCACCGGCTTTCTGCGCAGCCGTGACGCTAAGGTAGCGCATGGCGAAAGAGGTGCTGATCTTCGACTGCGACGGCGTCCTGGTCGACTCGGAGACCCTGATGGTCGAGCTCCAGGCCAAGCTCCTCAGCGAGGCCGGCTTCCGCCTCACAGCCGACGAGATCGTCGAACGCTTCGTCGGCCGCACCTATCCCGACATGCTCACCGAGATCGGATTGCAGTTCGGCCGAACGGTTGGCGAATCCCTGGCGAACGAGATTCGCCAAGCCACGATGGCCAAGCTCGAGGCCGACCTCCAACCGCTCACGGGTATGCCGGAGCTTCTTGCCGGCCTCGACGGGCCACGTTGCGTCGCGTCCTCGAGCGACCTCGGTCGGATCCACATGTCGCTCGTCACCACCGGCCTGGACTGCTACTTCGATCGAGGCGCTGTGTTCTCGGCCCAGATGGTGCCGCACCCGAAACCCGCACCCGACCTCTTTCTTCACGCCGCGGCCGCCCTCGAAGTCGCCCCCGATCGATGCCTAGTCATCGAAGACAGCCCACATGGAGTCGAGGCCGCGATCGCGGCGGGCATGACGGCAGTGGGCCTCACCGCTGCCGGCCACGCCAGACCCAGCCTCACGGGACGGCTGCTCGGCGCGGGAGCGACCGACGTCTTCGACGCCGTAGAGCAGCTGGGCCGGAGCCTCCGCTGAATCGGAGTCCCCAGAGGCTATTGCGGCCTCTTCGACCCTAGAAGTCCATCCTGGATGCGGGACTGCAACGCCCGCCAGAGAAGGTCCTCACGAACCTGCGACCGGGGCAGCTCACCGGAACGAATCCGGTCCAGGGTCGTAGCGTCGAGGGGCGCGGCGCCAAGCTCATAGCCCATCTGGCTCCACGTGTCCTCGCGAAACGCGTAGAAGGCCCAGTGCCACATTCGCGCGGTCGCGGCGTCCATCACATCCGCGAGGTAGCGGGCCGCGCCCACGGACTCGCGAGAGCAGCCGAACTCCCCAAGAGGACCCGTGAGGGCGGT
>JAYZDP010000138.1:0-4885 GCA_036337765.1 Acidobacteriota bacterium
GAGATCCCCTTCGTCTCGGCCTCGTTCTCGCATCTGCTCGGTGACCCCGCTCAGGCGCCTTACAACTTCCTGGTCGGCACCTCCTACACCGACCAGTTCCGCATCCTGCTCGACTGGATCCTCGAGCAGGAGGGCGGGGCCCCCGAACACGTCGGCATCCTCCACATGCCCTCCCCAGCGGGCCTCTCGCCGATCGTCCAGGGCGGCCGGGAGTACGCCGAGAGCCTCGGAATCTCTCTCGAGGTGCACGAGATGCCGCGAGGTGGCACCGACTACAGTGCAGAGATCACGCGGGTGGTCGAGTCGGGAGCGCGTCATGTCTTCTTTCACCATTCGGCGGGCGCGGCCGCACTCGCACTGCGCAACGCCCACAGTCTGGGAGTGGAGCTGGTGACGGCGTGCCTGAACTACTGCACCAACGAGATCGTGGTCGAGCTCGCCGGGGAGGCCGCTGAGGGGCTCCTCGGCGCGATGATCTTCGCTCCCCCGGGTGAGGGCGTCGCAGGCCTCGATGCGGCTGCGGACTACCTTGCAGCGAAGGGGCAAAGCCTCAAAGAGCGTGGCCTCCTCTACGGCCAAGGCTGGACACAGTCCTCCATCCTGATGGAGGGCGTGCGCCGCGCCGCCGCGACCGGGGAGGTCAGCGGCCGGCGTGTCCACGCCGAGCTCGAGAACCTGCGAAGCTTCGACACCGGCGGTGTCACCGTTCCCGTGAGCTTCACCGCCGAGGACCATCGCGGCATCAGGGGGATGCGGATCTTCCAGGTGCAAGGCGGCGCGTGGAAGCCGCTGTCAGGCCAACGCACTGTGTCCGGCGGCAGCGTGGCCGGCTCGGACTGACACCCGCCTGCGGTGCGCGCCCGAAGATTCGCCTGATCCGGACCCGGGGTCTGCCGTCGTGGTTCGACGAAATCCCCGCGAAAACCGGCCTCGGGCGCCCGGTTCGAGCCGGGTCTAATTCTCCCAAGTCATTGCCATAAAACGACTTGATGGTCTCCAGTAGGACCTGGCACCGGGGTTGCTCTATCTGCTCATTGCACCAAGACGGGACAGCGCACGCAGCCAACCCCAAGGGAGACTTTCTCATGCAGACACCCAGAGCCATCTCAGGCTGGATCCTCGCCGCCGCAATCGCCGGTCTGGTCGCCGGCGCGGCGCCCGCAGCGGCCAAGCAGTGCAGCGATGTAGAGATCCTGCGTTCCCCGGGACGCGCGACCGTCGGTCATGTACTGCGTGTCCAAAATTCGGCCGAGAACTGTGGCAGCGCGTCCCAGGAGGGCTTCCTGCTCACCTGGGGCGAGGTGGTGTCGATCGGTGAAGGGACGGCAGAGGGAGACCTGTCCGTCATGGTGCTGCGCCTCGACGACCCGAACCTCGGCGAGGTCGTCCTCGCACCCGCTGCCGCGCTCGAAGCGATGGGCTTTCTCGCCGAGGTCGGCGATCGGGTCCGCGCGCGGGTGTTCGTCGACGAGCGCACAAAGCGGGCCTTCGCCCAGAAGGTGCTCAACCGCGACCGCGGACTGATGATCCGGCTGCGCACGCTCAAGGGGCTTCCGCTCTGCGACGCGCGCGGCCACTGGCAGGGAGCGCACCACCGAGACCTGCGCGACCGGGTCTCCGACCGCCGACCGCGCAAACCGGTGCGGCGCCACCTCGATCGCCCGAGGCCGCGGCCGCAGAGCCGCTAGCGCATGTAATATCCGCGCGTGGCGCGGCTAGAGTTCTTCTACGACTGCTCGAGCCCGTGGACGTACCTGGCGTTTCACCGCATCGAAGAGATCGTACAGGGGCACGACGCCGAGCTCATCTGGCGGCCCATCCTCGTCGGTGGAGTCTTCAACACGGTCAACCCGAGCGTGTACGAGAACCGCCCCAAGCCTGTGAAGGTGAAGGCGGCCTACTACTCGAAAGACCTCGCCGACTGGGCACGCGCCTACGGGCTGCGGATCGGCAAGCCTCCGGTTTTTCCCGTCAACAGCGTTAAGGCTATGCGCGGCGCCTTCGTCGCGCTCGAGCACGACTGCGTCTCGCCCTACTCACGTGCCGTCTTCGAACGCTACTGGGGTGATCTCTGCGACATCTCCCAGGACGACGTATTGCGACCGATCGTCGAGGGGGTCGGCCTCGATTGGGGCGAACTCTCGGCCAAGATCGCCGATCCAGGCTACAAGCAGAAGCTGCGCGACAACACCGACGAGCTGATCTCGCGAGGCGGATTCGGCTCCCCGACGATGTTCGTCGACGGCGAAGACATGTACTTCGGCAACGACCGACTGCCGCTCGTCGAGATGGCTCTGGAAGGAAAATGATGACGTACCCCTCTGCCCTCACCCGGATCCTGACGCCTGCTGTCGTGGTGTTCGCGCTCGCCGCGTGCGGCGCAGACTCTCCAGCGCCCGAGTCAGCAGAGCCGACGACGGCCGCGCCGCCCACTGCTATCGAGGCCGAGCCGGCCCTCAATACGCTGACCACCGAGCAGAGCGCTGCCGGGTGGCAGCTTCTCTTCGACGGCACTCGCCTCGATGCCTGGCGCGGCTCCCAGCTGGAAGGGCTCGCCGCCGGCTGGACGGCCGACGACGGGGCGATCCACTTCGTCCCCCCCGGGGAGGGAGAAGGCGAGCGTGGCGACCTCATCACTCGTGAGCAATACGCGAACTTCGAGCTGACCCTGGATTGGGCCGTCACGACGGGCGGCAACAGCGGCGTCATGTTTCGGGTCAGCGAAGACGGTGACTCCTCGTACTTCAGCGGTCCGGAGATCCAGATTCTCGACAACGTCGCCCATCGCGACGGTCTGAAGGCCGAGACGTCGGCAGGCTCGAACTACGCCATTCACGGGCCGCCGTCCGACCTCACGCGCCCGATCGGCGAGTTCAACGAGGCACGGCTGCGCGTCGATGGCGCGCAGGTCACGCAGTGGCTGAACGGGGTCGAACAGGTCTCCTACGAGCTGTGGAGCGACGAGTGGACGCAGCTCGTGGCTGCGAGCAAGTTCTCCCAATGGCCGCAGTACGGCATGAACAAGAGCGGTCACATCGCGCTCCAGGATCACGGCAACGAGATCTGGATCCGAAACATCAAGATCCTCGTTCTCGACGACTGAAGCCCGACGTGAGCACCGCAGAGCCGTACTACCTGCCCCTCGGCGACGAGATCGAGGTCTTTCTCGCCGCCTACCACGCGCGGTTGCCGGTGCTGTTGAAGGGTCCGACCGGCTGCGGCAAGACCCGCTTCGTCGAGTACATCTCGTGGCACCTTTACCGCGGGGAGCACGCCAACGAGAGACGGCGCTCCATCCAGGATCACCTGCTCACGGTGGCCTGCCACGAGGACCTGAGCGCCACCGATCTGGTGGGGCGGTACCTGCTCGCCGGCGAGGAGACGGTCTGGATCGACGGTCCGCTGACGCGCGCCGTGCGCACCGGCTCCATCTGCTACCTCGACGAGATCGTCGAGGCTCGCAAAGACACGACGGTTCTCATCCATTCCCTCACCGATCACCGACGCATCCTGCCGGTCGAGAAGACGGCGACTATCCTCGAGGCCAACGAGGATTTCCTACTGGTGATCTCCTACAACCCCGGCTACCAGAGCGTGCTCAAGGATCTCAAGCCGTCCACCCGACAGCGATTCGTGTCGCTGGAGTTCGACTATCCGCCGCTCGAGCTCGAGACCGAAATCATCGTCCACGAAGGTGGCGTCGACACCGAGACCGCGCACGAGCTCGCCACCCTGGGCTCGAAGGTCCGCAACCTTCGCGAGCACGGCTTCGAAGACGGCGTGTCGACGCGCCTGCTGGTCTACGCCGCCCAGCTGGTCGCCGGCGGCATCGACGTCAAGCGCGCCTGTGAGGTCGCCGTGAGCCGCACCATCACCGACGACGCCGAGGTGCAGCGAGCCGTTTCCGAGATGGTGACGACCCTCTTCCCCTAGCGGGGCCGCGTGCCCATTCAGCGCGCACAGCCGGACGAGCCCCCGGCACACCCCCCCACCGCGGCGGTCCTGCGCCAGAGTCAGCGGGTACTCCACCTCTACACCGAGGCCTTCGGCGGACGCAGCTTCGAGCTGCGATCGACCGACGAGCTACCCGCCACTGAGCGCGGCCGCGACCGGCGCCTGCCGTCGTCGAGCGTGCACTGCGTCTTTCTGCCCGAAGCGATCGACGACTACCCGACAACCGCGGAGAACTTCGCCGTCTTCAAGGTCGACATCCTTCACCAGCTCGGCCACTGGGAGTGCGGAACCTTCGGCTTCTCGCTCGCGAGGTGGCAAGGCCGGCAGGCAGCGACCCACACGGCAGGCTCGGAGGTCGGCCTCGCCGGCTTTTTCGAGCGCTTCTCCCGTCCCGAGCTGGCGAGGCGGCTCTTTGTGACCTTCGAGAGCGGCCGGATCGACGCTCATCTCGCCCGCCGCTACCGCGGCCTCGCTCCCGACCTTCGTCGTGTGATGGCCTCCGCACTCGCCGATAGGCCCCGAGTCAGTGGCCTACCCCAGCGCGCCGCCTTGCTCGAGGCTCTCGTCCAGCTCAGCCTCGGGACGGACCTGGCGCAGGATAGCCCGCCGCCGATCGCGGCTCGCATCGAGCAACTTGCCCAATGGTGCTCTCAGTTGGCGAGTCTCGAGGCCACGGTGTACACCACCGCCGACGCCGTCGAGGCCTGCATGGCTCTCTTCGACGACCTACCCTCACGCACCGCAGGACGGACGGGAGCGGGCGCCTCGTCTGCGGACGAAAGCGAAGAGGCCTTTCTAGCGGAAGGGCCGCCGGGGGATCGCACCGCGGACGACAACGCCATCGAATCGGTCGCGCCGGTCGAGTTCCGCGGCGAGTTCAAACCGGATCTGGTGCAGAAGGAGCTCGAGCTGGCAAACCTCATCGTGAGCG